>CAYZCV010000005.1:0-59085 GCA_964476965.1 uncultured Opitutus sp. | reverse complement strand
CCAAAGAAGATCCAGCAGTTCGTGGAACTCGTATTGCGGCTATTAAATCCCTGACCACCCGATGAGAAAGAAGCTCAGCCAGCCGCGCGACCCAACGCGCTTCGCGCGTGGGTCATCTTGAACAGGCCGCCTGAAGATGGCTCCGCACTTCCAGTTCCTCGACCAAGCCAAGAAGAGCTTCGGCTTTCTGGAGCTTTTGGGATTCCGCATCGAGTCTGAGACCGAGGGCACCTACGCTTCCTTCAAGGATGGGTTCTGCGTTTCCTACGTCTCGAAAGAAGTTGGCGTCACAGTCGCCTACTACGACATGGAGCTGGAGGTTGTCTTTACGAAAGGAAAGATCGGAGCCCCTTATCTCTTTCTCGATCACAACCTGCACGCGAACGCGTCAGGACTGGCAGGCACTATGTTTCCACGCGATCAGCTCGCACATGTAATCATCTCCGCAGCGCAGGATATCGAAGCGAATTATGGAGGAGTTCTGCGTGGCGATGCCGCTGTCTGGCAGAAGATCGAGAAGCTCGTTTTGGCGCCGCCGCCGATCCTTGGGGAGCGGCCGGACCCCGTTTCTGGGACCGCGGCCGGCGACCGCGCCCTCTGAGGGCGCGCACGAGGCCACCCTTACGGCGATCAGGGGGTCAGCGGGCCGGCTGCAGCGCCGCCGGTGCGGGCAGCTGGGCTCTCAGTTGGGCGACCACGGTGGGTTCCGTTTGCGGATCGACGCGCCGGCCTTCGGGCGCGGAGCGAAAATCAAAGAGCTCCACGCCCTGCGTGGCTGCGTCGGGCTGGTGGACGATCAGCCGCCAGTCATCCGTGCGAATCGTGCTCTGCCCGCGCGTGAACCAGGCGAGCGCGGGTTTGGACGACGCCGCGGTCGGGTTCTGCAGATAGGAGCGCAGACTCTGCCCGGCGAGGCCGGCCGGGGCTGGCAGGCCGCAGAGATCGGTGAGCGTCGGGAAGATGTCGACGGATTCGACCACGGCGCGGGACTGCGCGCCGGGTGCGGTGAGCTCCGGCGTGCGGATCATGAGGGGCGAGCGCAACGCCGCCTCATACAGCGCATGCTTTCCCCAGATGCCCTGCGAGCCGAGACTGAAGCCGTGGTCGCCCCAGATGACGATCACGGTGTTGCGCGCCAGGCCGAGGGCCTCGACGGCCTCGAGCAGCTTTCCGACCTGCGCGTCGACGTAGGAAACCGCCGCGGCGTAGCCGTGGCGGAGTTGGCGGGCGTAAGCCTCGTCAACCGAGGGATCGGCCGGGTGCTGGCCGTAATTGGTCAAAAGTTCGCTGCTCGCGTGCCAGCTGGACGGCGCCGGCGCCCGCGCCGTGTCGGCGGGAATCGGCAGTTTGCTGGGATCGTGCAGATCGAACCAGCGCTTGGGCGCGGCGAAGGGCAGGTGGGGCTTGAAGAAGCCCACCGCCAGCATCCACGGTCCGCCGTCTCCGCCGGCGAGGTCGCGCAGGGTCGCGATGGATTCGTCGGCCACCCACGCATCCGGGTAGGCGGAATCCGGTCCGTCATGGGCTTCCCACGCGGGTGACCGGCCGGACACGCGCGGCTGCCCGTTGGCGAAACCATGCATGACATCCTCGGCCGTCTTCCAGGGACTCTGCGGGAGCCAGGACCGATCCCAGACGCCGGGCAGTTCCTCCGGACCCTCGGCCCAGCCCTTGCCCGTCAGTCCGCCGGGATAGTGCGTGATCTTGCCGAGCGCGTAGGTGCGGTAGCCGTGCTGACGGAACCAGCCGGGGAGACTCTGCGCGGCCCACTCGGTCTGCGTATCCCGAATGGCGTTGTTGCTAAGATGGACCGGCTTGCTCGGCCGCTGCCCGCGCAGCAGCGCGGCCCGCGAGGCGCCGCAGGTGGGCACATGGACATAGTGACGCGTGAACGGACGCGCCGTGCGCGCAAAGGCATCGAGATGGGGTGTCCGCGCATGCGCGGCGCCAAAACTGCCGAGATCGCCGTTAAGGTCGTCGATCGCAATGAACAGGACATTCGGGCGCTGCGCCGCGCGCTCGGCGGCGGTCGCGATGGCCAGCAGGCAGCAGAACACGACACAGAGGCGGACCAGAGGGGTCTTCATGGCGGGGTGGGGTGCGGAAACCAGACGCTCGCCGCCGAAAACTGTCAACGCCGTGGGCGCGCAGAGTGGCCGATCGATTGCGTGAACATTTTCTCCCCGTGACGCCAAAGGCCTGCTAAGGTGCATTGCTGGTCGTTCCTCCACTTTCGTTTCAACCCCGCGTTCCCTCTCTCCCGGTCTGCTGCCGGCCGATCTTCTCATGCTGCGTCGTCTTCTCTTTCCCGTCCTGATTGGTCTGCTGGCCTCCGTCGCCGCCGCGCAGCCGGCGAAGCCGAATGTCCTGCTGATCTACGCGGATGACCTCGGCTACGGCGATCTCTCCAGCTACAACGCGCGCAGTGCGTGGCGGACGCCCCACCTCGACGCGCTGGCTGCGCAGGGAATGCGCTTCACCGATGCGCACTCGGCCTCCGCGCTCTGCACGCCCAGCCGCTACGCGCTGCTGACCGGTCGCTATGCCTGGCGCGGGCCGCTGAAGCAGGGCGTTACCCAGGGCTACAGCGCTCCGCTGGTCGAACCGGGCCGTCTCACGCTGGCCCGACTGTTGCAGCAGCAGGGCTATGTGACCGCGATGCTGGGCAAGTGGCATCTCGGACTCGACTGGGCCCGGACCGGCCCGCAACCCGCGGACGTTGACTTCGCCAAGCCGGTCGGAGGCGGACCGACGGCCCATGGCTTCGATTCCTTTTTCGGCATCAGCGCGTCGCTCGACATGCCCCCGTATGTCTGGATTGAGAACGATCGCATCACGCAGGTGCCAACCCGGACGATCGGCGACAGTCCGTCGCCGAAGCTGTGGCGGGGCGGCGCGATCAGTGACGACTTCAGGCTCGAGGAGGTGCAACCGCGGCTGACGTCCCGCACGATCGATTTCCTGCGGACCCGCGCCAGCGCGACGGACGGCAAGCCGTTCTTCCTCTACCTCGCACTCGCCTCACCGCACACGCCCATTCTGCTCACGCCGGAATTCGCGGGCCGCACCGGGACCACGCCCTACGGTGACTTCGTCGCGCAGGTCGATGCGGACATCGGACACATCCTGGCCGCCTTGGCCGAGACCGGCCTAGATCGGAACACGCTGGTGGTCTTCACCTCGGACAATGGCTTCGCCCCGGCCGCGGATATCCCGCCGCACGCCTCGGTTGGACACGACCCGAGTGGTGGGCTGCGCGGTTTCAAATCGGATCTCTACGAGGGCGGCCACCGCGTCCCCTACATCGCGCGCTGGCCGGGCGTTGTCCCCGCGGGCGCGACGTCGGCCGTGACCATCGGTCAACTCGACCTGCTCGCCACGCTCGCGGAGGTGGTCGGCACTCGCCTTCCGGCCAACGCGGGTGAAGACAGCGTAAGCCTGCTGCCGGTGCTTCGCGGCGAAAAGACCGCGGCCTCGGCGCGCGGGCCGGTCGTGCACCACTCGGCCGAAGGGCGCTTCGCCATCCGGGACGGGCGTTGGAAGCTGCTGCTCTGGCCCGGTTCCGGCGGCTGGAGCTCGCCGACCCCCAACCCGAGCGTGTGGCTCAAGGTCCCTGCCAGCGACCTGTCGACCCTTCCGCCGTACCAACTCTACGACCTGGAGGCCGACCCGGCCGAGAGCACCAATGTCGCCGCGGCTCACCCAGACGTGGTGCAGCGACTGGGCCGCCACCTGCGCCAAGTGATTGAGGACGGCCGCAGCACGGCCGGACCGGCGCAGCCCTACGACCGCGCGCTTCCCTGGCCGCAACTCACCTGGACCCGCGATTTCCAGCCCTGAGGACGCGGCCATTGCGGAAAGTCGGGGTTGGGCGTACCTTTGAAAGTATGAACGCATCCCTTCCGGTCCTCTACGTGAAAAGCGGCTGCCCCTGGTGCATCGACGTGACCGCCTTCATGACGAAGCACGGCATCGCTCATCGGGAAAAGAATGTCTCGCTCGACGCGGAGGCTATGGCCGAGATGCGTCGCCTTTCCGGTCAGACCAAGGCGCCCGTGCTGGATTGGAACGGCACGCTCCTCGCCGATTTCGGCGTCGAGGAGCTCGTGCCCTTCCTGCGGAATCTGAACGTCAAGTTGACCGAACGCTGATCCGCGCGGTTTGGGGTTGATTCGCCGGGGTGGGGTTGTCGCGATAGCGAGTACCCCAACCACCGATGCGCTCCGCCATCACCGTCTCCCTTGTGCCCGAGTCCCGGGGTGGACCGTTTGTCTACTGGGATGGCCTGACCGAGGCCTGTTTTCACGCCGCGGCGCTGGGTTTTGATGCGATTGAGATTTTTCCGCCCTCGGCTGCCGCGATCGATCCGGGGCAGCTGCGTGCCCTGCTCACCCGCCATCGCCTCGCGGTCGCGGCCGTTGGCACCGGGGCGGGGTGGGTTGTCCGGAAATGGACGCTGACGCACCCGGACGCGGCGATTCGGAAGCAGGCCCGTGAGTTCATCCGCGCCATCATCGACCTGGCCGCGGGCTTTCAGGCGCCGGCCATCATCGGCTCCATGCAGGGGCGGGCGGAGGGTGGGGTTGATCGCCCGCAGGCCCTGGCCTGGCTGGGCGAAGCGCTCGACGAGCTCGGCGCGCATGCGGCCACGCGCGGCACTGTGCTGCTGCTTGAGCCGCTGAACCGCTACGAGACCAATCTCTGCAACCGTCTCGGCGACACCGCCGCCTGGCTGGATCAGCGCGGGGCGGAGTCGGTCCGCCTGCTGGCCGACTTGTTTCATATGGCGATTGAGGAAGCCGACCCGGCGGCGGCGCTGCGGGCGGCCGGACACCGGATCGGGCACATCCACTTTGCCGACTCGAACCGCCGGGCCATGGGCCTGGGGCACACCGACCCGGCGCCGATCATCGCGGCCCTGCGCCAAATTGGCTACACGGGCTTCCTGTCGGCGGAGGTCCTGCCGCTGCCGGACAGCGCCGCCGCCGCGCGACAGACCATCGCCACAATCCGCCGTTGTCTGCAGGCCCGCTGATTTCCCTTTCGCCCCATGCTCAAGACCCCGCTGCTTCATCCCGATATTCTCCGCATCACGGCCCAGGCCGGTCACCATGCGAAGATCCTGATCGCCGACGGCAATTACCCCGTCTCCACCAAGCGCGGTCCGCACGCCGAGGTGGTCAGCCTCAACCTCGCGCCCGGCGTCGTGACCGTCGCGCAGGTCCTGCGCGCGCTCCTCGGCGCCGTGCCGGTGGATCATGTCCATGTCATGGGCATCCCAGCCGATGACCCGTATGCGCAGAAAGGGGAGCCGCCCGTCTGGAATGAATTCCGCAGCCTCCTCACCGAAGCCGGCCTTTCCGTCCCGCTGGTGCCGATCCTGAAATGGGATTTCTACCAGCAGGTCGAAAGCCCGGACCACGTGCTCACCATCCAGACCGCGGATCTCGCGCTCTGGGGCAATGTGCTGCTCACGCTGGGCTGCCGCACGAGCTGATTTGCGCCTCTACCTTCCAGCACCGGGGTCGGCGACCCCGGCTACAGCGACCTCTTAAAGCAACACTTCATGCAAACCCGCACCCTTGGCCGCACCGGCCTGTCGGTTCCGATCCTGAGCTTCGGCGCCAGTTCCCTTGGCGCCGAGTTCCGCAGCGTCACGCTCGACGAGGTCCTCGGCAGCGTCCGCGTCGCGCTGGACGAAGGCCTCACCCTGATCGACACCTCGCCCTTCTACGGGCGGGGCATGAGCGAGGTCCTCCTCGGCATCGCGCTCAAGGGCGTGCCCCGCGACCGCTATCAGCTCTGCACCAAGCTCGGGCGGTACGATCTGACGCACTTCGATTTTTCGGCCCGGCGCGTGGCGGAGAGCGTGGATGTGTCCCTGCACCGGCTCGGCACCGACCATCTCGACATCGTCCTTTGTCATGACATCGAGTTCGTGCCGATGCAGCAGATCGTCGACGAGACGCTGCCGGCGCTGCGCAAGCTCAAGGAGGCGGGCAAGGTCCGCGCCATCGGCTTCAGCGGCTACCCGATGAAGATCTTCCGCTTCATCCTCGACCAGACCGATGTCGACTGCGTGCTCAGCTACAACCAGTTCACGCTGCAGAACACCCGCTTTGCCGACGAGATGGTGCCGCTGCTCAAAGCCCGCGGGATCGGGGTGATGAATGCCGGACCGTTCAGCGCGCGCCTGCTCACCAATGCGCCGCTGCCCGCCTGGCTGAAGGAGCCCGAGGCGGTCAAGGAGGCCGCGCGCCGCGCCGCCGCGCTCTGCGCGCAACGCGGCTCGGACATCGCCAAGCTCGCCCTGCAGTTCAGCCTCTCGCACCCCGACATCGCCACCACGGTTGCGGGCAGCGCGAATCCGGTGAACATCCGCAACTGGGCCCGCTGGGCCGCCGAGCCGATTGACGCGGCGCTGCTGGCGGATGTGCAGGCCATCTTCGCCCCCGTCAGGAATGTCGGGCACCGCGAAGGCCTGCCGGAAAACAACTGAGCTCACTCCCTCCATGAAGGCCATCCGACTTGACCAGCCCCAGCAGTTCCAGCCCGTCGATTTGCCCGAGCCCCGCGCGCCGGAGGCCGGGGAGGTGCTGGTGCGCATCCACCGCGTCGGCATCTGCGGGACGGACTTCAGCGGCTACCTGGGCAAGATGCCGTTTTATTCCTACCCGCGCGTGCCCGGACACGAGCTCGGCGTGGAGGTGCTCGCGGTGGGCGCCGGAGTTGAGAACGTGAAGCCAGGCGACCGCTGCTCGGTGGAGCCCTACATCAATTGCCAAAAATGCTACTCCTGCCGGCGCGGGCTGACCAATTGCTGCGAGGTCAACCAAACGCTCGGCGTGATGTGTGACGGTGGCCTGTGCGAGCGGATGATCCTGCCCGCGCGCAAGCTGCACCCCTCGCGTACCCTGAGCTATGATCAGCTGGCGATTGTCGAGACGCTGGCGATTGGTTGCCATGCGGTGGACCGGGCGCGGGTGAAGGCCGGGGACAACGTGCTGGTGATCGGGGCCGGCCCGATCGGCCTCTCCGTGATCGAATTCGTCAAGGTCGCGGGGGCAACCTGCATTGTGCTCGACGTCAACGAGGCCCGCCTCGCGTTCTGCCGTGATCGCCTGAAAGTCCCGCACACCCTGACCGCGCGCGGCGACGGCTCGGAACTCGCCGCGCTATCGGCGCTGACGAATGGCCAATTGGCCGACGCGGTCATCGATGCGACGGGCAATCACAAGTCGATGAGCGCCGCGCTGGGCTATTGCGCCTTTGGCGGGCAACTCGTGTATGTGGGCATCGCCGCGCAGGAGATCTCCTTTCTGCAGGCCCCGGCGCTGCACCGCCGGGAGCTGACCATTCTCGGCTCGCGCAATGCGCTGGCCCGCGACTTCACCCGGATCATCCGGCTGATCGAGGAGGGGGTGATCGACACGACCCCTTGGATCACGCACCGGGCGAAATTTGATGAAATGATCGCGCAATTTCCCGGCTGGCTGAAGCCGGAGGCCGGGGTGATCAAGGCACTGGTGGCGCTTACCTAGGAGGGCGGGCACCATGACCATCGACGCCCACCAGCATTTCTGGCGCTACGATCCGGTCCAGTATCCATGGATCCCGCCTGGCTCCCCGCTGCACGGCGACCGATTGCCGGAGGATCTTGCGCCGCTGCTGACGGCGGCGGGGATGGACGGCACCGTGGCGGTGCAGGCGCGGCAGAGCGTCGAGGAATCCCGCTGGCTGCTCGGGCTCTCCGACGAGTTCCCGCTGATTAAGGGAGTGGTGGGTTGGGTGGACCTGCGCGACCCGGCGATGGATCGCGACCTGGCGGAGCTGGCGGCGCACCCGCGTTTCCGCGGCGTGCGGCATGTTGCCCAGGATGAGCCCGATGATTTTTTGCGCGGGGCGGCCTTTCAACGAGGGATCGCGCAGCTGGCCGCGCATGGGCTGACGTATGACCTGCTCGTTTACCCGCGGCAGCTGCCGACCGCGATCGATCTGGTCCGGGCATTTCCCGAGCAGCCCTTCGTGCTCGATCATATCGCCAAACCGCCCATCAAGTCCGGTGCATTGTCCCCGTGGCGCGAGGCGATCCGTGAGCTGGCCCGTTTCCCCCATGTTCACTGCAAGGTCTCCGGCATGGTGACCGAGGCCGACCACCGGGCGTGGCAGCCGGCCGATTTACGGCCCTACCTCGATGGGGTGCTCGAAGCCTTCGGCCCGGGGCGACTGATGTACGGCAGCGACTGGCCTGTTTGCCTGCTCGCAGCGGACTACGCACGTCAACACGCCGCGACGGCCGCGTACTTCGCCGGATTGAGCGCTGAAGACCGCGCCGGAATCTTCGGAGTCAACGCGGCTCGCTTCTATGGCTTGCCGCCCCGCAAGATTTGAACGCCAAACGTTGACGATTAAGGTCAGGCCCGTGAGCGCTGATCTATCGATTTGCCTCATGAGTGGCCACGGCCGCCCGCAGCTGGAGTCGGGCATCCTTTAGCTGCGAGTGAGCGGGGTCCGCTCCGGGATTGCAGTCTGTGCGCGCGCGCCTAGGTAGTGGGTTCGCTCTGGCATCGGTTCACCCCACACCTTCCGCATGCAAACCCTCCTGATTGCGCTGCTCGCCGGCTTTGGCTTCATCGTCGCGTACCACACCTACGGCCGTTGGCTGGGGCGTAAGATTTTCAAGCTCTCCGCGGACTGGGTGTGCCCGTCGCACCGCCTCAACGATGGCAACGACTATGTGCCGACACCGAAGAGCGTTGTTTTCGGCCACCACTTCACCTCGATCGCCGGCACCGGACCGATCGTCGGCCCGGCTATCGCGATCATGTGGGGCTGGCTGCCCGCGCTGCTCTGGGTCGTCTTCGGCTCGGTCTTCATCGGGGCGGTCCACGATCTGGGCGCCCTTGTGGTCTCGCTGCGCAACAATGGCCAGACAGTCGGCGATATCGCAGGCCGGCTGATCAACCGCCGCGTGCGGCTGCTCTTTCTGGTCATCCTCTTCATGGCGCTCACGATCGTCCTCGCGATCTTCGGCTTGGTGATCGCCTCCGTTTTCCGGCAATTCCCCGCGGCGATCTTTCCGTGCACCGTCCAAATCCCGATTGCGATGGCGGTCGGCTACCTGCTCCATCGCAAAGGCGTCGGTCTGCTCATCCCCTCGCTCGTCACGCTGGCGGTGATGTACCTGACCGTCATTTACGGCGATGTCGGGTTCCTCCACACGATCAACACCACGATGGCGGGCTGGTCCTCGTGGACTTGGGTTGTGCTGCTGCTGGTCTATTCCTACATCGCGTCGGTACTGCCGGTCTGGTCGCTGCTGCAGCCGCGTGACTACATCAACGCGCTCCAGCTGGTGTCGGTGCTCGGCCTGCTGGTACTGGGCCTCATCGTGGCGGCGTTTGCGGGGGGCGCGCCGCTGCCCGACGGGACGCGGCCGGCCCTCGCGCTCGCGGCGCCGATGATCAATTTCAACCCGGTGGGCGCGCCGGCAATGATTCCCTTTCTCTTCATCACCATCGCCTGCGGCGCGATCAGCGGCTTTCACTGCCTCGTCAGCAGCGGCACCAGCTCCAAGCAGCTGAAGAGCGAACTCGACGCCCGCTTCGTCGGCTATGGCAGCATGCTGACGGAAGGCTTTCTCGCGGTCCTCGTCATCATTGCCTGCGCCGCGGGCGTGGGTCTCGGCCTGACGCAGGCCGACGGCTCCGTCCTCGTCGGCAACGAGGCCTGGCTCTCGCGCTACAGCGTGTGGTCCTCACGGCTCGGTCCGCTCGTGGCTGCGTTTGTCGATGGATCGGCCAACATGCTCAAGACCCTCGGCCTGCCGGGCGGCGTCGCCACGGCCCTGATGGGCGTGTTTGTCGCGTCCTTTGCCGGGACCACGCTCGACAGCGCCTGCCGCCTGCAGCGCTACGTCATCCAGGAGCTGGCCTCGACCCTCAAGCCGCGCGCGGAGGGTGGCTCCGATCCCCTGGCCTGGTTCCGCAATAAGCATGGCGCGACCCTGCTGGCCACCGTCTCGGCCGCCTTCATCGCCGCCATCCCGCCGCCCGGTCTCGGCTGGTCGGTCGCCAACGCAGGGCAGGGCGGCCTCATCCTCTGGCCGCTGTTTGGCGCGACCAATCAGCTGCTCGGCGGCCTTTCCTTCCTCGTGATCACCTTCTACCTCTGGCGCCGCCAGACCCCGATCTGGTTCCTCGTGCCCCCGATGATCTTCATGCTCATCATGCCGATGTGGGCGATGATCTGGCAGGTCTTTGTGGGTGACGCCGGCAATCCCAGCTGGCTCGGCCAGGGCAATTGGCTGCTCGTCGGGATCGCGCTCTTCACGGTTGCGCTGGAAATCTGGATGATCGTCGAGGCGATCAATCTGTTCCCCCGGGCCCGCGGCGTGATCGAGCGCGACGCGGTCGAGCCGGTGAAGGCGTGAGGGGCGGAGCGACGTTATGATCCTCGACGGAGTTGACGGGGTGGGCTGGAGGGAACCCGGTCCGCCCCCGTCGCGCCGTTGTGAGGAGGCAGATTAGAGATGAAGAAGCCCACCAAGGAGGAAAAGCAGCGCGCGTGCACGCGTAAGCGGCGGTACCGCAGCCAGGGTGATGCCCTGGATGCCGTGGCGATCCTTGGTCTGGAGCGCAGCCGCAAGGCTTACCCCTGTCACCTCTGCGGGCACTGGCATCTGTCGACCGGTTAACCGCAGAGGCGGAGCGGAAGTTCCGCCGAGTAAACCGCCGGCGGGCGTGGCGCGGCGGCGTGGAGTGAAGGATTTTCATTCGACCAAAACTCTGCTCCGATGGGGCATGCTCCGCTTCCTGGTGGCCTTTTTCCTCATGGGTGTTTCCGCGTTCGGCGCGGATGACTATGTGCGGTCGATTGAGACCTGGCGGGCCGAGCGCCTCGCGGCGCTGACCGCGCCCGAGTCCTGGCTGAGCCTGATCGGCCTGCATGCGCTGGCACCCGGAGCGCAGACGGTCGGATCGGGCGCAGACAACGCCATCCGCCTGCGGGCGGGTCCGGCGCGGCTCGGCGTGATCACCCTTTCGGCGGACCGCCTGGTCACGCTGGCGCTCGAGCCAGGAGTCGCCGCGACGATCGGCGGCCAGGCCGTGGCGCAGGGCGGGCTGGCCTACACGGAGGAGGCGCCAACCCAGGTCCGCTTTGGAACCGCGAGTTTCATCGTGATCGACCGTGGAGGAAATTTGTATTTGCGCGTTCGTGACAGCGAGACGGCGCGGCGTCGGGATTTTGTGGGAATTGATTCCTATCCGATTGATCCCAAGTGGCGGATCGAGGCCCAGTGGGTCCCCTTTGAACCCGTCCGCCAGGTGCCGATCACCAATATTCTGGGCCAGACCGGGCCGCAGCCGGCGCCCGGCAAGGCCGTGTTTGTTTACGAAGGTCGGACCCATGAGCTCATCGCGATCGACGAGGGCGTGGAGGATGAGCTCTTCTTCATTCTCACGGATTTGACGGCGGGCGAGGAGACCTATGGGGCGGCGCGCTTCCTCTACACCTCGAAACCGCGGGATGGACGGCTCATGCTCGACTTCAACCGGGTGGAGAATCCGCCGTGTGCGTTCAACCCGTATTCGACCTGCCCGCTCCCCCCGAAGGAAAACCGGCTGCCCTTCCGGCTCGGGGCCGGCGAGAAAATGTACCGCGGCGTTCACTGAGGCCGCCAAGGAGCGCGAGGTGCGCTCGCTGAACGAATAAGCGACGAACGTCTGCCGTCGAATCACGCCGATGGGCTTCAGCCCCGAAGCGCCCGGGCGGGACCGGCGGGCGAATATTTGGCTCGCGCCCCGGGCCTCGGCCGACGGAGCTTGTAGGCATGGCGAGGCGCTTGCGGCTGCAGTTTCCCGGAGCGGTGTATCATGTGTTCAATCACGGGCACGCGGGTCAGGCGGTGTTTGCCACGCCGGGGCGCGCGCAGGCCTTTTTGGACATCCTTGCCGAGACCTGTGGCCGACTGCGGTGGCGGATCTCGGCCTTTGCGCTGCTGCCCGATCGTTACCACCTGGTGGTTGTAACGCCCGAACCCAATTTGGTCGAGGGGATGCGCTGGCTGCAGGGAACCTTCGCCACGCGGCGCACCCGGGCCGGGGATGGGCGGGGGCCCCAGTTTCACGGCCGGTACCACAGCGTGGTGCTGGAGCCGGGAGAGGTGGCGGCGGCCGTGGTGGATTATGTTCACGCGCTGCCCGCCTTGCGCGGGGTTGTCGCGGCCGAGCAGCTGGGGCTTTTTCGCTGGGGCAGTCTACGGGCGCTTCGTCGACCGCCGCGTCCGCGGTGGCTGGATGGGGTCGCGGAAGCGCAGGTCGATGCCTACGAGCAGATGTTGCGGGAACTCGCGGCTGATTCCTCGGCGTGCGCGCGGCGCGGCTTTGACCAGATCGGGCGGGGCCTTGCCCTCGGGTCGCCGTCGTGGTGTCAGGCGCGACAGCAGGATCATGCACGGCTCGCGCAGGATCCCCGGGCGCCGTTTCGCCAGCGCCTGGTGACCGAGGAGGCGGAATGGGAGCGGGTGCTGGCTGCGTTGCTCGCGGATGCAGGCCGCACGCCCGAGGAGGCGAGGGGCACCCGCAAGGCGGCGCCGTGGAAGATCGAGCTCGCGGTTCGCCTCCGGGCGGTCACGACAGCCACGAACGCGTGGATCGCGGGCCGACTGCACATGGGCGCTCCCGGAGCCGTCAGCCGTTACGTGGGGGAATGGCGCGCTGAAGCCGGCCGGGTGAGCGCCTAGCGTCCAGCGGACGGTCCCCGGCTCAGCGCTTCAGGAAGACGCCATCGATCTGGTAGATGCCAGCCAGGTAACCGTCGTTCACCTGCGGGCCGACCTTGATGGTCCCGTAAATGAAGATGGTCTCGTCCATGGCGGCATTCACACCGGAGGGAATCTTGACCACGACCCATTCATTCATCGCGGGCATCATGCCGTAGCAGCAGCCCTGCTGATCCTTCATCAGAAGAAATTCGCGGACCAGGCCATCCTCGACCACGACGGGCAGCATGAAGCCGGCCATCACGACCTTGGCCCCGTCGAATTTGCGGACGGACCAGGGAATGCGCTCGAGCAGGGCGGCGACCTGCGGCTCGATCGGCTGTTCGCGATCAAGCGTTGGGGTGGCGAAATCGAAGCCGGCCAACTGGTCGAAGCCAATCGGGTGGTACTCGTTGGTGCGCGGCTGGGCGCCGGAGGAGATCAGCGCGAGCAGCGCGAAGGCGACGAGGCAAAGCGGAAGGCGAAAGGTCATCGGGCGTGGGAGGTTGAGTGGGGATGACCGCGGGGGACGGCGAGGAAGGCGGGAGGAGGTTGATGCGAAGGTCCGCGGGACTCAAGCCGCCGGACTGGATCGCGCTGATTTTCGATGGCGATCGCGGTACTCCGTCGGATTGCACAGACAGGAACGGCGAAAGACGCGGTTGAAGAAGGAAATCTGCGAGAAGCCGCAGCCGAGCGCGATCTCGATCACGGGGCGGTCCGTCCGGATGAGTTCGTCACACGCCGCCTCGATGCGAACCTGCTGAAGAAACTCGCTGACCGTCTTGCCGGCGTGCCGCTTGAACTGCCGGGAGAACGTGGGCTTGCTCATGCCGGTGACCTCGAGCAGCTGCCCGAGACGGATCTCCTCGCGGAAATTAGCCAGCAGGAATCCGACCGCCGCCCGCATCGCCGTCTGGTGACGGGCCTCGTCGGCCAGAAGGAGGGGCTGGCTGGAAAGCAGCTCCTGATCGGCGAGGGGAGCCCGAACCATGGCGGCGATCAGTTGAATCAGGGTGGCCAGACGCCCGGCCCCCTCGGCAAGCAGAAGCTGACGCAGGATCCCGACGATTTCGGTGGCGGACGCCCCCCGGTAACGGATCCCTCGCTCCGCGACCCGAAAGTGGCGGGCAAAGTCATGCATCTCCGGAAATCCCCAGAACGCGTGATCCGGCGGGAAGTGCCACTGGATGCCGACCCCGGTGGACGGCCCGCGCGTGTGCCAGTAATGGGGCAGGTTCTCGCCGAGCAGCACCAGTTCGCCCGACTTGAAGGGAGCGATCTGGTCGCCGACGAAGCGGGTGCCCTCGCCCTGCTGGAAATAGGTGATCTCCATCGCCTGATGGAAATGCCAGTGCATCCCCTCGCCCTTGAGGGGCACGCTCCGCCCGGGAGTCAGAACCAGCTCCACGTCCCGCAGGTTGGCGTTCCACCGGTAGAGGCGAAAGGACTGCCCCGGCGGCAACTGAATCTGTTCCCGCACGCCGACTCCGGTGAATTTCTTCCCAGAATTTCCCATAATCGATCAGTTTATGAGACAATCGACGCTGATGGCGAGACCAGATAGGTAGCCCGAAAGAGGGCGTTCTGTTAGGCTGCGACCTTCCCCCGCCCCTCGGATGCCCCATGCCGGTAAATGGCCCGTTTGCTCTGACCTTCCCGGGCAGAGCTCAGGAGTTCATACGCCGGCTGGTCGCCTTGGGGAATCCCGACCCCGTCCCGCCCCGAACCCCATGATCCTCTCCCTTCGTCATGCAGCCCTCTGCGGGCTGCTCTCGGCCACGGCTCTGACTGCCGTCGCCCAAGTGGCCGCAACCAAACCTGATGACGACCGCTTCACGCCGGTCGTGCTCGCCGAACCGCTCGATGAGCCGATGGAATTCGAAGTCCGCCCCGACGGGCGCGTCTACTTCGTCGAGCGCAAAGGTGCGTTCAAGATGTACGACCCGACCACCAAGGAGGTCACGATCATCGCCACGATCGACGTCAACACGAAGTACACCAGCGCGGAGGGCGTCGTGCGCGAGGCCGAGGAAGGCCTGATGGGCTTCACCTTCGATCCGCAGTTCGACACGAATCATTTTGTTTATCTCTACTACGCGCACCCGACGGAGAAGAAACACATCCTCACCCGCTGGCAGTTGATCAACAATGAGCTGATCGCCGCTTCCGAGAAGGTGGTGCTCGAGGTCGCGACCCAGCGCGAAGTCTGCTGTCACACCGGCGGCGGCATGACCTGGGATTCCGCGGGCAATCTCTACCTCACGACGGGCAACAACACCGGCAACGAGCAGGCGGCGCAGACGGACGAGCGTCCGGGACGCAGCAGCTGGGACGACCAGCGGTCGGCCGGCAACACGAATGACCTGCGCGGCAAGATCCTCCGCATCAAGCCCCAGCCGGACGGCACCTACACGATTCCCGAGGGCAATCTCTTCGCTCCGGGCACCGCCAAGACCCGGCCCGAAATCTATGTGATGGGCAATCGCAACGCGTGGCGCCCGTCGATCGACAGTCTCACCGGCTGGCTCTACTGGGGCGAGGTCGGCCCGGATGCGACGGAGGACTCCGATATCGGCCCGCGCGGCTACGATGAATTCAATCAGGCGCGCAGCGCGGGCAACTACGGCTGGCCGTGGTTTGTGGGCGAGAATCAGGCATTCCCGATCTACGACTACGGCAAGAACGAGCCTGTCCCAAATTCCTACAAGAATCCGGCCCGGCCGACGAACACGTCGCCCAACAACTCCGGTCTGACCGAGCTGCCGCCGGCGCGGCCCGCGTTCATCGCCTATCCCTACGGTTTCTCGGACAAGTATCCCCTGATGGGCAGCGGTTCCCGCAGCGCGGTCGGCGGTCCGGTCTATCGCCGCGCCGATTTCGCCAATCCGGTCCGCCCCTGGCCCGCCTATTTCGAGGGCAAGTGGATCATCACCGACTTCACCCGCAACTGGATCCTCGCCGTCAGCATGGACGAGAAGGGCGACTACAAGTCGATGGAGCGCCTCGTGCCGCACTATCGTCCGGTTGAGCCGATCGACATCGGCTTCGGCCCCGACGGCGATCTCTACGTGCTCGAGTACGGCTCGGCGTGGTTCCGCGGCAATCCCGACGCGAGGCTCGTCAAGATCGAGTACAATGCCGGCAACCGTCCGCCGCACGCCGAGGCCTCCGCCTCGTCGACAGGCGGCGCGCTGCCCTTCCGCGTGACGCTTTCTGCCGACGGCACGCGCGATGCCGATGGCGACGCGTTGTCCTATGAGTGGACGATCACGCCGCAGGCGGGCGGCGCGGCCCAGGTTGTCACCGGGGCCAATCCCACGGTCACGCTCGACCGTGCCGGCCTCTACACGGCCGCGCTCAAGGTCACCGACGCCCAGGGCGCCACAGCCAGCAGCACGCTGGCCCTGACTGCGGGCAACGCCCTGCCTCAGGTCTCGGTCACGCTCGCCCGTTCCAACCAGTCGTTCTACTTCCCCGGCGAGTCAATTCGCTATCAGGTTGGCGTCATCGATCAAGAGGACGGCAGCCTCGGCGACGGACGCATCACGCCGGCTCAGGTCTCGGTCAGAGCCGATTATCTGCCCGTTGGTTACGAGTATGCGGCCGTAGCCCGGTACCGGCGCAGCGTCGATGTCACGGTGCGCACCGCCGTGGCCGAGGCCATCATGGCCACGAGCGATTGCCGCGTTTGCCACCAGGTGAACACCGCTTCCGCTGGACCGAGCTACACGCAAATTGCCGAGAAATACCGCGACGATCCCAAGGCACTTGAGGTTCTCTCGCGCAAGGTCATCGCCGGCGGCGGCGGGGTTTGGGGCGAGGTTCAGATGCCGGCGCATCCCGGCATCACGGCCAACGAGGCCAATGCGCTGGTCCGCTACATCCTCGGTGTGACCGAGTCTCCGGCGTCGACGCTGCCGGTCGAAGGCACGCTCGCGACCACCATCCCGCCGGGCGATAACGGGCAGGGCGCCTATGTCCTGCGCGCCTCTTATCAGGACCGCGGAGCAGCGGGCGTTCCAGCGCTCTTCAACGAGCAGGTGATCGTGCTGCGCAATCCGCGCGTGGTCGCCGCCTCCGCTTCGGAGATCGTCAACTCGGAGATTCTCTGGGACCGCGGTCAACGCGTGGACACGGTGCTGCCGCGCAACGGTGGCCACATCGGCTTCAAGGGCGTCGACCTTACGGGCATCACGCAGATTGAGATGACCGCCGTCGCCGCGGCTCGCGCCGGAACGGTTGGCGGTCGGGTCGAGATCCGCCTCGGCTCACCCACCGGTCGCGTGGTGGGGTCGGTTGATGTCAAGCGGGCCGCTGTGGCCCCTCCCGGGGGTGCTCAGGCGGTCCAGAACGCGGGCGGTGCGGCTCCGGCCGCGGCGGCCGCAGCTCCGGCTATCCCGGCGGCTCCGACGGCGGCCGTGGCGGTCACGCCTCCTGCGGGTGGCGGCGGCGGTGGACGCGGTCGCGGCGCTCCGCCGGTGCTCGTTTCCACCCCGGGTCTCTCCGGTGTTCACGACATCTACTTCACGTTCACCAACGCCGAGGCCAAGCCGGCCGAACCGCTGCTGACGCTGACCAGCATCACCTACAAGAAATAATTCACGACGCCGTGGTGCTCTGGAGGGGCGTGGCCTGTCCACGCCCTCCGAGGGCTCGCACGAGGCGCGCCCCGACAACCCAAACCGCAACCGATCTCAATTTTCACCGGCTTCATGGCCGGTGAGAGTGACCGCACCAAGCAGGCCCCCGGTGAACGTGCGAACGCAGGTTCGCCGGACGCCGGGGGTTCTGGTCGGTCCCTTTCTCCAATATTCTCGTTCTCGTTTACCCATCATGACCTCATTCCTCTCCCGGTTCCCGCTGCGCGCACTCCTGGCGCTCGGCTTCGTTCTCGCGGTCGCCTCCCTCGGCGCGACGCGCGCTTCCGCCCAGGCCCCGACCGTTGGCCTCCAGACCTGGAGCCTGCGCAACATGAATTTCGACCAGGTGGTCGAGTTCGCGACCCAGCATGGCTTCAAGCAGCTGCAGATGTTCAACCGCCACATCGACCCGCTCGGGCCGGCCGAGGAGACCCTGCGCAAGAAGGCGATTCTCGAGGCCAAGGGACTCACGCTTTACACCTTTGGCGTCACCAACACGTCCCTGGATCAGGCCGAGAACCGCAAGCTCTTCGAGTTTGCGAAGCTCATGGGCGTGAAAGTGATTGTCGTCGAGCCGCGCGACTTCCGCATCCTCGATCTGCTCGAGGAGCTGGTGAAGGAGTACGACATCAAGATCGCGATCCACAACCACGGCATCAAGACGCTCTACGGCAATCCCCTCGTGGTGAAGACCCTCATCGGCCACCGCGATCCGCGGGTCGGCGTGTGCCTTGACGTGGGTTGGGTCACCGCCGCCGGCTTCGACGCTGCCAAGGTGTTCAAGGACTATGGAGCCCGGGTGTTCGACATTCATCTGAAGGACAAGCGCATCGAGCGCACCACGGGCGGCGAGGACGTCTACCTCGATGTCATGGTCGGCACGGGCCAGGCCAACTACACCGGCCTGCTCGCTGAAATGAAGGCGGCCAACTGGAATGGCGTCATGTCCATCGAGACGGACAACGCGGAATTTGCCAAGGACCCGACGGCCTTCGTCCTCGCGGCCCGCGAGTACATCCAGAAGAGCGCTCCCTGAGCGGGCGGCCGAGTGCCTCCGTTCGGGCGACGCCTCCCGAAACCGAACGGACCTGAGCGCGGGCTCGTCCGGCTAGGATTTCGGAGCGGTCGGCAGAAGCGGCTGGAGCCCGGCCTCGATCTCGCGGCGACGCGACTCGAGGAACGGAGGCAGGGCGAGCCGCTCCCCGAGGGTCTCGAGCGGCTCGTCAGCCGTGAAGCCCGGCTCATCGGTCGCGATCTCAAACAGGATCCCATTGGGTTCGCGGAAGTAGAGGCTGCGAAAGTAGTAACGATCCACCGGCCCGCTGGACGGGATTCCGCTGGCGGCGAGGCGTTCAACCCACGCTTCGTAGTCGGCCTGCGTCGTCCGCAAGGCGAGGTGGTGCACGCTGCCCGCTCCAGCGCGGGCCGGGGGCAGATGGGGCTCAATCCGAAGGTGCAGTTCCGCGGCCGGGCCCCCCGCGCCCATGCGGTAGACGTGCGTGGTCGAGGTCCCTTCCTGATAGGTTCGGACGGGCTGCAGGCCGAGGACGCGGGTCAGGACCTCGTGGGTCGGGGCCAGGGTGGGGATGCTGAGGGTGAGCGGGCCGAGCCCCCGGATCTGATGGGCGGCCGGGACCGGACTCTTCTCCCACGGATGGGCCGCGCCGTCGGGGCCTTCGTCCACCAGCGAGAGGCGCTGGCCCTCGGGATCCTCGAAATCGATGGTTAACCGGCCGTCGCGCTCAACCAGGGGTCCGGCCGCGCGCCCGAGTGAAGCGAGGCGTTGGGCCCACCAGCGAAGGCTGGCCTCGCCGGCGACCCGGAGTCCGGTGCGGACGACACTCCGGGTTCCGCGCCGCTCAGGGGGAACGGGCCAGTCGAAGAAGGTCAGGTCCGTCCCGGGGGTGGCCCGCCCATCGGCGTAGAACAGATGGTAGGCCGAGACATCGTCCTGGTTGACGGACTTCTTGACGAGGCGCAGGCCCAGCACCCGGGTGTAAAAGGCGTGATTGCCCGGGGCGTCCGCGGTGACGGCCGTGAGGTGGTGAATGCCGGCGAGATGCATGCGTTGAGCGTTAGGTGGATCCCCGGATATTGCCAGCGCTACAATCGGGTCATTCCTTTGCCAGTTGAAGTGAGGAGCGCGGTTTTCCAGTCTGAATGCGCTTCAACTACCCCGGCTGGTACAGAGTTTGCATCATGGGTGCGCCGATCCCCCGTTGGCATCGCCCTCCTCCTACCGCCCATCCTGCCTGCGTCTGAGAACCTTCCCGCCAACGCGTTTATCTATGCGCCTTTTGACCTCGATCACGGCCGGCCTGAGCCTGGCCGCCCTTCCGGCCGCGACCGGCCTGTTTGCCCAGACCACCGATTTCACGCCGACCGCGCCCTCGATGACGATGGCCCTGACCGGCGATTCGATCATCACCCAGCGGCTGGCTCCGTACAAGGAGCCGCAGTTCCTGAAGATGATCGACCTCATCCGCAGCGCGGATGTCGCTTTCACGAATTTTGAGATGCTCTTCCATAACTACGAGGGGTATCCGGCCGCCCAATCGGGCGGCACTTACATGCGGGCCGATCCCGTTTTGGCGAAGGAGCTGACGTGGGCCGGCATTGATGTGGTCGGTCTGGCCAATAATCACACGGGCGACTACACGCACGAATCCATCTTCACGACGGCGAAGGCGCTCGACGATGTCGGCATCGTCCATGCGGGTACCGGAGCCAACCTCCAGCAGGCCCGTGAGGCCCGTTATGCGGACACGCCCGCCGGTCGCGTGGCGATCATTTCCACGTCGTCCTCGTTTCCGCCGCACTCGCGCGCCGGCCACCAGCGTTCGGACGTCCATGGACGTCCCGGTCTGAATCCGCTGCGCTTCACCACGACCTATCACGTTCCGGAGTCGTCGATCGCGCAGCTCAAGGCGCTGGCGGCGCAGGTAGGGGCCAACCCGGGGACGAACCCGAACGAAATCACCTTCATGACCAACCGTTTCGTCGCCGCGCCTCAGGCCCGTGTGGAGACGGTTCCCCATGCGGAGGACTTCGAGGCGATCAAGGCGTCCATTCGCGATGCGAAGACCATGTCAGAGTACGTGATCGTCTCGATTCACTCGCACGAGGCGGCGCCGGGGGATCGCTTTGCCCCGGCCGAGTTCTTTGTCACCTTCGCCCGTGGCGCGATTGATGCCGGCGCCTCGACCGTGGTCGGCCATGGCCCGCACTACCTCAAGGGCATTGAGATCTACAAGGGGAAGCCGATCTTCTACGGACTGGGCGATTTCATCTTCCAGAACGATACGGTGCTGCGGCTCCCGGCCGACAATTACGAGCCCTACAATCTGGACTCGATGGCGCGGATCAGCGATTTCAACGCGCGTCGTTACAACAACGACACGACGGGATTCCCGGCCAACCCGATGATCTGGGAGAGCGTGATCGCCATGCCGGTCTACAAGGGCGACAAGCTCACCGAGCTCAAGCTGCATCCCATCACCCTCGGCTACGGCAAACCCTCGGGTCGCCGCGGCCGCCCCATGCTGGCGGATCCAGTCCTCGGCAAGAAGATCATCGACGACCTGATCAAGTTCTCGGCCCCTTACGGGACCAAGATCACTTTCCAGGACGGACTGGGCATCGTCGAGATTCCCCAGTAAGCGCACCGCTCACGCTTGATTTCAGCCGCGATCCGAGAGGGTCGCGGCTTTTTTGTCGCCGTCGCTCGACCGGGAATAGGGCCCGCGATCGGTGGGTCAGCCTAGAATGACCTCAAAGAAGGCTCCCCGCCGGCCAACGGGCTCCGGAGGCGGCGTGAGGTCGGGCCGCGGGTTGAGCAGAAGGAGGTCGTTTCCGCTCGGTTCCGGCCAGGGATCCAGAAAGGGCAGGCGGGCGCCGCGGGCGGCGAATGCGGGGAAGGCCGCCTGTGGCGTGGGCAGGTGGCGGGTGAGGCTGGCTCCTTGGGTCTTCATGGTGAGGATGGGTGAGGCCCACCTCGGACAGATCCGGCAGGAGCAAAAAAAAGCCCCCTCCGGTCTGCACCGGAGGGGGCGAAAGTGATCGTAGATCAGCCCCCCCGCGGTGCGGGAATAACGGAAACGACGGAGGCGACGACCACGGAGACGTGGACGGTCAGGCTGCGAGCGTGGATTCCGTGAAGGGACATTGGCGGGACAAAAAGCCTATCGGCACGTCAGGTCAAGTCCTCAAGCCTGTGGGGTAAGCCCTGCAAGGCCCCATGTCGTCCTGCCGTTCGTTTGCGGCCCGCGTTTGCGATTGCCCCTGAGTTGTTTACGGGCCGCGGTCTCACCACGAAAATTTGTAAAAGATGGGGTTAATTCTTCATCTTTTCCCTAGTGCGGCCGATGAAGGGGAAACGAAATGAGTTCTACCTTGGCTGAACGTACCCTCGAAAGGGCCACGGCCGCGATGCGGTCGGGCCCGGTTGCCTGCTTGCCGGAAATCGTCAAGCTGCTCGGCACCCTGTCCGCGAATTCGGTCGAGGTGTCCGTTTCCGAGTTGGCCGAGGTCATCCAGAAGGACCCGGTGATTCTGTCCAAGGTGATCGGCGCGGCGAACACCTACGGGTACAATCCGACCGGGATTCCCGTGACCACGGTCACGCAGGCCGTCCACGTGATTGGCTACGAGCGCATCCGCACTCTGGCCATGTCGCTGGTGCTGATGAAGCACGCGAATGGCTCGCAGTCGCCCGATGAGCGGCAGAATGCCGTCGCGCTGGCCCTCGCCTCCGGTTGCGTGGCCCAGGCCGCGGCGGGCAGCCGCATGCTGCTGGATCCGGAGCAGGCTTTTGTCTGTGCCTCCTTGCGCAATTTCGGCCGCATCATCCTCGCGACGTTCATGGCGGAGGAGTACAGTCAGGTCAGCCGGCGCGAGAGCGTGGAGTCGTCCGACGAACTCTGGATCGAAACCTTTGGCATGACGCCGCTCGATCTCGGTCGCGAATTGCTCAAGGCGTCGGATCTGCCCGAGCCAATCCTGGCTGCACTGCGGGACCTGCCGCCCGCGGCGATCGCGGTCCTCGATACGGCGCCGGATGCGCAGATGCTGGCCGTCACCGACTTTTCCGCCCGGCTGTCGTCACTCATCCTGAAGTCGACCTTGTCGGCCGCCGAGTTCGCCCAGCAAACCGCTCAACTGGCCGAACGGTACAATAAGGTGCTTCCGGCGATTGGTGATGAGATTGGCTCGCTGCTGAAATCGACCGAGGAACAGTTTTCCGGCTTTATGCGGACGTTCGGCATCAAGAGCCTGCCGTCCAACAGCCTGACCCGGCTCCGCCAGCGCGTCGCGGGAATTGATCCCGCCGGGAGTATCCAGCCCGCGGCCTCGCCCAATGCCAAACCGGCAAACGCGACCCCGGTACCGGGGGCCACCACCGCGCCGTTTGCTGCCGGGGCTACTGCGCCGCCGGCGCCCGCGGCGACGGCGGCCTCTGCCACCCCGGCCGCCGCCGCCCCGCTCGCGCCGCCGAAACCGACCTTTGCTCCACGCAACACCGGTCCGGTCCGACCGACGGCGCCGGTCACCGTGGACAGTTTTGACTGGGCCGGAGGGGCCGAGCAATTGGCCCGCTTGCTGCGCATGCCGGGGGTATCCCACTCGGAAATTCTCAAGGCGCTCCTCGAGATCGTGCAGCGGGGCCTGTCTGCGCCCGAATGCATTCTCTTCGCGTCCGCGCCCGGCGCCGCGGAGCACACCATCACTCATTTCCGCGGGGTGCTTGGAGCCGATCTCAAGCCTGTTGCCGCGATCCGGAGCTCCGAGCGCACGGTGTTCGGCGTCTGCCTCGCGCGCCACGAGAACGTGATGATCCACGCGGCGTCGGACCCCAAGATCCTGCCCTACCTTCCGGAGTGGCTTCGGGGGGTGCAGCGGCTCGGCTGCTTTGCGCTCCTCCCCATCGGGGCGCCACGTGAGACCTGCGGACTGATCCTCGCAGGCTGGCCGAACGCCAACCAGCTGAGTTTCAACTCCGAGCACAATCGTCTGCTGCGCCCATTGCTCTCGCTCGCGAGCAAGGGCCGGTAAGCGGATTTTTCAGGGCCCTGACTTCGGCATCTTGTCGAGGCCGAGGGTGGTCGTGATCTGCGTCACGGCCGGAGACTGGTCGGAGATGCTGAACTCCTGCTTCACCCCGGTTTCGGAGCCGGCGTGATCCGCCGCAACGGCGGCGAGGATGGGCAGAATCACCACGGCCCGGGTGGTCTCATCGATGATCGACGAACGCACGTTCCAGATTTCCTCCCCACGGTTGGTCGCGCCCTCCCCGGGATTGCGGCGGGCGGAGAGGGAAAGATAGACTTCCTGGGTGGTGCCATTGGGCCCGAGCCGGATCGAGTTGCCGCGTCCGTAGTCGAGTTCGAGAATGAGGTCGGGGCGGCTGTTGCGCGGCGCCTCGTAAAGCCCGCGTCCTTCCAGCGCCGCCTTCACGCACATCACGGCGATGCCGTGCAGGGCCGGGTCGCGGTACGCGGAAGGATCCCGCGACACGAGCAAGTAGGAGGTGCCACCGAGGTCCGGCTGCGCGGTGATCGCGTCGACGCCGACGGAGTAGTACCGCGGCAGGGTCTTGCAGCCAGCGAGCAGCCCAAGAAAGGCTGCGGCAATCGTCAGGGCCAGGGGAAGGCGGAATGTCACCACGTGGAGGGGAGGCTGGGAGGACGGTGAGCGAGCCCCTCAACTTTGGCAACTGCGATGCGGCCAACCAAGAATCCTGATTGTGCAAGTCGGCGTCGCATCTAAGCGCGGGGCTAATGACCACCGTCGGATGCCCTCAATCCCGGAAAGAAATGCGTCCGGTTTACGCGCCCGCCCGTTGCACCAGTGAAAATCGGCTACACCGCCGAAGCCATCACCTGATTCCTTATCCCGCATCCCTATGAAGATTCGTACCCTCGTCAGTGTTTTCGCCGCGCTCGCCGCCTTCTCCGTCGCCTCCGCCAAGTCGGTGGTCGACATCGCCGTTGGTTCCCCGGACCACACCACGCTGGTCGCCGCCGTCAAGGCCGCGGGCCTCGTTGAGACCCTTTCGGGCAAGGGCCCGTTCACGGTGTTCGCTCCGACCAATGCGGCTTTCGCCAAACTGCCGGCCGGCACGGTTGAGAACCTGCTTAAGCCTGAGAACAAGGCCCAGCTGATCGCCGTCCTCACCTACCACGTGGTCCCGGCGAAGGTCATGGCCGCCGACGTCAAGACCGGCTCCGCGCCGACCGTCAATGGCAAGGCCGTCAACCTCGTCGCCTCGATGGGCAAGGTCACCGTCAATGGTGCCAATGTGGTCGCGGCCGATCTCGCGGCGGACAACGGTGTCGTGCACGTGATCGATACCGTGATTCTCCCCTGATCCGTTCCCTTTGTTAGGTTGAGTTGAGTTTGGGGTTGGCCCGCGGCGCAACGCCGCGGGCCTTTTTGCGTCCGGATCAGTCCCGCCGCACCCACTCCTGCCAGCGCTCAAATCCGGCGTGGAGAGGAAGCGATTCCTCGGGTGGAATCGGGCGATCGACCTTGAGCTCGAAACCCTGCAGCAGCGCAGCGGCCTTGGCCGCATTGATGGGAAAGGGCGGTCCATCCGGATCGACGCCGTGGTAAAAAATGCCCGCGAGCACCCCCCCGGGCCGGACCAGCGCGCGCATGCGCCCCGCGTAGGCGGGCCAGCGGTCGAGCGGCAGGGCGCAGAGAAAGGTGCGCTCGTAGACCAGGTCGTAGGGTCCGGCGATGTCCGGGGAGAAAAAATCACCCCACCGTACAAACCCAGCGAGGGGGCCGAGCCGTTCGCGGGCCTGAGCCACCGCCTCCGGGGAGAAATCGATCGCCACCGGCTGCCAGCCGGCCTCGTGAAACGCCTTCACTTCATAGCCGTAGCCGCAACCCGGGATGAGCACGCGCCCACCCGAGGAAGCGGTGCGCAAATACGTGATCAGCGCCGGAGGCGACCCGCGCAGATCCCATGGCACCGTCCCGCTGCGGTAGCGAACGGCCCAGAAGTCAGGGTTGCCGCTGTCGGCGGTCACGGGGCGCGGTTTCTCCAGGCGGGCAGCCGTTTCAGAACCTGGACGGGCTCGTTGTCGAACCAGCTGTAGCCATCGCGCCGCTCGCGTGAAACCGCGTCGATCGCGTAGTGGATCGATTTATCGCGGTCGCCGAAAATGGGTTTGTCCGTACCGATCTCGTAGAGGCGCGACCAGAGCGGTCCCGCGCCCGGCGTCGGCACGAGCCGGCGTCCCTGCCCGTCGGGATCGGTCCAGGCAAATCCGTTGAGCTGGGTCCGTTCCATCCACGTGGCGGCGGACTCAACCGCCTCGATGATCGCGGGCGTGCGGGGCTCGATCGACATCAGGAAGCGCGTGATCTTGGCGCTCTCCGCCGAGCAGAGGCTGGCGGGCTCATAGTTCCGGGCTGCACACGGCGCCAGCGTGAGGGCGTCATGCTGCTGACCCCAGGCGGTGCGCGTGCCGTTCACCGTCACCTGCGTCGCGAGCACGCAGGCGATGCCGCGCTCGAGGCGGCGGGCGGCCTCGGCGCGCAGCTCCGGGTCCACGGAGCCGAAAGCGCCCGATCCGTTCGCGGTGTCGCGCAGGAATTCCAGAATGTTCGGCATCACATTGTCGTTGAAGGTCAGGCTGTCGTGATAGCCGCCCGACAGCGGATAAATCTGCGGCCAGCCGCCGTTCGGAAACTGGGCGGCGAACACGTAGGCCAGCCCGCGTTGAAAGGCCTCGCGGTAGGCGGACGCGCCCGGTCCGGCCGCGTGCGCCACGCGCGCCAGAAAACGGAGCTGGGGCACGGTCGCGTTGTTGTCGAAGGTGCCGCGAAAACGGGTCTCACGACCGAAGTCCTCGCCGGGGGCCCGCTCGGCGATGAGGCGCAGGCTCTTGCTCCAGCCGCCAGCCGGGGTTTGGTAGCTGATCACGCGATCCGCGAGGGTGCGTGCCTCCGTGGTCGCGTACCACCCGTCCTCGCGGTCGAGGGGGAGGTCGGTGCCGCGCCCGGCTGCGGGTTGGGTCATTTTCTGCTGCCCGAGCCGGCTCAGCTCGGCGGAAACCTGCGCCTCGTCGAGGGCCCGGCGGCGGTTGGATTCCGCGAGATAGGCCAGCCAGGTTGCCTGCTCCGCCGCTGGCAGGGTCGCGACACGCTCGGCCGTGACCGGCAGGAAGCCGGGACCGTCCCAAAAGCGCGGAGGCTCTGCAGCGGACAGGACCAGCGAGGAAAGGATCAGGACGAGCGTGAAACGGAAAAACCAGGACATCGGGGAGACGGAAACCATGCCTCCGTCTGGCCGGAAATGCACGGCGGAAAAGGGGACCCGTCAGGGGATGAACCGGTCATCGGGATTGAAAACCACCCGAGGAAAGCTTCATTCCCGCCATGCGTGCTCCCTCTTTTCTTGTCCTGTTGGCCCTGGGTTTGAGCCTGGGTGGCCCCGTCTTGCCCCTGCAAGCGGCTGGGCGTGACGCCGCCCCCAAGCTGGTCTCCACGACGGGTTCAGGCGCCCGCTGGAAAGATGCGGGGGAGATGAAGCGCATGGCGGAGGCGGGTGACGCGGAGGCCTGCCTGGAGATGGGCATCCTTTTCGAGAACGGGGGCGAGCAGCCGCCGGACTATCTTGAGGCCCGCCTTTGGTATCAGCGGGCAGCCGCCAAGGGTCTGGCTGAGGCGGACTTTCGGCTCGGCAAGCTCGTGAGCGAGGGCTTGGGCGGCTCCGAGAACCAGGAGGCTGCGTTCCAGCACTATTTCAAGGCCGCACAGGCGGGCCTGCCGCTCGCGCAGTACAATGTGGGTGCGATGCTCGCCAGTGGCCGGGGTACGCGCCGCGACTACATCGAGGGGCTCGCCTGGCTGATCGTTGCCACCCGCGACCCGGCGGTCGATCCGGCGGGGGAGAAGCAGCTGCGCGGCCATCTCGCCCGGCGCCCGGCGGACATCGCCGCGGCGGAGAAGCGCGCCGAGGAACTCACCGCGCAGCTGGCGGAGCGCAAGGCGAAGGCGGACGCGGAAGCAGCCCAGGCGGCGCGGCGCTGAATCCCTTCCCGACGGGGCACTCCCTGCGCTGCGTGGCAGGGATCGCTCATCCGTCCCCTAGGTCCTATCCATCGTATAGGTCCTATAGGACAGATGGGACGGATAGGACCGATAGGACGGATAGGTCGGATAACGGGGTCACCTTGTTGAGGTTCACGCGCGAAACTGCAGTTCGCTCAGGCGGCGATAGAGGCCGCCCTCACGCGCGCTCAGCTCCTCATGGGTGCCAAGTTCGACGACGCGGCCACCGTCGATCACGGCGATCCGGTCCGCTTCGCGGATGGTGGCGAGGCGATGGGCCACGATGAAGGTTGTCCGGTCGCGCATGAGGCGGTTGAGGGCCTCCTGCACGAGGTGCTCGCTCTCGCTGTCGAGCGAGCTGGTGGCCTCGTCGAGAATGAGGATGGCAGGATTCTTGAGAATCGCGCGCGCAATGGCGACGCGCTGGCGCTGGCCGCCGGACAGCTTGATCCCGCGATCGCCCACCACGGTGGCGTAGCCCTCGGGAAAGCCGGTGATGAAGTCGTCCGCATTGGCCAGCTTGGCGGCCTCACGGATTTCCTCGAGGGTTGCGCCCGGCCGCCCGTAGCCGATGTTCTCGCCAATGGTCCCGCCGAAAAGCAGCACGTCCTGCGGCACGATGGCGAGCTGGCTGCGCAGACGCGGCAGGGGATAGTCCCGGGCGTCCCGTCCGTCGATCAGGAGGGAGCCGGCGTCGGGATCGTAGAACCGGAGCAGGAGCGCGGTGAGCGTCGACTTGCCGGCGCCACTGGGGCCGACCAGGGCGATCTTTTCGCCCGGCGCCGCGCGGAGGGAGACCCCATTCAGGACGGTGACATCCACGCGTGAAGGGTAGCGGAACACGACGTCGCGGAACTCCACCTCGCCCCGGAACCGGGGTCCGCCGCCGTCCGCGCCCGCCTCGCTCTCGGTGGTTTCCCGCAGGAGCTCGCGCACGCGCTGGGTGGAACCGACCGTTTTCTGAATCTGGCTGAAGATCTCGGCCGCCTGTCCCATCGCCCCGGCGACGAAGGTGGTGTAGAGCACGAAGCGGGTCAGTTCTCCGGCCGTGATTTCACCGAGCTGGAGCAGGCGGGCGCCGTTCCAGAGGACGACCACGATGCCACCGAAGAGGGACGCGATGATCAAGGAGGCGAAACCCGCGCGCCAGCGCGCGGTGCGCAGGGCCAGGCTCAGCACCGATTCGTTGATGCGCTGGTACCGGCTCTGCTCGTAGCCCTCGTTGGCAAATGCCTTCACGCTGGCGATTCCCTGCAGTGTCTCCTCCACGATGGTCCCGGTTTCGGCCAGCCGGTCCTGTGTTTCCCGGGCGAGCACCCGCATCTTGCGCCCGAAGTAGACGGCGGCGCCGATCAGGATGGGCAGGGTGCTGAGCATGATCAGGGTCAGTCGGCCCGAGGTCAGCGCGATCAGCGCGGTCCCGCCGACGAGCAGGAAGGCCTGGCGGATCATCTGGGGCAGGGAGAAGATCAGGGCGCCCTCAATCTGCCCGATGTCGGCGGAGATCCGGCTCGTCAGCTCGCCGACCCGCCGCTGCGAGAAGAAAACCATCGGCAGGCGGATCAGGCGGGCGTAGGTGTCGCGCCGCAGGTCGATGAGGGCCTTCTGGCCCACGCGGTTGAAGGAAAGGGAACTGAGAAAGGCGGCGATCGCCTGGAGGGTGACCGTCCCGGCGAGGACCAGGGCGACCCGGTCGAGCGAGAGCGCGCCGAGCCCGGGCAGGATCGCCCCGCCTGGCGTCAGGGCCGCATCGATCAACGCTCCTGCGAGGAAAGGGAAGCACAGTCCCGCGGCGTTCCCGACGGTCAGGGCGGCAAGGCCGCCCATGAAGCCGATGCGGTAGGGCAGAACGTACGCGAAGAGGCCGGCGGCCTCGCGGAGGGTTTCCCGGTTGAGCTTGGCCTTGGGCAGCCGATCAATGGCCGTGCGTTGGGGGCTGGAGGAGCGGCGTGACACCGTCGGACGATTCCCCAGTTCGGCGCGGAACACAAGCGGCGGGCGGCGCCCACGCGGTGGCGTTACGTCAGCCAGCGTTCCACGCAGCGCTGGAGCTCATGCTGCCGGACAGGTTTGGAGAGAAAATCGTCCATCCCGGCCTCGAGGCAGGCATCGCGATTGCCCTGCATCGCATCCGCCGTGAGGGCCACGATCGGCAGGGCGCGGCCGGCGAGGCGCTGGCGGATCCGGCGCGTCGCTTCGAGGCCGTCGATCCCCGGCATGCGCAGGTCCATCAGAACGAGGTTCCAGGAGCCGTTGACGGCGCGCTCCACCGCCTCGAGCCCGTTGCCCACCACCTCGATCTCGAGGCCCTCGCGTTCCAGCAGGACGCGAATGACGCGCTGGTTACTGGTGTCATCCTCGACGACCAGCACTCGGCCGTGGCGGCGGGAAACCCCGCTGCGCGGCGCCGCGGCCGGTGGGGTGGTGCGGGCTTCCGCGACCGGACAGCCGAGCTCAAACGTGAATTCGGAGCCGGTACCCAGCTGGCTCTGCACGGAGAGGGTTCCCCCCATCTGTTCCGCGAGCTGACGCGCGATGGCGAGGCCAAGGCCCGACCCGCCGTAGCGGCGGGTCATCGAGCTGTCGCCCTGGCTGAATTTCTGGAACAGCTTGGCGCGGGTGGCCTCGTCCATGCCGATACCCGTGTCGCGGATCCGGAAGCGCAGGCGGGCCACGCCGTTCCTGATCTCGGTGGCTTCCACCTCGAGGTCAACCCGACCCTTCTCCGTGAACTTCACGGCGTTGCCGACCAGATTGAAGAGCACCTGCTTGATCCGGGTGGCATCGCCGTTGACCAGTCCGGGGAGGCCCGGCTTCACCTCGCAGCGGACGGCCAGACCCTTGGCCTCGCCGCGGGGGGCCAGCAGGGCCATGACCTCCTCGACCGCCTGCGCCGGCGAAAAATCGAGGCGCTCGAAGGCCAGTTTTCCGCTCTCGATGCGTGACAGGTCGAGGATATCATTGAGGAGGCGCAGCAGCGTGTCCGCCGATGAACTGGCGATCTGGACGTACTTGAACTGGTTGGGATCGAGCGGCGTGGCTTGCAGCACCTGCAGCATGCCGATGACGCCGTTCATCGGGGTGCGGATCTCGTGGCTCATGGTCGCGAGGAATTCGCTCTTGGCCCGATTGGCCGCCTCGGCCCGCTCCTTGGCCTCGCTGAGGGTACCCACCAGGTCGTCGTTCTCGAAAATCAGCCGGTAGAGCTTCCGCAGATCCGCGTGGTGGAGGCGCGCGGTGTTGGCCAGAAAGAGGGCGTAGGTGACGGTGCAGGCCGCGAGCGTCCAGGATCCGGATTCCGGAGACAGGATGAACCGCGCCACCACCGGCGCGAGGGTGATGATCAGGTAGCTGACGTAGGCCGCGCGGACGGGGGCGAGGGAGCGCGCGCCGCCCGCGTTCATCCCGGCGATGATGAAGACGACGAGGACGCGGGGAAGAGGCTCGGCGACGCCGAAGAAGATCCAGCCGGCCGCGCCCCAGCTGCAGCCCGATGCCACCACCCCCGCCATGAAGAGCCGGCGCCAAAGCTTCAGGTCGCCGTCGGCGCGAGGTGCCCGCAGGAATGCGAGATTGAGGGCGACGCGCAGGGCCGACACGGCCAGCATCACTGCAAGCCAGGCGAGACCCTGGCGCGCGGGGATGTAGGCCCAGAGTCCGGCGACGAGAACCATCGCCAGAACCATGTTGGAAAACAGGCCGAAGCCCGCTGAGCGGTAGAGCAGCCGCGTCAGTTCCCCCTCGACCCGTGCATCGATCCCCGGCTCGGATCCCGCGGGGGACGGGTGGGCGGCGGCGCGGTCCGTGCTCATGGAGACGGGAGCATTCGTCCGGCTAAATTCGCGGGCAAGCCATTTGGTCCGGGGGCCATTCCCTAGGGCCGTGACCGATCACTCAAGGATCGAATCGGCCGCCCTGTCCCGGTCACACCCGACTGCGTTGCTGGCGCCGATGCTTCACAGCGTTGTCGGCGCGCTGATCCAGCCAGCGAATAATGCCGAAACGCGGCCGCGGGCTGACGAATTCCTCTGGCCGGGCCGACTGGCCGTGGCGGTAGAGCGTCTCGGGGTCAACGTAGGTGCCGAGCACCCAATCGACCACGGGCAGACCGAAGACACCGGAGATGGCTTCATTGCAGCGGATATCGGCGTGGTGCCGCAGGTGGAAGGCATAGGCCTTGCGCCAGAATGAACCGAAGCGGGGGTGGTCGATCAGCCGGTCCCACGTCTCCTGCGGCCAGTGTTCAACGGCATGGATGAGCTCGTAGAGGCACATGGACCACGTGACGGCGAGAAAACCGCCGAGCATCACAGGGGCGGAGGGCAGCAGGAGCTGGGCGGGAATCAGGAAGATGCTGGCGAAGGCCGAGAAGCCGATCAGTGAGTACCAAGGGAAGTACGAGGCCTCGAACTGCTTCTCCTCCACGATCGGGTAGTGATTTTCGACGAGATAGGGGACCTCGCCATCCCCCTTGCGGGACTTCTGGAATCCGACGCGCGTCAAGGCGTGGTGGAGGGTGTGCTGCTTGTAGAAGTAGCTGAGAAACGGAACCAGCGGCGCGTGAAGGACGTAGCGGTGAAAGAAGAACTCCGCGATGCCCGCCGCCGCATGGACAATCAGGAAAACGACGAGCAGCGAAAGCCAGCTGGCCTGAAGTTGGGCCTGCCAAACCGTGGGGGTGAGCCACGCCATCGCCCCGCACAGCACGGCGAGGCTGACGGCCACCGTCACAAGGAAGAGCGGCGCGGAGAACTTGGGGTCGTGTTTGCCCCCGTGGCTATGGCTGTGGTCGGACATAAAGGGATCGGAACGATGTTCGTGGAGGGAGGGTCCGCAACCGAAAGGGCGCGATTCGCTGTAAAGGAGTCACAATCTTGCGGGATTTCTGAAAATCCGAGGACAAAATGAGCTAAATTGGCGGCCGCGCGGACGCGCCTCGCGCAAGCGAACGGCGAACACCGGGCTCCGTCGGCGCGCGTCTCGACGGCGCAGCCGGAACCCGGTACGCGACTGCGGCCTCCGGTTCGGGGGCTGCCTCAGGCGATCCCCAGCCATTCGCGCAGCACCTTGGCGTCCTGACGGAAGGCCGCGACAATGCCCGCCCGTTGGTCGAAGGGGACGGGATAGAGATTCCCCGCCGCGTTGCGGAAGTATTCGATATGAATGCAAATGGGCAGCGGCCCGCCATGCTCGGCGACGACCTGATCGACGATGGCCTTCTTGACCCGACCCTGACCCAACGGCACGTCCACCACCCGGGTGTCGTCCCAACGGAAGTCCTTCACGCACAGCGCAACGGTGCGGGGAGCGAGCAGCTTCACCGCGGTGGGCCAGGCGAGACCCTGTTCCACCGTCACGTGGCGGATGTCGAACGCCACGCCGAAGTGCTGCGGGTCGACGCCGTCGAGGATCATGTCCAGATCCCAGGCGGCCGCACCGGCCTGGTTGGCGCCCGAGTGGATCTGATAGACGGCCTGAATCCCGATTTCCTTATTCGCCGCGGCGAAGTCCTTGGCCATCGCGTTGAAGTTGGCGATCTGGGCCTTGAGCGGTCGGCCGCCTTCGTAACGGAAGCCGCGGTGACGATACTGCGGGATCCCGAGCTGCTTGGCCGTGCGCACGGCCTTTTCCCAATGCGGCTCGTCCGGTCGCACGGTGTCGAGCGCCACCCAGAGGATCTTGCGTTGCTTGCGCGCGAGGGCCGCGACCATCGCGGGCAGTTCGTCCGGCGCCTTCTCCGGCGTGATGTGTCCGTTCCGGCGCAGGGTGAGTTCGAGATCGAGTCCGATCTCGTCGAGCGTCTGTGCCATCTGCTCAGGAGTGTACTTCAGCGGCCCGCCTTCGCCGCCGTCGAAGAACCATTTCTCCAGGAGCCCGATTTCGAACCGGGCGGAGGGCGCTGGCTTGGCGGCGGGCGCGCTCGCGGCGGTCAGCCCGGCGGGCGCAAGGCAGGCCGCGGCGGCGGTGAGGCCGGCGCGGGTGAGAAAGGTCCGGCGATTGACGGAGGGGTGGGGGGCGGGGTTGGTCATGGGGTGGGGTGGTGAGGCAGGGATGGTCAAGGTCTAGCGGTGGCGGCCCAACTCGTCGTCGAAACCCTGGGTTTCGATGCGACGCACCAGCGGGTCGTAGAACTCGGGCGTCTTGAAGGGCCTCTGCTGCGGGATGAACTCCTTGCGGGCCAGCGCGAGCAAGGGCGACCCGCGTCGCACGAGGTCGGCGTTGAGATCGAGGTAGGTCGCCGAGTTCCACGGTGAAGCCTGGCGGACGTCGCGGTTGCGCTTGAGCGCGGTGGTCACGAGGGCCGCGCCGGTGCCCCCGAGGCCGAGAAAGTAGAGAATGGCCGGATCGAAGAGCTGGCCCTCGCCGGCATCGCGCGCCGCCAGGTGGGCGGCAATGGCGGTCACGCCCCAGACGAGGCCCAGCGTGGTCGTATAGCGGGCCGGCGAGAACCACGAATTGTGCTGCAGCTTCACGTTGGGCACGCAGCGCGCAAACATCGCGGCCACCTCATCGTGCGGGTACTCGCGCCCGCCGATCTTGAGCGGGGAGTTGGTTCGCCGGGTCTGGCGGAGGATCTCGTGGGTGCGAAAAAATCCGGCGGGACCGCGCAGGATCTCGCGCCGGTCCTCGCCCTCGATTCCGAAGAAGGTGACGGAGCCGCCGTCAAGAATCTCGCGCACCAGGGGATTGCGCACCGCCTCCTGTTCGAAGTGCGCCCGCTTGTGGGCGGTGATCTCGGCCACCTGCTCCGCCGAGAGCGGCGGGGCGTGGTGATTGTCCACCGAGCGGCACAGCGTGTAGAGGGTGTCCATGGCGCAGAGTGGGTGACTCCTTGTCCTGACGATGAACCCGAACCCGTCCGGCGCAAGCGCACATCCCGCACCCAGGGCGCGCGCTCGCTCGGCGCTCGCGGGCGCACCTTCAACTCGGAAGAGAACGCGGACGGATCAGGGAATGATGGGACTGATCAGGTCTTGCCCGCCAGCGAAGGCAGCAGGGCCTCGAGTTCCCTCAGCGGGTGTTCGATCGAGTGGATGGCCTCGGCCCAGAAGTCGGGCTGGGTGATGTCGCGCCCCAGGGCCTCGCGCACGGCGTCCTCGCAGGACGCGCTGCCGGTGCGGCGCAGGAAGGCCTCGTACTTGGGCAGGAAATCCGGACCTTCCCGGCGAAACTGGGCGAAGAGGGCGTGACTCAGCAGATAGCCAAAGGTGTACGGGTAGTTGTAGAAGGACAGGCCCGCGATGTAGAAGTGAAGCTTGGAGGCCCAGAAGTAGGGGTCCTCGCCGCCCGTTTCGAGGGCGTCACCGTAGGTCTTGCGCTGGGCTTCGGTCATCAGCGTGCGGAGGCGGCTGACCGGAACTTCGCCCGCGGCCCGTTCCTCATAGAACGAGCGCTCGAATTCGTAGCGCGCCGTGATGTCGAGCAGGTAGCTCGGGGCCCGCCCCACTTCGCAGTTGAGGAGGAAGGCCCGCTGGCTGGGCGAGAGGCCGGGCTCGCGCAGCATCCCGTGGATCAGCAGCATCTCGCCGAAATTCGACGCCGTCTCGGCGAGCGTCATGGGGTAGTTGGTCGCAAGCGGACGCGTGCCCCGCAGCACATGGGAGTGGAAGGCGTGGCCAACCTCATGCGCGAGGGTGATCACGTCGTTCATCGTGTCATTGTAGGTCTGGTACACGCGCTGTTCGCGGGTCAGCTCCGACCCGGTGCAGAAGGCGCCCGGCCGCTTGTTCGCGCGTCGCTCGGACTCGACCCAGCGCTTTACCAGCATGTCCTCAAAATAGTCTCCCATCGCGGGGTAGTGCTCCGCAAAGGAGCGGGCGACCAGCGCGCAGGCCTGTTCCCAATCCACCGGCGGCGGTGAAGGCAGGCGCATGGGCGCCTCCTGATCGTACCAAGCAACGCCCTGGGTTCCCTGGAGGCGTCCCATCAGCCGCAGCACCCGGCGCGGCAGCTCGGCGTTGGCATGGATGGCCGCGAAGAGGGCATCGACGGTCCGTCGCGACACCGCGGCATCGAAGAGCGAGCCATCGAGAAAATGGCCGATCCCGCGGCGTCGGTTCAGGGTGTGGCGGGTTCCGGCGATCCCGTTGAGCGCGGCGGCGAGCGTGTCCTCGTGCGCGGCCCAGACCCGGTTGCCGCCGGCGAAGGCCGCCGCGCGCACCGCCCGATCCGGGTTCGCCATGAGGGAACGCCGCTGGCTCATCGGAAGCGTCTCGCGGCGGCCGTCGGGCCAGTTCAGCTCAAAGGTCATCTTGCCCGTCAGCGTGTCGTACAGCCGGCTCCACGCCTGCAGGCCATCGATGTTGAGATCCGCGGCCAGGGTCTCCTCCGCGGTCGACATCCGCAGGCCCGCCTCGTGGCGGAGTCGACGGATGAAGAATTCCGCGCCAGCCATGCCGGGCGCGCGCTCGAGTTGGGCGATGAGGGGCTCGGGAGCGTGATTCACGGCCCGGAGCAATTCCCCGCGCAGCTTCTCGCACTCGGCCCCGAGCGTTGCGAGGCCGGCTTCCTCGGCGCGGTAGGCCTCCGAGGCGGCATCGGCCGCCGACAGGCAGCCGATGTAGGAGGACAGATGGCCCAGCCGGGTCGCGAGATCCTCGAAGCCGGCGATCTCATCGCGCCAGGCGGTCAGGGTGGCCTCGGATAACGGCGCCAGGAGCGACGCATGCTTGAGCCGACGGGCGATGTCCTGGCGCAGGGCGGTCTTGAACGCGGAAAACTCGGGACCGTCGAAGCGCGGGAAATACCCGCTCAGATCCCAGGTGCGGGCGACGTTGATCGGGGAGGACATGGCGCGAAGGTAGTCCTTCGGCGGCGACCCGGCAATCCCGGATCCGCCGGCCGGCGTCCGCGTTGGGCTTGGATTTGGACTGAAAAGTCCGCAGCGTTCGGCCGCATGACCGTTCTCCCGCCGCTGACGCAAATCCCCTCCGACGTGGTCGCGGTGGCTGACTACGAGCCGCTGGCCCGCGAGCGCATGAGCCCCGCGGCGTGGGCCTATTTCAGCGGAGGGGTGGGCGATGAGCTCACCTTGCAGGCCAACCCCGCCGCCTACGCGCGGAGGCTCCTGCGTCCGCGCGTGCTCGCGGATCTGCGCGGCGGCCACACGCGGGTGACCCTGTTCGGCCGCACCTACGAGCATCCCATCTTTCTCGCCCCGGTGGCGTACCAGAAAATGGCGCACCCGGAGGGCGAACGGGCGGCCATGGTCGGCGCGGCCGCCATGAAGGCAGGCATGATCGTGAGCACGCAGTCCACCGTGTTGCTGGAGGACCTCGCCCGGGAGGCGCAGACGCCGCTTTGGTTCCAGCTCTATGTGCAACGGGACCGCGGGCTCACCCAGTCATTGGTGGCGCGCGCCGAGGCCGCCGGATTCGAGGCGGTCGTCGTCACGGTCGATGCCCCGGTGCTGGGTCCGCGCAACCGCGAGCAGCGCTCCGGTTTCCGCCTGATGCCGGGAGTCGAGGCGGTGAACCTGCGCGGGCAGCCGGCCGCAGCCACGCGTCACCTCGCGGCCGGCGCCAGTGTTTTTTCCAGCGGATTGCTCGACGTCGCGCCGACGTGGGCGGACATCGCCTGGCTTCGCTCGATCACGCGCCTGCCCGTCCTGGTGAAGGGCATCATGTCCGCCGACGACGCGGCGCGCGCGGTGCAGGAAGGCGTGGCGGGCATCGTCGTGTCCAACCATGGTGGCCGGACCCTCGACACGCTGCCCGCGACGCTCGATGTCCTTCCGGCGATCTCGGCCCAGGTGGCCGGGCGCGTACCGATCCTGCTCGACGGCGGAATCCGCCGGGGAACGGACATCCTCAAGGCGCTCGCGCTGGGTGCTGACGCCGTGATGGTAGGTCGGCCCTACCTGTATGGCCTGGCCGCGGCCGGCGCGATCGGCGTGGCGCATGTCATCAACATCCTCCGCACCGAGCTCGAGTTCGCGATGGCGCTGACGGGTCGCGCGACGATCGCGGACATCGACGCGGGCGTGATCAGTGAGGAGTGACCGACGGCGGGGCCGGCGGCAGCAGGTGAGATGCGCGGATTTCCGCGAGGCGTGACTCCGCCGCGGTGAGCGATTGGGCGATGGCGAGCAGGCGGTCGGCGCCGGGTGTGCCGGGCGTGATCATCCCCGTTTGGTTGAGGCGGGCGCGCGTCTGCGCGATGGCCTCGGCGGCGACCCGATGGAATTCCTCGACGGCGGCAAACGCGCCGGGCGTGGTCTCCGGATCCAGATTCTCCAGCACGAACTCCGCCACGAACTGCGGCTGGTGGCGGGTGTAAAGACGGGAGCCGAAGAGAAAGAGTCGCACGCCCAGCGGACGGAAGCCCGGCAGGCCTTTTTGCTCCCAGTGGCGGATCAGCGCGAGGCCGTCGTCGACGGTGTCGCTGGCCTCGGCGGTGAGCTCCGTGACGTCGTTCAATGGATCGGGCGTGACCAGCAGCTGGCCGAGCGCGTCGCACTGCACGCGCCGGGCCTTGAGCCCGATGTCAGCGAAAATGGGTTCGGTCTGTTCGCCGCTGACGACGAGCGCGAGGGATTCCTTGGCCGCGCTGCGGGCTTCGCTCACGCGGGCGGGATCGCCGAGCCCCATCAGGACATTGGCCTTGTTCATCCAGGCGCCGGCGAGGTTGATGCGGAACCACGGGTTGGCGTCGAGCGGGAGCGAGCGGAGGATCTCGATCGACTGGGCGTAGGCCTCGACCGCGGCGGCGACCGAGGCAGTGGTCCCGCCCCGGTGCAGGGCCCGGCCGCGATTGAGCCAGGCCGCGCCGAGGCTGTTGGCAAACGCCGGATCCGCCGCCAGCGGGAGCAGATTGAGGAGCGTGATCGCGCGGTCGTAGGCTGCATCCGCCTCGGCGAGCGCGCCCGGCTTTTCCTGACGTTGCAGGACATTGCCGCGGTTCATCCAGGCGACGCCCAGATCGCGGCACACGCCCGCGGGTGGCGGTCCCGGCCAGGCCGCCAGAATCCCGATGGCCTCGTCATAACCCTTGAGCGCCTCATCGAGCGCGCCCTCGGATTCGCGGGCGTGGCCGCGCGCGAGCGCGGCGTGGGCGGCCTCGAGGCGGGCGATTTGGTCGGGAGGGAGCGCGGTCATGGGACCCGCCAGTCACCGGCACCCGGGCCCGGGCGTCAAGCGCGCCCTCAAGCTCGCCGGACCCGCCGCGCTGCGTGGGCGAGTTCCGATCCGAACCGCCGCCCGCTGTCAGGTGACGGCGCGGAGGGCACGAAGGTTGGGGCGCCGGCGCCGGAGGCGGAAGCGGCGCTCAGCGGGACGCCAATTCCGTTTCGGCGGGTTCAACCTTTTCCGGCGGAGCGGACTTGGAACGGCCGAAGAAGCGACGCCACGACAGGGTGAAGCCGGTCCAGACGAGGATCACACCGCCCAGGCTCCCGAGCCCGGCGATGCCCTGGCCGATGGGACCGAGGGCCTCGCCGGTGTGCAGGAAGCGCGTCCACGCGCGAACCTGACGACCGAGGGGAAGATCCTCGTAACCCTCGCGGCGCAGGGTCTCGCCCGTGAAAGGATTGAGGGCGAGGGTGGTGGTGGCGGTGCGGGGCCAGCGATTCGTTTCCCGAACCGAGAACGTGACGGGTTGAAGTCCCCCCGGACCGCGGGGGCCGCTGGCGGGCGCCGCGCTGCTGCTGCGCGGGCCCTCGGGCGTGGAGGCGATTCGTTCGCCGTCCCGAGCGGCGGGTGCCGGGCTGGGTCCGGGGCCGCCACGGCCACCGCCCGCGGCGGGTCCGCCCAGCGTGAGCGTGATCTGCTTCCAGTCGGGCACCTGCTGCTGGACTGACGACAGCAGGTGCTGGTACTCGAGACGCCGCGCGCCGGCCGGCGGCGCCGGCACGGTCACCGCGGCCGGAGTGGCCGAGGGGGCCGCGGCGGGACCATTGAGTTTGTTCAGCAGATTGCCGGCCCATTGGTAGGAAATCGGCAGGGCGGTCGCGGTCATGATGATGATGGGAATCGCCGACCAGAGGCCGACCGCATTGTGCCAGTTGAAATCGCGGGCCCGGCCGCGAAGGTCGAACTTCAGGGTGGCGATGGTGGCCAGCGCGCGGCGGGACCACGTGCGCGGCCACCAGAGATAGAGACCGGTGACACCGAGCACGAGGAACGCGGCATTGCAGGCTCCGGTGATCGCCTTGCCCAGCGCGCGGTTGTCGCCGGACAGGGCGAGGTAGCGATGCCAGGACACCATGGTGCTCATGAACGGCCGCCAGGCGGTCGGTTCGGGTGAACGAACCTCGCCCGTGTAGGGATCGACATAGATCGCGCCGGCGCGTCCGAGGCTGAGCGCGACGGCCGCCTCGGGATCGGATTTGACGATCACGTTGGTGGGCTGGGCCTCGGGCTGCGCGGCGCGGGCGCGCGCGATCAGTTCCTCGAGGGGCAGACGGGTGGCGTCGGCGGGCACGGTGACGCGCTGGGCGTCGCGCTCGGCCCACGCGATGATCTCCTTCTCGTAGGCGAGGGCGACGCCGGTGACCGACATGACGAGGATCACCGTGCCGGCGACGAGACCGGCGGCGAGGTGGAGCCAGAAGATGAATTTGCGAAGGTTCATGGAAAGGTTGCGGCAACCAGGTGAAGACGGAGAGGAAAATCAGGCGGCGCTGAGCACGAGTTGGAGTGCGCCGAGCGCCGCGAGGGCGACGACGATGCAGAGCGCGAATTTGAGATGCTCGACGAGGAGCGGGGTGTGCGGGTGCATCGTCTGAGCGCGCGTTCAGGTGTCCGCCCATTGGCGAAGCAGGTTGTGGTACACGCCGGTCAGCTGGACGACCGACGGGTGGGCCGCCAGCTCCGCGCCGAGGCGCTGGATGGAAACATCCAGATCGAAGAGCAGGCGGCGGCGACCGTCGTCGCGGACCATGCTTTGCAGCCAGAAGAACGAGCAGAGCCGGGTCCCGCGCGTGACGGGCGTGACCTGGTGCAGGCTGGTCGACGGGTAGAGGATCAGGTGACCAGCCGGCAGCTTCACGCTCTTGGAACCATAGGTGTCCTCGATGATGAGTTCGCCGCCGTCGTAGTCCTCCGGATTGGCGAGGAACAGGGTGCAGGACAGGTCCGTGCGCAGGCGTTGGCCCGTGCCGGGGATTTGCCGGATGGACCCGTCGACATGATTGCCGAAGGTCTGGCCGCCGCTGTAGCGATTGAACATGGGCGGCAGGATGTGGAGGGGCAGTGCGGCCGACATGAACAGCGGATGCTGGTGGAGGGCGCGCACGATGACCTCGCCGACCTGGCGGGCGGCCGGGTGGGTGGCCGGAATCTGGAGATTGTCCTTCACGAGGGCTCCCTGGTGTCCGGCGGTCGAACGACCGTCGGTCCACTCGGCAGCCTCAAGGATTCGGCGGGCCTCGGCGACCTGGGTCGCGGAGAGAACGTTTGGCAGGGCGAGCAGCATGACGAAGGGCGGGGCTCAGAACGTGACGTCGGCGCTGAGCAGGAACGAACGGGGCGCGCCTGGGTTGTAGCGGTTCGCGTTGTTGTTGAGGCTCTGCAGGTAGAACTCGTCGAAGACGTTGTTGAGGTTGAGTCGGACCGTGACCCGGTCGTTCACCGGGTAGGAGGCCATGGCGTTGACGAGCCAGTAGGCGGGGGTCTCGGGCAGCGCGGCGGCGGGGGTATTGGTCGTCTGGCGGGCGGTGTTGTCGACGTACTGGGCGCCACCGCCGAGGGTCAGGCCGAAGGGCAGGCGGTAGGTGGTCCAGACATTGCCGGAGAGCCTCGGCGTCCACTGCAGGCTGGCGCCGTCGGTCGTGGCATTGGCGGACGACGTCGGAGCCGAGTATTCGGAGTCCAGATACGAGAAGCCGCCGAAGACGAGCCACTGGTCGTTGAGCCGCCCGGAGACACCGAGCTCGAGGCCCTGCACGATCTGGTCGTTCTGCTGCACGACCTCGCCGGTGACGGCATCGGTCGTGGCGACCCGGGTGTTTTCGCTGCGAAAGACGGCGACGGTGGTGGCCAGGCGGCCGCGGAAGAAGTCCCACTTGGTGCCCAACTCGTAGTTGAAGGCCTCCTGCGGATCGAGCGAGAGATTGTCGGCGCTGGTGCCGGTCGACGTGGCGGTGAAGTTGGTGCCGGGCGGCCGGACGGAGGTGCCGTACGAGAGATAGACGCTGCCGTTGACGGCGGGCTTGAAGACCAGACCAGCCTTCCAGCTGAGCGTGTCATCGTCGGTCGAGAGGCGGGTGGTGGCGCCGCCGGCGGAGGACGCGGCCACGCTGCGGAAGTCGGCGTCGTAGCTCTCCCAGCGGAAGCCACCGCTCACCTGCCAGCGGTCGCTGAGCTGCAGGGTGTCGAAGGCGAAGACCGCCACCGTGTCGATGGCGCCCCAATTGTTCGCGCCGCTCGGGACGGGGTCGGGGAAGACCGTGGTGATGTCGGGGTTGATGAGCGTCGTCGGGGCGATCGTCTGGGACGCGTAGGCGGTGGTGAGCTGCTTCTCGTACAGGTACTCGAGGCCGGCGCTGACGCGGTGGCTGACCCGGCCGGTGGCGAACTCGGCGTTGAGGGCCGTGAGATTCGAGACGGTCTCATTTTCGCGCTGGTTGCCCTGACGGCTGCGGTTCACCGCGCCGGTTGCGGCAGTGTAGCCGGTCGGGGTCGTCAGGAAGGCGAGCCGTTCGGTCCGGCTGAGGCGAGTCTGGTTGCTCAGGCGGGTTGTCGGGGAGAAGTCGTGTTCGACGCGTGCGGTGTAGGCATCGCTGGTGACCTGGTCGAAATCATGGATCGTGCCGTAGAAGGTCGCCTGGTCGACCGTCGCAGGAACGGGGTCGAAGCTGCCTGCGCCGAGGGGGCCGGGCATGGCCGCGCGGGGCAGGCCGTAGTCGGGCAGGTCGTCGTGCGCGGTGTGCTGGTAGGATAGGTACGCGCGAGTGGGCGTGCCGAGGCCAAGCGCGAAGGAGGGCGCGAGGCTCCAGCGGTTCTCCTCGGTAACGTCGCGACCGGCGACGCCACCGTCCTGCCACATCGCGTTCAGGCGGAAGGCGGCGGTGGACGTGAGGCCCGTATTGAGATCGGCGGTCACGCGCGCCTTGTCCTCGCTGCCGTAGCTGACGGTTCCGGACTGGAAGTCCTCGAGGCGGGCGACCTTGGAACTGAGATTGATGTAGCCGGAGGCGGCACCGCGGCCGGTGTCGGTGCCGGCGGGACCCTTGGCGATCTCAACCTGCTCCAGGTTGAAAACGTCGCGGTTGTACTGGCCGGTGTCGCGCACGCCATCGATGAAGATGCTGTTGCTGGTGTCGAAGCCGCGCATGAAGAACGAGTCGCCGTCCGCGCTGCTGGCGTTGCCGCCCTCGCCGGCGAGGAAGGTGATGCCAGGCGTGTTGCGGAGCACGTCGGTCAGCGTGGAGCCGCCCTGCTGCGTGAAGACCTCGCGCGGGATCACCGAAATCGTCTGGGGCGTGTCGACCAGCGGCGCGGTGAACTTCGGTGAGGCGAGCTGGCGGTCACGATCTTCCTGGACGACGACTTCGGGGAGCCGGGTGGGGACCTCATTCGCCGCCTCAAGCAAGTCGGCGCGGCTGGTGTGCGGCGCGAGGCTCTGGGCCATGACCAGGGCGGTCAGGGTGGCGACGGATGGCGTCGCGGCGGGGCGCGCTGGCCGGGAGGACTGATCAGAGGAGGCGAGGGATTCGCGGGTCATGGAAATTTGTTTTAGCGGTTAGGACTCAGTCTCAATAGAGAGGAAAATAAAGGGGAGTCGTGGATCGAAGTCAGAGTTGCGGCAGGCAGTGGGCCAGAAGGCCGCCGGGAACCACCCCGGCGGCCGATGACTTTGTTGCCTAACCACGTCCGGCCAATCAGCGCCGAACATCGGGGTAGGGAATTGATGAGAAGGAGTCTCATCGTCAATAGAAAATTGAGATGATGTCTCAAGAAAGTCCTAAGTCACTCGTGGTAGGCGGGGTATCGTGGCATTGACCCGCGGCGTTCTGTGCCGTTTAACCCGCGTATGGTCGACAGCCTCACGGTTAACTTGGGCGAGCGCAGTTATCCGATTCACTTCGGGGCTGACCTTTCGGCCCGGGTGGTCCGGGATATCCAGGCCATCGTCGCCGCGGGTCGGAAGGTCGCCGTCGTGACGGATCGCCATCTTCTTGACCGGCAACCGGCGACCATGGCGGTCCTGACGGGGACCTGCCCGGTGCTAGCCCTGGCTCCCGGGGAGGAAACCAAGTCGCTCGCTGAGCTCGGCCGGGTGCTCGATTTTCTGGCTGAGCATCGCCTCGACCGAACCTCGGTGCTGCTGGCGATCGGCGGCGGGGTGATCGGTGACTTGGCCGGCTTTGCGGCGGCGAGTTATCTGCGCGGAATCGAGTTTTGGCAGATCCCCACCACGCTGCTGGCGATGGTGGACAGTTCGGTGGGTGGCAAGACTGGGATCAATCTGAAGGCCGGCAAGAATCTGGTCGGCGCTTTCCATCAGCCCCGCGCCGTCTATGTGGCCACGGGTTTGCTGGCGACGCTTCCGCCGCGCGAGTTCGCCGCCGGGATGGCCGAGGTGATCAAGTACGGCCTCCTGGGGGATGCGGATCTGCTCCAACGGCTGGAACAGGCACCCTTGACGGTCACGAGTCCTGATCTCGCCGCGGTCGTGCGCCGGTGCTGCGCGCTCAAAGCCCGCATCGTGGAGGCGGACGAGCGTGAAACCGCGGTCGAAGGCGGCCGCGCGTTGCTCAATCTTGGGCACACCTTTGGTCACGCGATTGAGCAGGTGACGGGCTACGGGGTTTACCTTCACGGCGAGGCGGTCGCGGTCGGACTCGCGGCGGCGGCGCGGCTTTCTCTTCGGCTGGGAGCGATCGACCCGGCCGCGGTCGATCGGGTTGACCGGGTGCTCGCGGCGCATGCCCTGCCGACCCGCCTGCGCGCCCCGCTGCGGGTGGCGGCGCTGATGGCGGCGACGGCCCGGGACAAGAAAGTCCGGGCCGGGGCCCTGCGCTTTGTGGTCCTGCGATCCCTCGGTGTAGCCGCCACTCAGGGCGGCATCGATCCGGCCCTGGCCGAGGACTGCTTCCGCGAGGTCGGCGCGGAATGAATGTGGATTGCGGAGTTCGGATTGCGGAATCACGATCCGGAATTCACGGCTCAGCCGTGGGCTGAAGCTCCGACCATTCCGCACTCCGCAATCGCCAATCCGCCATTCCCATGTCCGCCATCGATGAAGGCATTGTCCGTGAGTACTTCGAGCAGAACGGATTTCTGGTCCGCCAGGTGCGGAAGTATCAGGTCACGGCGCGCCGCAAGAGCGGAGACGAGGAGATCGATCTGATCGTCTACAATCCGTCGTGGGAACGCGGTTCGCGCCGACCGGACTTTCTGCTGTTCTCGAACGAGCTTCCCCTGATCCAGCGGGCCGTGGTCTCGGTCAAGGGCTGGCACACGAATGTGTTCTCCCCCGGCATCCTTAAAAGCAGCCCGGAGATCTTTCGTTTCCTCGAGCAGAATGTGCTCAAGGAGGCGACCCGCCTTTTTCCGGTGGCCGGGCCGGATGGGGAGGAAAGTGACCTCACCAAGATTCTGGTCCTGCCGAGCCTGCCGACCGCCGAGCCCTTCCGCTCGCAGAGCGTGGCGTTGCTGAAGGAGCGGGGGGTCGACGCGATCATCTCTTTTCGTGCGATGCTGCAGGACCTGATCGACCGGACCGAGATCAACCAGAACTACACCAAGAGCGACACGCTGCAGGTCATCCGCCTGTTGAAGAACTATGACTTGCTGACCGACTCGCAGCTCGATCTGCCTGGCACGAAGCCGCGCCCGGCGCGGCAATGATCAATGCTCAATGACCAATGTGGTGGCAAAAAATGTGAATGACGAAACCTCCGTGACGAAGGAAATCCGTCACGTGCTTTGCTTGGTTCGTCGTTCGGATTTCGTCATTCAGGCTTTTGTTTGCGCGGTTTTCCATTGGACATTGTGCATTGGACATCGGTCATTCTTCTCATGATCCACCCCACCGCCATGGTTGAGAAAGGCGCGCAGCTCGGCGCGGAGTGCGAGATCATGGCGGGGGCCGTCATCACGCGGCACTGCCGACTCGGCGATCGCGTGGTCGTTCACCCCTATGCGGTGGTGGGTGGGGATCCGCAGTACCTGAAATTTGATCGTGCGACCCTGTCCTCGGTGGACGTTGGCGCAGGCACGGTGATTCGTGAGCACGTGACCATCAACCGATCCATTCATCCCGGGCAGGCAACAGTGGTGGGTGCCCGCTGTTTCGTCATGGCCAACGCGCACGTGGGGCACGATTGCGTGGTGGCCGATGATGTCGTGCTGGCGAACAACGCGATGCTGGCCGGCCATGTGACGGTGGGTGCGGGCACCTTCGTTGGGGGCGGCGCGGGGATCCATCAGTATTGCCGGATTGGCGAAGGCGTGATGGTCGGCGGCTTGGCCCGGGTGACGCTCGACGTGCCGCCCTACACGATGGTGGCGGAGCGGGACGAGATCGTGGGATTCAATGTGGTGGGCTTGAAGCGCCGTGGCTTCGCCCGTGAGACCATCCGTGAACTGAAGGCGGTGTTTCGCGCGGTCTACTTCACCCCCGGCAACATCCGCACGGTGGCGGCGGCGCTGCTGGCGACGGCGGTCTCGGCCGAGGCGCGGCGCTTCCTGGAGTTTTTCACGCAGGGCAAGCGCGGGACCGCCCGGCCCTCTCGGAATGGGCCCACGGAGGCGGACCCGGCATGAACGCGGCACCGCTGGTGCTGACCTGCGGTGATCCGGCCGGGGTGGGACCGGAGATCATCGCCCGCTGGCTGGCGGCGAATCCGGCCGAGTCCGGACGGGTGGTCGCCGTGGGCCCGGCGCGGTGGCTGAGCACGCTTCCGTTGGAGCCCCGGCAGCGGGTGTCCGTCGGGCCGGTTGACTACGAGGCGAAGCCCGGGCGGCCTGATTCGGTGGGAGCGGAGCTCGCCTGGGCGGCGATGGCGCGGGCCGCCGCGGGCGTACGATCCGGGGAATTCAGCGGCGTGGTCACGGGCCCGGTGAGCAAGGCCGAACTGTCGCGGGTCGGCTACCCGCACCCGGGTCAGACGGAGTTCTTCGCCGCGGAGTGGGGAGGCTCGCCGACGATGGCATTTTGTGGCGGCCGCATGCGGGTGGTGCTGCTGACCTGGCACATCCCCCTGCGCGACGTGCCTTCGTGCCTGACGCCCGACCAGCTGGCCCGCGCGGTCGCGGCGGCGGACGAACTGGCGCGGGCCGAGGGCGTGACGGCTCCCCGCCTGGGGGTCTGCGGGCTCAACCCGCATGCCGGCGAGGGCGGACTGCTCGGCACGGAGGAGGTGGAGCGGTTGGACCCGATTCTCGACGGGCTGCGGCCGCGTTACCCGGGAGTCTCGCGCGCCCAGCCCGGGGACACGCTGTTCGCGCGTCACCTGCGGGGTGAGTTCGACGTGGTGATTGCGCTCTACCACGACCAGGGGCTCGCGCCGCTCAAGACCATCGACTTCGACGAGGCCGTGAATGTGACGCTGGGATTGCCCTGGGTCCGCACCAGTCCGGATCACGGCACGGCCTTCGCCCTCGCGGGCAAGGGGCTCGCGTCCGAGAAAAGCTTCGCCAACGCGGTGGCAGTGGCGCGACGGTTGATTGCAGCGCGGGTGCGCGCGTGATCAGGCGGCGAAGACCTTCTTGAGCGCCGCGTGGCAGAGGGTCATTTCCTCGGGGAGCCCGATGGAGATCCGGCACCAGTCGAGGGCGGGCGGGAAGGCGCGTCCAACCAGGACGCGCTCGGCGGCCATCTTTTCCTGGAAGAGTTTCACGGGCATGCCGGTTTGCACGAAGACGAAATTGCCCTGGGGCTCCGCAAAGGTGAGGCCGAGCTGCTTGAGCAGGGCGCAGAGCTTGTCGCGCTCGGCCTTGATCTTGGCCCGCGTTTCGGCGACGTAGCCCTCGTCCTCGAGGCTGGCGATCGAGGCGGCCACGGCGAGGACGCTGAGGTGGTTGGAATTGACCGTGGCGGCGCCCCTCGCGTCGGCGGCGGGCATGAGACCGTAGCCCATGCGGATTCCGGCCATGCCGTACATTTTCGAGAACGTGCGGGCAACGACGACATTGTGGCCGGCGGCCACGAGCGGCGCCAGGGTGTTGCCCTCAAAGTCGTCGGAAATCTCAAGGTAGGCCTCGTCGACGAAGACCGGGCATTTTTTCGACACCTCGATGGCGAACGCCTTCAGCGCCGCGGCCGGGACGATCGTGCTGGTGGGGTTGTTGGGATTGCAGATGTAGACGCACCGGGTGTTCGGACCCACTTTGGCCGCCATGGCGTCGAGGTCATGCACGAGCTTGGCGTCGGTGGGTACGATCACGGTTTTGGAACCCAGGTCCTCCATCGCATCCGTGAATTTCACATAGCCGGGCAGCGCGGCAACGACCTCGCCGGGACCGGATTTCTGCGTCAGCCAGGCGGCGTAGTCGGAGAGGATTTCGCTCGAACCGTTGCCGAGGAGGACATTCTCGGGCTTTACGCCGTTCTTGGTGGCGATCAGCTCGACGAGCTTGCTGACGTCGGTGGCCGCGGGGTAGCGCGCGGCCTGCTCGATGGTCTGCATCAGGGCCATGGTCGCCATGCTCGACGGGCCGTAGGGGTTTTCATTGCCCGAGATTCGGGCCAGTCCTGAGCTGGGAGCGGAGCGATCCGCCTCATGCTGCGCGCGGAGATCAAGGCGGGGGGTGAGCGCGAGGCCAGCGGCAACCAAGCTGGTGCGCTTGAACCAGTCGCGGCGATTGAGTGGGGAGCCCGGGGGGAGGGAGGTCATGGGTGACCTTTCGCGGAGCAACGCACGTGCCTCCGACCCACCTTTCGGTCCGCTATCAAATTTCTTCACACCGGACGGTTTCCGCCGGGTGGCTCAGAACACGACGTAGATGAACGGCTTGCTCGGAAGACCGAGCCGGTACAGGATGTAGTGGAGAATCAAGGCCACCAGCAGACCGACCCCGATCGAGGCGGCGTGCGAAACGACGGTGGCAAGCGGGGGCGGCAGTTTCTGCCACAGCTGCGATGCCTTGCTGGAGAATGCGGATAACATGGGTCAGCGTCGAGTGTAGCCCAGGCGTTCGGACATGGCCTCGATTTCCGTGGCGACGAGTGCGGCGAGCTTGCGACCACCGCTCGCGGTCAGATGCGTCCGGTCACCGTAGTCGGTGTCAGCGAAGTCGCTCCCGTAATCGAGGGAAGAGTAACCGGCATCCCGCCAGCCGGCGAGGGCATCCTGCACGGCGAGTTCATCGCGTGTGCGCTCGTCGTCCGTGAGCTGTCGCGTGTAGTAGGGGCTGTTGCGGGACAGCACAACCAGCGTGCGAGGCTTGAGCTCATCCGGGAAGGCATTGCGCACGAGGCCCTGAAAGCCCTCGCGCTGCGCGGGTACCCATCGCCAGGCGCCGCTTGAATCCTTTTCGTAGTAGATGCCCGTGTAGCCTCGGGTGATCGCCATCTCCGCCTCGGCGAATCGCTCCGCGAACCGCTCCGTGAAAGGCATGTTGTCAAAGTCGGGCTCCGTGTCGGGGAACGCATTGCGCGGCTTGTAGGCCGTGCGGATGTCCGGCGAGCGGTCCGTCGGGAAGGTGAAAAACAGATTGGCCGACCACCACGTCCAGAAATCGCGGAAGCGGAGGGCCGCGTCGACGCGCGCCGACAGGATCTGAAAGAAAATCTCCGGGTAGGTGGTCGGATTGCCGGAGTACTCGCTGATCCCCTTGTCGCGGGCGGGGAAATCGATGAGCTGACCCTTGTAATAGGCGTCAAACAGCATGAAGCGGTACGGATCCGAACCGGCCGGGGTGGCCGAACCCAGCGGGGTGACGTTGGCGAGATAGATCTGCCGGGGGAACTCGTGGCGGAGGGCCTCGGCGGCGACGGCACCGCCGTCGGTCATTGAGGACCCGCGGAAGGCGAGATTCACGACGGCATAGCGATCGCCGAGCAATTCCTGGAGTCGCCGGGACCACAACTTGTCGACCGGCTGACCGACGCCTTGCAAAATCGAGTTCCCGCCCACCACCACCAGAATCTGGTCCGGTCGGCAGTTGGCGCGGATGACCGCGCTCAATTCACCGATCGTGGGTTCATACAGCGTCTCGGGGGTGATGTAGGGGTGAAAGCGAACGAAGCCCGGGTGCCAGTCCGTGTGCGTCACGACCCGGCCGGCGATGGAAAGTCCGAGGAACCCCAGTCCGAGGCCAATCAACATGGACTTGGAGCGAATGAATCGGGAGGGAGCAGCGGGAGGGGTCATTGGCCAAAGAGAAGCCGCGCCATCTGGAGCGCCTCGGGTACGGGGTAGAAGAACAGCAACCATCCGAACCACGCGAAAGCCTGGGTCAGCACAAACGCAAAAATGGGGTCCCTCTCGAAGATCCGATGCAGGACGGGCCCGAGGCCGGGAATGGAACGGTAGGTCGCGCAGACGCCGAGGCCGACTCCGTGGTAGACGCCCCACACCACAAAATTCCACGCGGGGCCGTGCCACAGTCCGCACAGTGCAAAGGCGATCAGGCCGTTGAGCACGCGCCGGAATGCGCCGTGGCGACTGCCGCCGAGCGGGATGTAGATGTAGTCGCGGATCCACGAGCTCAGCGAGATGTGCCACCGTTGCCAGAAGTCCTGCAGGCTCCGCGCAAGGTAGGGCCAGGCGAAATTCTCCGGCAGCTTCACGCCCAGCAGTCGAGCGAAGCCGATCGCGATGTCCGTGTACCCGGAGAAATCGAGCAGAATACGGAAGGCGATCGCGGCGAAAATCAGCCAGCGCGCCCAGAGCTCCAACCCGCCGAAGCCGGGTTGGTACTGCTCAATCATCGCGGTGAGGTTGTCGGCAATCACCACCTTCTTGAAGAAGCCGAGGCCAATCCGGCCCAGACCGGCGGCGAGGTCATCCAGTGAGAACCGCCGGGTTCCCTCGTCGAGTGAGGCGACGAATTCGGGGTAGCGCTTGATCGGACCCGCCACCAGCGACGGGAAGAAGATCGAGAAGAGGATGAACTTCAGCGGCGACCTGATCGGCTCGCCTCCGCGTCGAACTTCCAGGAGGTAGTGGACGAACTCGAAGACGAAGAAGCTGACCCCCAGCGGCGGGGCGGACGGCAGCAGCGACCCGGTCTGCTCAGTCAGGAGGGCCCCCAGGGACGGCGAGAGCGGCGTCACGACGGCGCTGATCAGAAAAAGGGTGTATTTGTAGAAGCAGAGGGTGAGGACGGACAGGCCCACCGCGGCGAGGAGGTAGCTGGACTTGCGGGTGAGCCCGGCCGCGTAGGTGACCGCCATCAGGATGGCGATCGGGGCGACGCCCGCCGGGCCGGCAAAGTAGGTGTGAAACACCGCGCAGGCCGCCGCCAGAAACCACAGGCGGCCACGGTTGGCGGGCACCAGCCAGAAGGCGGGAATGACAATCGCGGCGAACGCCAAAAACCAGTAGGTCGTAAAAATCATCCGACAGAAGCGAGGGAACCCGCATCTTTGCACCTGTCCATCTCTTAGTGGCGGCGTTTGTCTCCGTGCCGGGAGCAATCCGGACGGGAACTTGCCACCGGAGCCGAGGCCGGCCATGTTGCTCGCTGATGTCTGCGATCCCGCTCAGTTCCCTGGCTCCGGCACCGCTGGTGCCGCCCCCGGCCGCCCCGTCCCCCGTGCCTGAGGGCGTTCGCCTGGGGAGCGAGGCGCTCGTCAGCCTCACCGAGTCCGCTGGACGGAAGGTCGCGGCCCTGGCTGCGCGCGAGCAGCAGGGGGCGTTTCTGCGCATCGCCATCAGCGGTGGCGGGTGCAATGGGTTGAGTTACAAGCTTCGGTTCGTCCCGGAGCCACGCAAGGGGGACATCCTGGTGCGATCGGCCGGGGCCGATGTTCTGGTGGATCCCAAGACCGCCCTCTACCTCAAGGGAACCGTGCTCGATTACTCCCACAAGCTGATCGCGGGCGGCTTCAAGTTTTCGAACCCCAACGCCAAGGCCAGCTGCTCCTGCGGGGAGAGCTTCAGTATCTGACGGCGGCTGCCGCCTCCCCGGTTGGGCACCCGCGGGTCCGGAACCGGATCTGCACGGGGCGGGAGGCGTTTCCTGATCGCGAGGGAGGGGTGAAACCCTTGTCCCCGGGCCGGGCTCACTTCGTTGTTGTCAACCCGGCGTCGCTGGGAGAAAACGTAGGTCGATCCGCACTCAGCAAACTCCTTATTGATGGCCAACTCGTTTCCTTCCGGTGGCGGCCGCCCCGGTTACTTCCAGCGTCGCAACAACGATCCTTTTGCGAACATTCGCCGCAATAGCCGGATCAAGGTGCCGTCGATCCGGGTGATCTCGCCCGAGGGCAAGCAGCTGGGAATCCTCGCGACGGACAAGGCCCTGCAGCTCGCGATCAGCGTGGGACTCGATCTCGTGGAGGTTGCGCCCAATGCCCAGCCGCCCGTGTGCCGCATCATGGATTTCGGCAAGTACGTCTACGAGGAGCAGAAGAAGAGCTCCCACTCGAAGGCGACCGCCAGCAAGATCAAGGAGATCGAATTCACCGCCCGCATCGCGGAGGGTGACTTCAACACCAAGCTCCGTCACGCCGAGGAATTCCTCGCGCACGGCAACAAGGTGAAGCTCCGTCTCAAGTTTCGCGGTCGTGAAATGGCCCACACCGAGATCGGCTTCGGCGTGATGAAGAAGGCGCTCGACGAACTGAGTGGCATGGGTCACCCGGACAACGAGGCCAAGCTGATGGGCAAGCAGATCAATGTCATGCTGACGCCCCATCCGGCCAACAAGCGGAAGCCCAAGTTCCACGTCCCGGAAAAGGAGATGCGCGACGCTCCCGAGGACGACAACGATCAGGCGCAAGCCTGACCTGTCGCGATGCCTCGTCGCATCGCCCGTTTTCTGGGTGCGCTGGCGATCGCCTTGCCGGCGATCGCCCTCCTGAGCGGAGCCTCCGCTTCGAACCCCGCCCGCAACCCGGTCCGCGTCACGTCGGCGGCGGCGACGTTGGGCACGGTCCGAATCGGGGGCGTGGAGTACACCGATGCCCGGCCGTTTTTCGGTCGTTACGGCCTCAAGCCCACCTGGATCGAGCCGGCCAACCGGCTGCGGCTGGAAAATAGCTGGAGCAAGGTGGAGATCGAGGCGAACTCCCGCGAGGCCGCGCTCAACGGCACCCGCATCTTTCTGGGTGAGCCGGTCATCGCGCGTGATCGCTCGCTCTTCCTCAGCCGCATCGATGCCGAGAAGCTGTTCGCGCCCATCCTTCGTCCGGCTGGCGTCAGCGGCGCCGTGCCGGCCCTGCGCACCATTGTGATCGACCCCGGGCATGGCGGCATTGATCCCGGCAAGCAGCACGCCGGCCTGAAGCTCGACGAGAAGACGGTCGCCCTCGACACCGCCGTGCGCCTGAAGAAGTTGCTCGAACGCGAAGGCTACCGGGTGGTCCTGACGCGTGCGGACGACCGCCACCTCTCGACCGACAAGGCGGAGGATCTGCGGCGTCGCGCCGAAGTCGCCAATGAGGTGGGGGCGGACCTGTTCATCAGCCTGCACTTCAACGCGGTTCCCGCGGTCGACGCCCCGCGCGTGCAGGGCACGGAGACGTACACCTACACCCCGCAGCACCAGCGGTCCACCGCGGACGGCACCCGTACGGCGGCGGATCGGGTGGCGGCCCCGGGCAACCGACATGACCCATGGAATGCCGTGTTGGGCTATGCCGTTCACCGGCAGTTGCTCGCCGGTCTGAAGACGCCGGACCGCGGCCTGAAGCGGGCGCGCTTCGCCGTGCTCAAATTTGTGTCCTGTCCCGCAGTCCTGATTGAGGCCGGCTTTCTCTCCAACGACGCCGAGGCCCGACGAATTGGCAGTGCGGCTTACCGGGACGATCTGGCGGCGGCGATTGCGGCCGGGGTCCGGGCCTACGATGTCCAGCTGATCGCGGCCCGCAAATGAACCCCGCTCTCCTTATCTCCGTTGCCGTGGGGGGCGCCCTCGGATCGGTCGCCCGGGTGGCGGTTTCGCTGCTGCTGCCGGCGGCGCGGCTGCCGTGGGGAACGCTCGTGGTGAATGTCGCGGGCTCGCTCCTGATCGGCTACCTGATGGGTCGGCTGGGTGGGCTCACGCTGGAGAACGCCCGTTGGCACGGCCTGCTCGTGGCGGGATTTTGCGGAGGGTTTACGACCTTTTCGACGTTCAGCTGGCAGACGTTGGAGGCGTTCCAACGCGGACAACCCCTGTCCGCGGCCGCCAACGTGCTGGTTTCCGTGACCGCCTGCCTGGGGGCCACCTGGCTGGGCTGGCGTTTGACGCGCTGACCGGATGGGCGGGATGCCCAACTCGTCGCTGGTCATGTGGCCGCGCGCGGTCATGCTGGCGCCCCGATGCGGATGATTCGTCTCCTTCTTCTGCTGGCGCTGGCGGGGTGGCCGGTCGCGCGTGCCGCCACCGACGACCTTGCGGCCCGGGTCATCGTGCTGGCCAACAGCGAGGATCCGGACTCGGTCCGGCTGGCCCGGGCCTACGCAGAGCGGCGGAGCATTCCTCCGGAGAACATCATCGCCCTGCGCATGTCGACGGGTGAATCGATCTCGTGGTCCGAGTTCGTCGCCACGATCTACGAACCGCTCCAGGATGAGCTCCTGCGCCGCCGTTGGCTCGACGGCACCACGATGGACCTCCGCGATGCGGTCGGTCGGCGCAAGGTCGCGATGGCGGGGCACCGTATTTCCTATCTGGTTGTCTGCCGCGGGGTGCCGTTGCGGATCCAGCACGCGCCGGCGCTCTACGCACCGGTGGCGCGGATGACCGACCGGCCGGAGTTCCGCACAAATGCCGGCGCGGTCGACAGCGAGCTCAGCCTGCTCGCCCAAAGCGGTTTTCCCATCAACGCCTTCGTGCCGAATCCCCTGTTCCGCAACGACCAGCCGCGGTCACTCGAGACCGGACTGATCGTGCGCGTGTCACGACTCGACGGACCGACCTATGAGTCGGCCCTCGCGATGGTCGACGGGGCGCTGACCGCCGAGCGGACCGGACTGATCGGGCGGGCCTATGTGGATATCGGCGGTGTGCACCCGGACGGTGACCAATGGCTGGAGCTGGCGGCGGAACAACTGGCGGAGGCGGGCTATGATCTGGCGGTCGACCGGAATGGAGCGACGCTGCCGTCGACCGCTCGCGCGGAGGCGGCCGCCTTTTACTTCGGCTGGTATGCTCCGCAGATGAACGGGCCGTTTGCGTTGCCCGGGTATCGCTTTGCCCCGGGCGCGATTGCCCTGCACATCCACAGCTTCTCCGCCCAAAGCCTCCGGACGGAAACCGGGGGCGGGTGGAGTGGTCCGCTGGTGGCCCGCGGGGTGGCTGCGACGTTCGGCAATGTCGGCGAGCCCTACTTGCAGCTGACGCATCAGCCGCAGCTCGTGCTCCGGGCTCTGCTGCGCGGATGGAATCTCGGTGATGCGGCCTATTACGCGCTGCCGGCGATCAGCTGGCAGGCGATCGTCCTGGGCGATCCGCTCTACCGCCCTGGCCTTGTGTCTTTCGCGCAGCAGTGGACCAACCGGCAGTCCCTGCCCGCCCACCAGTTGCCGTACGTGATCCTGCGGGAGGTCAACCGGCTGCGCGTGGAAGGCCGACGCGACGCCGCGAGCGAGTTGCTGCAGGCGGCGGGCGCGGAGTCACCGGAGCTTGCGCTGGCGCTGGAACAGGCGGCACGGCGGTTCGATGCGCAGGATATCCGTGGCGCGGTTGAGGTGATTGAACGGGCTCGCCCCCTTGAGCCCCTGAGTGCCTCTCACTGGGGGTTGCAGGCGGAGGCCGCCCGGCGACTTCTTGCGTACGGCGCGGAACGGTCCGCGGTGACGACCTGGAAAGCCTTGCTGATCAGCGAGGAGATTCCGCCGGCGCCCCGGCTGGGCTGGCTCCGCGAGGCGTGGGCGGCAGCCACGGCCTCGGACGATCTTGAGCAGGCCACCCGCTGGGAGGCTGAGATCATCAGCTTGGGCGGCAGCGTAGCGCGGCCCTAAGCAAAAAAAAGAGGCGGGCTCGCGCCCGCCTCCGTGAAACCTTTCCGAGGATCTCCTCCTCAGATCTTCTCAATGATACGATCGGCCAGACCGTACTCGATGGCTTCCTTGGCGGTCAGATAGAAGTCACGGTCCGTGTCCTTGTTGATGCGCTCCAAGGGCTGGCCCGAGGCGGTGGCCAGGATCTGGTTCAGCTCCGAACGCAGCTTCTCCATCTCGAGGGCCTGAATATTGATGTCCGACGCCGGGCCGGTGAAGCGGCCGGAGATGAGCGGCTGGTGGATCAGGACGCGCGAGTGCGGGTACAGCAGCCGGCGGCCCTTCTTGGCGCCGCTCAGCAGGATGGAACCCATCGAGGCGGCCATGCCGGTCACGACCACGGTGATCGGGGAGGTGATGAGCTGCATGGTGTCGTACACGGCCATGCCGGCGGTGATGGAGCCGCCCGGAGAATTGATGTAGAAGGTGATGTCCTTGCCGGGGCCCACGGCCTCGAGATAGAGCAGCTTCTCCGTGATGTCCTTGGCGGACTCGTCGGTGACGGCACCCCAGAGGAAGATCTTCCGCTGTTCGAGGAACTTGCGCTGGACCAGCATGGCGACGGGGGCGGCGCCCTTCTTCACGGCGGCGTCCGACTGATCGTCGTCGTCCTCGTCGTCATCATTCATGCGCGGAACTGGCGCGGACAGACCAGGCTGGAGATTGGAGAAATGCATAGGAGGGAAACGTTGGACGAATGGAGGGATTTGGCAAGGACGGCGGCGGGCTTTGGGCCCTGCCGCGTTTCGTCACTGGGGCGGGGTGCGCCCCCGCTGGTGCCGTTGGGAAGGGGTGCCTTCGACTTGAAAGCCGATCAGGCCATGGGAGGTGACGCGCGGCAATGAGACGGTGGATCCCAGCGCGCTCATCGGACCGATTGTCCGGGCCGAGGGTCAACGTGTTTTGCCGGGCGAGGGCGGCGCCCTTGGGCGGTGCGATGGCCGCCGACCCGCAGGGATCAGATCAAGCCCAGCTTCATCTTTCCCTCCTCGGAGATCATCGACTGATTCCAAGTGGGTTCCCACGTGATGCGGACGTCGGCCGCGGCGACGCCGGGGACGAGTAGAATCTTTGATTTGGCGTCCTCGGCGATGGCCGGACCCATGCCGCAGCCCGGTGCAGTCAGCGTCATGGCGACCAGGACCTTGTAACCCTCGGCGGGCGGCTCGGACTTCTCGATGTCCATGGAGTAGACCAGACCGAGATCGACGATGTTCACCGGAATCTCGGGATCGAACACCTTGCGGAGCTGATCCCACACCGCGGCCGGATCGGGGGCGCCGTCGGCCAGCGTGGTGGCGGAAACCGTGTCGATCGTCACCTTCTCCCCGAGGGAATCGGCGTCCTTGCCGTCGATGCGATACAGGCCGGTCGAGGTCTGGACCGTGTAGGTCCCGCCCAGGACTTGATGAATGAAAACCTGCTCACCCGCGGCGAGCGGGTGCTTGTCGCCCGAGGGGATCTGGGTGGCGATGACGTCGCGCGAGAGGGTGCGTTCCTTGTTGGTGCTCATGGCTGGGAGGAGAGGGGACGGATAGGACGGAGAAGACTGATAGGTCCTATAGGTCCCATCCGTCCCATGGGTCCTATGTTCTGAAACTCACTTCGCTTTAAACTTCGCTTCGATCAGATCGCGGAGGACCGCGTGCAGCTTCTCGTCCTCGAGTTTGTTCAGGACCTCCTCGAAAAAGCCGATGACGAGCAGCTCGGCGGCCTTCTTGGGCGGGATGCCCCGTGACTCGAGGTAGAACTCCTGCTCGGGCTCGATGCGGCTGGTGGTCGCGCCATGGGTGCAGCGGACATCGTTGGCCTGAATCTCCAGACCCGGGAGGCTGTTGGCCTCGGCGGTGTCGCTGAGCATCAGGTTACGATTGCTTTGGTAGGCGTCGGTCTTCTGCGCGTCCGGCTCGACCACAATCAGGCCGGAAAAGATCGTCCGGGCCGTGTCGAGCAGCACATTCTTGTAGAGCAGGTTTGAGCTCGTGTGGGGGGCGGCGTGAGTCTGCAGCGTTCGCTGGTCAAACTCCTGGGTGGCACCGGCAACCGTGAGCGCGAGCATCTCGCTATGGGCACCGGGGCCGAGCAGACGGGAGTGCGACTCGTGGCGGGCCTGGCGGCCGCCCAGATGGACATTGAGCGCGAGCACCCGGGCATCGCGCTGGGCGACAATCGAGTTCGACTGGAAGGCCAGGGTGCGGTCGGACCAACTCTGGGCACCGACATAGGTCAGGCGTGAGCCGGCTCCGGCGTGGAGGTCGTTGACCCCGGCGGCGAGCTGCGCGCCCTTGTCGCCACTGACGAAGAACTCGACGAGGGTGGCGCGGGCGTTGTCCTCGAGGATGACGAGCGTGTGCGGGAAGGCCGCCTGCTGGTCGCCGGTGAGGGTGTGCTGGACCACGAAGGGCAGGTCGATCTCGACGCCCTTGGGCACGAAGAGCACGGCGCCTGACGCGGCGAACGCGGTGTTGAGGGCGACAAACTTGTCGCCCCCGAGCCCGGCCGGGTGCTTCTGCAAATGGGTGCGCACGAGTTCACCGTGCTCGCGGAGCGCCTCATCGAGCGGGCAGAAGACAACACCCTTGGCGGCGAGGTCGCCCGGGACCGTGCTGCGACCGACCACTTGACGGTTCGAGAAGATGATCTCCGCCGTGTGCGGGAAAGCCGGCAGATGCGGAACCACGCTGGCCGCCGTCTCGGGCAGGTCAAAACCCTCGAAGGAAAGGCCCTTGAGCGAGCTGAAGCGCCAGCGCTCGTCGGTGCGCGTCGGCATCGGCAGCGCGAGGAAGCGCTCCCAGGCGGCCTTCTTGGCATCGAGCCACCAGGCGGGCAGGTAGGCCCGCTGGGCGAGATGCGCAGCGAAGCGCTCGGCGGTCAGGCCGGTGGCGGGAGCGGGAGGAGAGGAGAGAACGGGAGCGGACATCTGGAGGATTGCGGAATGCGGATTGCGGAATGCGGATTGGTCGGGGACTGCGGGCGGCTTTCGTTCCGCAATTCGCATTCGCCAATCCGCAATAGGCAGCGTCAGCCGACGCTGCCTTCCATCTCGAGGTCGATGAGCCGCTTAAGCTCGACGGAGTACTCCATCGGGAACTGGCTCACGAGATCATTGACGAAGCCGTTGACCGCCAGGCTCATCGCCTGGGCCTCGGTCAGGCCGCGCTGCTGCATGTAGAAGATCATTTCCTCGCTGACCTTGGAGACGCTAGCCTCGTGCTGCACGGCATGGCGGTCGCCGCGCACGGTGATGGCGGGATAGGTGTCGGTGCGGCTGTTGCTGTTGATCAGCAGGGCGTCGCACTCCGTGTTGTTCTTGCAGCCCTTGAGGTGCTTCGGGATGTGGACCTGGCCGCGGTACGTGCTGCGGCCCTGGCCGACGGAGATGGACTTGGCCACGATGGACGACGTGGTCTCGTCCGCCGCGTGGATCATCTTCGCGCCGGTGTCCTGGTGCTGGCCGTCGTTGGCGAGGGCGATCGAAATGACCTCCCCGCGGGCGCGCCGGCCCTTCAGGATCACCCCGGGGTACTTCATGGTGAGGCGGCTGCCGATGTTGCAGTCGATCCACTTGATCTCGG
>CAYZCV010000004.1:19656-59152 GCA_964476965.1 uncultured Opitutus sp. | reverse complement strand
CGGTGCCCAGCGCGGCGTTGTTGTTCGCCACGAGGCGGCCGCCGCTGATGGTGGTGCCGCCGGCATAGGTGTTCGTGCCGGAGAGCCGCCAGGTGCCCGAGCCGCTTTTGACGACTGCGGTGTCGCCATCGACGCTGTCGGAAATCACCCCGGTGATCGTGTTGAGGTCGTTGTTCGTGCCGGTGAGCGTGAGGCTCTTCGCGCCGACGCCGTTGGCGACGACATCGGCGAGGGTCAGGGCACCGGAGCCGGCGGCCTCGATGGTCGCTCCCCCGGTGCTCCCGGTCAGGTCGATCCCGCGATTGGTGGTCACGGCCGGACCGGTGTACTTGAGGGTCCCGCTGGTGGCACTGTCACCGATGCGGATGTAGCCGTCACTTTGGTTCGTCGGATTGCCGAGTCCGCCGGCGGTGCCGTAATTGCTCAGACTGCTGACCGAGAGGGTACCGCCCTTGATGAAGGTTTTGTCCGTGTAGGTATTGGTGCCGGTTAGGACGAGGGTGCCCGCGCCCTTCTTGATGATGCCGACCGCTCCGCTGATGACGCCCGAAATGGTCAGGGTGGCCCCACTGGTGATGTCAAAATCCGTATGGGCCGAATTATTGGCCAGCGAAACGGCGAGGGTTGTGGCAAACGTGACATCCCCCGCGGTGGCGATCGTCACGGATCCATTGAGCCCGATGGTGGGGCTACCCGTGCCGCCGAAGGAGTAGGTCGGTCGGGCGGTGCCGTTGAAAAGAATGGGGCCAACCAGGGTGGTGCCGGGACCGGTGAAGGAGACGGTCGTGGTCGTGACGGTCTCGGTGAACTGGACGGTGTCGGCGCTGTTGGGTGCGACGCCGCCGACCCAGTTGGTCGCCGTGGTGAATCCGCCGCCCGTCGCCCCGCTCCACGTGAGCGTGGTCACGGCGTGGACCGGCCAGCTGGCGGCCAGGGCGAACAATGAGGAAACGAGGACCCTCTTCATCGTGGGGGGAGCTTCCCAAAAGCCCGGGTCACAGCAAGGCAAACCCGGCGACCTGCCCTGATCCGGACGGCCGCCCCGCGAAGTTTACGGGGTTTTATCCGAGCGCCGCCGGCGGCGAAGCGCGGAGGCGGCGAGCAGACTCAGGCCCGTGCCCATCAGCACATAGGTCGACGGCTCGGGGACAGGCGTGAAATTCAGGACGAGGCTGTTGCCGCTCTGGCTCACGAAGAACTGGCCGGCGGTCGAATTGGAGAAGGCCGAGCGGTCGAGGGTGAACTTGGTCGTGTCGAACCCGGTGACCGTGGTCGCGTTGGCGAAGGTCCAGGCGTAACTGCTGCTCGCGGAGAAGTTCTGGGCGGCGCCGGCGACATTGGCGCTGTCGAGCGACTTGATCTGGAGCGTGAAGGGCGAGCCGGAGGTGGCGGTCACGGCCAGGGTGCCGGTCACGCTGAGCAGGTCCCAGCCGCTGGCGGCCCCGGCAGTCCCGGTCGCGTTGTTGACCTCGAAGGCGAGGGTGCCGCCGGGGGCAAACGTGAGGCCGCTGCTGAAGGTCATTGTTCCCGGTGAGGTGCCGGGAGAGAGGGTGACGCCCGAACCGACGGAGATGTTGGTGGCGAACGTGCCGGCGCCGCCGATGGAGCTGCCTGAGTTCAGCGTCAGCGGATTGGAGAGACTCGCCCCGGAGTTGAGGATGAGGGACGCGCCGGAGTTGAGGGTGATGGCGCTGGAGTTGGCGCCGAGCGTCGCCCCGCTTTCAAGGATCACCTTGCCGCTGTGAATGGTGGTGCCCCCCGTGTAGGTTGTGGCGTTGGCGAAGGTGATCGTGCCGGCGTTGTGCTTGGCCACGGAACCGGAGCCGGTGATGGTGCCACGATAGGTGCCGGCGTTGTTCTGGTAGATGGCGAGCAGATTGCTCCCGAGCGAGATGGTGCTGGAGGTGCCGCTGGCGCTGTCGAGGCTGCCGATACTGAGCGTGGCGGTGTCGAGGGTCAGGCTGCTGTTGCCGGAAAGATAGACGGACGAGCTGGTCGGCCCAAGGGCGCTGCCCGACTTGAGAATCAGCGAAGCCGCGGCGACATCGGCGGAGCCGGTGAACGTGTTGGCGCCGGAGAGTGTGATGGCGCCACTTTGGTTGTGGACGTAAACCTTGCCCGCGCCGGAGATCACGCCGGAGATTTCAAAAGTGTTGTTTCCCGCGCTTTGAATCGCCGAGGCCGTCGAGCTAGCGAGGCCGAGCTTGAGGTTGGTGCTGCTGTTGCCGAGGGCGATCGCGTTGCGGAGCAGCAGACCGCTGGAGGTGGCGGCGAGATAGCCGGTGGCGCCATTGCCGATGGTCAGGGTGCCGGTGCCCAGGGGGCCCTGGGTGAACGGGTCGTTCGAACTGGCGCCGAAGAGCAGGTAGCCGGACTTGAGGGTGGTGCCGCCGCTATAGTTGCTGGTGCCGGACGACAGGATGATCGCGCCCGTGCTGGCCGCGAGGCTGTTGTCGTTGAGCAGGACCTGGCTGACGCTGTTGGCGGCGGTCAGGGGGGCCTCGATCTTGAAGATGCCGCCCTGAAGGGCGCCGACCCGCAGGCCGCCGGTGGGCGCCGTGATGACGACCGAGCTGGCGATCACGGCCGAGGTGGCCGTGCCGATGCCCTCAAAACCCTCGTTCGTGAACGAGGACAGATTCAGCGCGTTGCCGGTTCCGCCGACATAGCTGAAGTTTTGTCCGCTGGGCGAATCGAAGCCAAGCGTGCCCTTGAACGTAGCCGGGGAGGTGATCCGGGCGAGAAAGGCGGCGAGTCCGGTCGTGGTGGAGAAGTAGGCCGACTGGGTGGCATCGCGAACGCCCACGTAGCTCCCGGCGCTCCCGCCGCTGATGACGAGGTTGCTCTGAATGGAATTCGCCGTCGTGAAGAGCACGCCACCGGTGGTGGTGGTCGTACCGGCCGTGATCCCGGTGATGTTGGTCTTGACCTCGCCCGCCAGAACGAACGGGGCATTTCCTGTGAAGACGATCTGGGCCGAGCCGCCGCTGGCCTCGAGCTCATTGGTGAACTGAACCGTGGGTCCCGCGGTGTGCAGGGTGGTGGCCCCCGAATTCTGGAATTCAAAGGAGCCGCTGAACGTCAGACCGCCGCTCGCCGACCCGGTACCGAACGTGAGCGATGTCCCGCTGACATGCACGTGGTTGCCCAAGGTGGCGTTCGAGCTGGCGGCGAGCGTGGTGCCATTGGCCAAGGTCAGCGTGCCCGATCCCACAGGGCCGGTGCTGCCCGAGGTGCTCGAACCGACGACCAGCGTACCGGAAGACAGGGTGAAGCCGCCGTCAAAGCTGTTGGCCCCGTTCAAGGTCAAGGTGCCGGATCCGGTCTTGGTGAGCAGGTAGCTCGTGCTGGCTGGTGAGATGACGGAATTGACGACCACGTTTCCGCCAATCGACCAGGTCTGGCTCGCATTCAGCACGATGCCCAGACTGCTGGCAAACGTCACGGCACCGGTCCCGCTGGAACCGGTGGTGAGTCCGCCCGATCCGATGCCGAGGGTGCGGCTGCCGCCGGCGGAAAAGGTGTAGGCCGGGTAGGTGCCGCTGAACGTGACGGAATACACATCGAGCGAGCTGCTGAAAGATAGGTTCGTCGTCCCCGAGGCCTGGAACACCAGTTCGGCATTGTCCGACGACTGCGGCGAGCGGACGACGGAACTGGTCCAGTTGCTCGCCCCGTTGACGCCGACAACATCGCTATCGAGCGGGGTGTTGTTCCACGTGAACGTGATGGTGGTCGTCGCGGAAGCCGACAGCGCGCCCAGCGCGAGACCGAGGCTCGCCAGAGCGGCTCGGTAGGCAGGAATGGGCGGGGTGCTCATCGGGGAATACCCTAAGCACAAATGCTTAGCCGACAAGGGGCAAATCGGCCGCATTAGGGTTTACGGGCTCTTTACGAATGTGACGGCGCGTGGCCGTCGATCGCATGGAGGGCCGTGGCTTCCGTCTTGCCCTTGACGCCGACGCGGCCGAGGTCGCGCGAAAGGTACCTCCCGCGCGCCTGGCTCAGGGTCTCGGCGCTGACCAGAATGTCCGCCGCGAAGGCGACATTGCGGGTCAGTCCCTGCAGGCGGGCCGCGAGGTTCACCCCATCGCCGATCACTGAGTAATTTCGGCGCCGCTCGGAGCCGATGTTGCCGGCAATCACCCGGGCGGTGTTGATGCCCACGCCAAACGCCAGCTCCGGCCGGCCCTCGGCGGCAAACTCCCGGTTCAGTTCGGCCAGCGCCGTCCGCATCGCCAGCGCGGCTCGAATCGCGCGGTCGGCACCATCGTCGACCGGCAGGGGCGCCCCGAACAGGGCCATGATCTCGTCGCCGATGAACTTGTCGATCACACCGCCCTCGGCCTCGATTGCGCGGCTCATGCGTTCGAGGTAGCGATTGAGCAGGGTCACGAGGTCGCGGGCCGGCACCTTTTCGCTCAGGGTGGTGAAGCCCCGCAGATCCGCGAACAGGACCGTGACCTCGCGCTCCTCGCCCCCCAAGGAGCCGCCTTCGCGCATCAGCTGCGCGGCGACTTCAGGCGAAACGTTCTTGTCGAGCAGATCGCGCACCTGGTCGCGCTCGGCCAGCCCGGCGCTCATCGCATTGAAACTCCGGGCGAGGTCGCCCAACTCGTCCACCCGGTCAAGCGAGAGCCGCGTGGCATAGTCGCCCCGGGCAATGACGGCGGTGTGGGCCGCCAGCTGCTGCACCGGCTCGCTGATGGATCGGGCCAGCCCAAGCGCCGCGAGAGCGGCCGCGGCGAGGCCCGCGATACTGATCAGGAGAATCACGCGCTCCAGCTCCCGCGCGGCCGCGAGCTCCTGCGTCAGCGAGCGCTGCAGCACAATCCACACGGGCTCGGCCCCCATCGCCGTGGTGGGCAGGGCCCGGTACGTGGTCACGTAGTCGTCGCCCTGCAGCCGGACGAGGTCGCGCTCCATGGTTGAAGGATCATGCTTCCCCGCGGCCAATTCCATTGCCAGCCCCGGGGGCAGGGTCGAGGCGAGGATGCGGCGATTGGCGCCGATGGTGATGAAGCTGACCTCGAGGTCGGAGTTATTCTTCAGCTCACGGGCGACGGCCTCGTCGATGGGGAAAGCAATGCCGGCCCACGCCACGATCTCCGGGGGCGGTGCGAGGACCGGCACCAGCACGAGTTGGTGGAGCTGGTTGCCAACGAAGCCATAGCCGGTGCCCTCAAGCAGGGCCTCCTTCTCCACATCGCGGTACAAGGCGGCGAAGGGGCGCAGGGACTCGGGGTTGCGCATCCCGTCCGTGTCGGCGAGCAACTCGCCGGCCGCGTCGAGCATGACAATCACCGGCGCGTCGATCCGGTTCCGGTACGTGGCCAGCGCGGAACTGGCCGTATCCGGGCTGAAGGTGTCCATCAGGAACAGCTGCCGCATCGCGTAGTCGCCCGCCATCACGCGGGCGGCGAGCAACAGGTCATACTCCCGCCGGCTCACAATGCTTTCAAACTGGCGAGCGCCTCGGTCCAGCGCCGCGCCGATCGCCTGAATGGCATTGGTGCGATTGGCCCGTGAGACGAGAACATAGGCCGTGATCTGGGCCGCCGCGAGCAGGCCGACGATCAGCAGGAGCAAACGGGTGCGAAACCGGCGGATTCTCAGGCGACCGCTCATGCGCTAGTAGCCGCCGGCCTTGCCATCCTGGGATCGGCGGATGCGGCGGTCGGGCCGCAGGGTGAGTTCAAACGCCGCGGCAGGGTTGGCGTCGGGCGCCACGGTGACCTCGCGGGTCACCGGCTGCGCGAGCCGCGGATGCCAGACCTCGAGCCGGTAGCGTCCGGGCGGCACGCCCGTGAGCTCCGCCCGGCCCTCGGGACCGGTCTTGGCGTAGTGGGGGGTGCTGACGACCAGCAGGTAGGCGATCATCCAATCGTGGATGTTGCAGCCGAGCGCGACCACGCCGGGCTGGTCGAAGACCACGGATTCGGTCGAGCCCGGGGCGTAGAGCGGCTTTTCGAAGCGCTTCGCCTTCGACACCGAGTACAGGTGGTGCTGGATGCGATCCTCATTGGGAAAGGACACCGCGCTGCCGACCGTCACGACGCTGACGAAGGGTGAATACTGCTCGTCGGACTGCGCGATCGTGCCTCCGCTGACGGGCGCCGGGGCCGGCGCGGCCGGGTCGAGCGGGACGAGGCTCACGATGGCATCCGGAAGCGGACCGCCCTTGGCCGCCGTGACCACCACCGGCTGGGTGGCCTCCGCGGCGGAGGAGCGGAGCGGGGCGGTCGCGAGCGCGAGCAGGACGGCAAGAAACGGGAGGGTGCGGCGCATGGTCAGAAGGCGTGCAGCAGGCTGAGGGTCCAGAGGTCCTGCTGATACCTGACGTTCACGCGGTTGACGGTGAGCACGCGGTCGTAGCGCAGGGAGAGGGAGGTCTGATCCGTGAGCGCAGGCGAGAGTTCGACCCACCAGAGGTCCGCCTCGCCCTCCACCCGGTACGAGGTCCAGCCCGGTCCGAAGGCGTTGGTGATGTACGTCGGGGTCGTGGCGTAGTAGCGGGCGATCGGGGCGCCGAGGGCGCCGGAGAGCGCGCGGGCCCACACCACCGGCCCGGCGGTCGCCACGAAGTCCATCCACTGCCGGCCGTAGCCGGAGGTGACCTGCCAACGCGGGGTGATGTCCCAGCTGATCTCGCCGTAGGCGCGCTGGCTGTGTGTATCAAATGTTTCGTGACGCGCGTAGTGCTGCTGCCAGTCGCCCGCGACACGGGCGCGCCAGGTTTCGGTGAAGCGCTTCGCGACCGACAGCCCGGCCGAGGCCGCGAAACCATCGTCGCCCGCGATGCGGGCTTCCTTGCGGGCGACCGACAGGTCGCCCTGCACCACCGGCGCCAGCGGCCCGAGCCCGAATTTGTACTGGAGCTGGGCGCGCCCGCCCAGCGTCGCGTAGCCGAGGCGGGAGAAGCGGGTGCTTCCGGACGCGACAGCGTCGGCGCTGGCTCCGGCTGTGAGGCCGGGGGCGAGCTGGCGGCCGAGGCCGATGGAGGCCGAGGCCTCGCCGATGAGGGTGTCCTGCCAGTCCAAGGGGCTCGACGAACGGCTGATGTTCTCCGCCCACGTGGTGGAGGCCTTCATGCGCAGGTCCGCCGCGAAGGCAGGCGCGGGGACCGACGCCAGCAGGGCGGCAGCAAGGAACAGGCTTCGCATCAAAGAAGGGGCTTGAGGTAGGTCCAGACGGTCTCGGCCACGCGTCGGTGACCCTCGGGGTTGGGGTGGATCCCGTCGGGCAGGTTCATGGAAGGGATGCCGCCCACGCCGTCGAGGAGGAAGGGAATCAGGGCCACCTGGTGCTGCTGGGCAATCTCCGGGTACATGCCGGCGAAGGCGGCGGTGTAGTCGGGACCCATGCTGGTGGGCATTTGCATCCCGGCGAGCAGGACCTTGACCGCTGGATTCTTGGCCCGCACCCGCTCAATGATGGCCACCAAATTGGAACGGGACGTCGCGATGGGGAGGCCGCGGAGGCCGTCGTTGCCGCCCAACTCGAGGACGAAGACGTCGATGGGTTGCCGCAGAATCCAGTCGATCCGTCGCAGGCCGCCGGCGGTGGTTTCTCCGCTCAGGCCGGCATTGACCACCCGATAGGGTAGCCCGGCCTCGGTGATCTTGGCCTGAATTAATCCCGGGAAGGAAAGTCCCGCTGGGTCCTCCAATCCGTAGCCGGCGGACAGGCTGTCACCGTAGAAGAGCACGGTTCGCGGCTCGGCCGCGGCGGACACGGCACCCGAAATCAGCAACAAAATCCAAAAACGAAGCAGATTAGTCATTTGCACAAACTGAACTCAGCGATTCATTCGCCAGTCCTAGCATGAGTGTTCAATCCATGTTGAAAGTCGAGCGCCTCGCCAAAATCTACCCCACCGCCGCGGGCCCGCTGGCCGTGCTCAAGGAGGTCTCCTTTGACCTCCTGGCCGGCGCGAGCCTCGCCATCGTGGGGCCCTCGGGCAGTGGCAAAACCACGCTGCTTGGCCTGTGTGCCGGCCTTGACCGGCCGTCCAGCGGAACGGTGACGCTGGCGGGCGAGTCGATCGGGGTCATGGACGAGGATGCCCGGGCGCGGGTGCGCAATGAGCATGTCGGCTTCGTTTTCCAGAATTTCCAGCTCATCCCCACTTTGACGGCGGTTGAAAACGTCCTGGTGCCGGTCGAATTGCGGGGCGAGGGCGGCCCGGAGATCGAGGCGGAGGCCCGGTCGTTGCTGACGCGGGTGGGTCTGGGCAGCCGGGTCGACCATTACCCGGTGCAGCTCTCCGGCGGCGAGCAGCAGCGCGTGGCCTTGGCCCGTGCCTTCATTAACCGCCCCAAGATCCTGTTCTGCGATGAGCCCACGGGCAATCTCGACGGCGACACGGCGCATGCGATGGTGGACCTCATCTTCGGTCTTAACCGCGAGAAGGGCACCACGCTCGTGCTGGTGACCCACGATCCCGAGCTCGCCCGGAAGTGCCAACGCATGATTCGCCTCCGCAGCGGCGGGGTGGTGGAGGACACGGGGGCCGCATGAAGTTCATTCTGAAGATGGCCTGGCGCGATTCGCGCGCCTCGCGGAAACGACTGCTGCTGTTTTCGCTTTCGATTGTCCTCGGTATTGCCGCGCTGGTCGCGATCGGCTCGTTCACGACCAATCTGCAGACTGCGATCGACGGCCAGGCCAAGGGCCTGTTGGGCGCCGACCTCGCAGTCGAGTCACGCACGGCGCTGACCCCGGAAGCCCAACAGTTTCTCGACGGCCTCGGAGGCGAGCAGTCCCGCGAAATCATGTTCGCCTCAATGGTCGTGTTCCCGAGCGCTGGTGGTCAAACCCGCCTGATCTCCCTGCGCGCGCTTGAGGGGGGCTATCCGTTTTACGGCGAGTTCCTGACCCAGCCCTCGGGCGCCGCGGCGCGGCTCGCGGCCGGTGAGCAGGTGGCGATCCTCGAGACCGGCCTCATCACCCAGTACGGTCTGTCTGTTGGCGATCCGATCCGGGTCGGTCAGCAGACCTTCACGATCGCGGCGGCGTTGGAGAATGTCCCGGGCGAGTCGGCGGCAATCGCCCAGCTCTCGCCGCGCGTTTACATCCCGCTCTCGCGCCTGCCGGAAACGGGCCTCCTCGGGCCGGGCAGCCTCGTGCGGTACAAGACGTATTTCAAGTTCGGCCCCGAGGTGAACGCCGAACTGCTGGTCACGGAGATGCGCAGCCGCTTCCGCGAACTTCGCCTCGGCTTCGATACGGTGGAGGAGCGCAAGGAGGACCTCGGTGAAGCCCTGCAGAATGTCTATGCCTTCCTCAGCCTCGTCGGCTTTGTCGCGCTCTTCCTCGGCGCGATCGGCGTGGCCAGCGCGATTCACGTGTACGTGCGCCAGAAGATCGCGACCGTCGCGGTGCTCCGCTGTCTTGGCGCAAGCGCGTGGCGCAGTTTCGCCGTTTACCTGGTCCAGGGCATCGGCATCGGCTTTGTCGGCTCGATCCTGGGCGCCGCCCTCGGCGTTGCGGTCCAGCTGGCGCTGCCCGCGCTGGTGCAGGGCCTGCTCCCCTTCGACGTCGACTTTACCGTGGCCTGGGGTGCCGTCCTCAAGGGGGCGGCCGCCGGCCTGGTGATCTGCGTGCTGTTCACGCTCCTGCCGTTGCTCGCGATCCGGCGGGTTTCGCCGCTCGTCGCGATCCGCTCGAGCTTTGCGGAGAGCATGGACCGGCGCGATCCGCTGCGCTGGGCCCTCTACGCACTCATCGTCGGCGCCGTCACGGCGTTCGCCCTCGCCCAGACCACGCGCTGGGAACACGGCCTCGGGTTCGTGGCCATGCTGGCCCTGAGCTTCGGGGTGCTGACCGGTCTCGCCCGCCTCGTGGCCCTGTCGGCCCGCCGCTTCTTCCCCAAAAGCGCACCGTACGTCTGGCGCCAGGGCGTCGCGAATCTCTATCGTCCGAACAACCGCACGGTCCTGCTCCTGCTGGCGCTGGGCCTCGGTACCTTCCTGATCGTCACGCTCGCCCTGACGCGCGCAACCCTGGTGGCGCAGATCGAAAACACCGGCGGAGAAAGCCGGCCGAACCTGCTCTTTTTCGACATTCAGGATGACCAGATCGGTCCGCTGGAGCGGATCCTCGGGGAGCAGTCGACGCCCATGGTGGCGAAGGCCCCCATCGTGACGATGAAGGTCCGCAGCCTGAAGGGCCGGACCGTGGAGGAGATTCTCAAGGACAACACCTCGCGCCTGCCCTCGTGGACGCTGCGGCGCGAGTACCGGTCGACCTACCGCGGCCAGCTGGCGGGTACCGAAACGCTGCTGGAGGGAACCTTCACCGGCCGGGTCGAGCCCGGGGTTGAGGTGGTGCCCATCTCCATGGAGGTTGGCCTGGCGCGCGACATGCAGCTCAAGCTCGGCGACGAGTTGGAGTTCGATGTGCAGGGCGTTCCGCTCAAGACCCGCCTGACGAGCATCCGCGAGGTGGAATGGCGCCGGATGGAGCCGAATTTCTTTGTGCTCTTCCCGGAAGGCGCGCTCGAGGCCGCCCCCAAGTTCTTCGTGGCCGCGACCCGCGTGGCCACGCCCGCCGACTCGGCGCGCGTGCAGCGGGCCGTGGTGGCCGAGATCCCCAACGTGTCCGCGATCGACCTCGCCCTGATCCTGCAGACCTTGGATAGCGTGTTTTCGAAGATCCAGTTTGTGGTCCAGTTCATGGCGCTCTTCACCGTGGCCACCGGCGTGATCGTGCTCGCCGGCGCGGTGATGTCGGGCCGTTTCCAGCGCCTGCGGGAGACCGTGCTGCTGCGCACGCTGGGGGCCAATCGCCGCCAGTTGGTGCAGATTCAACTCGTTGAGTACGCCATCCTCGGACTGCTGGCCGCCCTCGTTGGCTGTGGCCTGGCCCTGCTGGCGAACTGGCTGCTGGCCGCCTTTGTGTTCAAGACCGTCGGCGCCTTCCCGCTGTCCACGTTGCTGGGCGCGGTGGTCGCCGTCATGGCCGTGACCCTCACCACGGGATTGCTGGCCAATCGCGGCGTGGCTGATCATCCGCCGCTGGAGATCCTCCGACAGGAGACCTGATCGGCGGCCGCATGGGACTGAGGGGACGGAGAGGGCGGATGGGACTCACGGGTCCAAGCTGTCCCTTGAGTCTCCTCCGTCCTGGGCGCGCGCCGGCCTGACTTCCGGCTTGTTCCCGGCGGGCGATTCCCTGTGACTTGTGGGGTGCGTCGCATCGTCACCTTCCACTACACTCTGCGTGATCCGCAGGGCCGCATCCTCGACACCTCGGCCGGCGGGGATCCGATCCGCTACCTGGAAGGCGCCGGCCAGATCATTGATGGCCTCGACGAGGCCCTCCGCGGCGTGAGCGCCGGAGTCCGGGCGCAGGTCCAGGTGCCCGCGGCCAAGGCGTACGGCGAGCACGACCCGCAACAGGTTCAGCGCGTGCTGCGGTCCCTGCTGCCGGTGGAGGGCGAACTCAATCCGGGCGACCAGTTCCAGGTCGGCAGCGATCAGTTCTCCCCGGTGGTCACCGTGGTGTCGGTGGAGGGGGAGAATGTGCTCCTCGACGGCAATCACCCGCTGGCCGGAGTCGATCTGACCTTTGACGTGGAACTGCTGGCGGCGCGCGAGGCGACCGCGGACGAACTCGCCCATGGCCACGCTCACGCCGACGACGGCAAGTGTGGCTGACGGGATCCACCGAATCGCTGCTCGTGCCGTCCCCGTGTTTCGCGGCTTTTTCTCTCCACCCCATTCCATCCCATGAAAGTCCTCGGCATTGATATTGGCGGCTCCTCGGTCAAAGGCGCTCCGGTCGACACGGCAACCGGTCGCCTGCTGGCCCCGCGCCATCGCATCGCCACTCCCGGTGTGCTCACGCCCAAGCAGGAGGCGGAGGTGATCCGCGAGATGGTTCGCCATTTTGACTGGAAGGGGCCGATCGGCTGCGGATTTCCCGGCGTGGTGCACGGAGGCACGATCAAGTTTCTCGGGAATCTTCATAAGGATTTTGTCGGCTGTGATGTCGCCAAGCTCTTCAGTCGTGCGACCGGCTGTCCGGTCCGCTTGGTGAATGACGCCGACGCTGCCGGCCTGGCCGAGATCCGCTTCGGCGCCGGCCGTGGGGTGCGCGGCACCGTTCTCATGCTGACCTTCGGGACCGGCGTGGGCAGTGCTTTGTTCACCGGCGGGCGGCTGTACAGCAACACCGAGTTTGGCCAATTCCCCCTCCGGGGTAAGCCCGCGGAGCGCCGGATCTCCGCGGCGGCCAAGGACCGCCTTGATCTCTCGTTCAAGCAATGGGCGGGCCGGGTTACCGAGTATCTCGTCGAGGTCGAGAACCTCCTGTGGCCGGAACTCATCGTCGCGGGTGGCGGCATCAGCGCTGACCACAAGAAATGGTTCAAACACCTGAAAATTCGCTCCAAGATCGTGCCGGCCCGGTTCCTGAATGAGGCGGGCTTGGTGGGGGCGGCGATTTACGCCTCGGAGTAACGTCGGCTGCCTCGTTGCCCATGTCGGCCGCGGTCCTGATTGTCGGACAGGGCATCGCCGGCTCGGCTCTTGGCTGGGCGTTGGAAGAGGCCGGGATCGACTTCGAGATCGCTGATGCGGGGCACGCTACGGCGTCCAGTCGGGTGGGGGCGGGCATCCTCAACCCGGTGACCGGTCGGCGCTTCGCGCCGACGTGGCGTTTTGATGCGTGGATCGCCCCGGCCGTCGCGATGTACCGTGCGATGGAGGCGGCGGTCGGTCGGCCCCTGATCCGGCCCATGCGGATCCACCGGCGCTTTCGCGATGCGGACGAGCGGGCCGCGCTCGCCGCGCGATCCGGCCCGGCAGGGCAGGTCCCGCTCCATGTGACGCCGGCCGGGGAGGAGGGGGTCTGGATCGAGGATGCCTGGCAGGTGGATACCGCCGTGGTCATCGAGGAATTGCGCCGCCGCTGGCAGGGCGCGGGCCGGCTCAGGACCGAGGTGGTTTCGCTGGCCGCGGAGGCGGGGCGATCGAACGAAGTCATCCTCTGCGGCGGCGAAGCGGTCGCGACGGCCTTTGGCTTTGTGCCGTGGGAGCGGGCGACCGGCGAGATCCTGACAGTGACGACGGCAGGGCTTGATCCCGGCGTTATCCTCCATCGCGGGCACTGGGTTCTGCCCTTGGCGCCGGACCGTGCCCGGGTGGGCGCCACGTACGGCTTGTCATCCGAAGCGGCGGTCCCGACAGCGGCCGGCCGCGCGGCGCTGATGCAGACGGCGCTCGCCCTGCTCGGCCCCGACCGGTGCGAAGTGATCGGGCAGGAGGCCGGAGTGAGGCTCGGGACGAAGGACCGGCGCCCCTGCGTGGGTCGTCACCCGACCACGCCGGCGTTGGGGCTGCTCGGGGGCTTGGGCTCCAAGGGCGCACTCTGGGCGCCGGCCCTGGCCCGGCAGTGGGTGAATCATCTCACCGAGGGCGTGCCCTTCGACGCGGAGGTGGACGTCCGTCGGTTTTTCCGACCCTGAGGCAGGCCCCAGGCCGGCGGCGATGGTCGGGCATTTTCTTGCCTCCCGGGGGTCAATCGATGTTCGATGCCATGTAACTTGGTTCCGCTGGCCAGCGTCAGTAGACCGGTCCCGATCCCCAACCACAACCTTGTCAGACTGTTTCCCATGAAACGCATGCTCCTCGCGGCCCTCGCCGCCACCGCCCTCGCCGGATTCATCATCGCCCAGCCTGCCCCCAACGCCGAAAAGAAGGCACCGGAGACCGAGCTCGGCAAGTCGATGGACAAGCTGAATGGCGCGTTCCGCACGCTGCGCCGGCAGGTGGCCGATGCGAGCAAGAATGCCGAGTCGCTGGCCCTCGTGGCGACGATTCGCACGGAGGCCGTTGCCGCCAAGAAGGAGATTCCGATGAAGGCGGCCGATATCCCGGCGGCTGATCGGACGGCGTACGTCACGAAGTACCAGAAGGGCATTGATGATCTGGTGGCGCTGGTGGACCGTCTCGAGACGGCCCTGAAGGCCAATGACAACGCCGGCGCCGAGAAGCTGGTCGCCGACATGGCGAGCGCGCAGAAGGCTGGCCACGACGAATTCCGCAAGAAGAAGAGCTAAGTGATCCGTCTGCGGCGCGCGCTCGTTCTCGGCTTTCTGGGCTTAGCCCTGGCGGGAGTGGCGCGCGCCGATGAGGCGGCCCTGGGCCGTGCTCTTGGCGGCGAGGTGAGAGAGATTTTCCGCGCGACCTGCGTGGAGTGCCACGGCCCCGACCTGGCTTCGCCCGAGGGTGAGTTCGGTTTTGTCTTGGATCTGCCGCGGATTGCCGCGGACCCCGCGCTGGTGGTTCCGGGCGATCCGGCCAAGTCAGAAATCTATCTGCTCGTCCTGCACGATGAGATGCCGGGTGAGGACTCGGACCACGGTCCGCTGAGTCTGCTGCACAAGGAAACGATCCGGCGTTGGATCGAATTGGGCGCCCTGGCGCCGGAGCCCGCCGCGGCCGAGACGGGTTCAGCGGTGGCCGCGCCCGCTCCGCCGGCACCGCGTTCCTCCGGCCTTGACCGGACCTTGCGCTGGCTGGGCGAGTTTCACGGACCTGCGGTGCATTTTCCCGTCGCGCTGCTCGTTGTGGCAGCGTTGGCGCAATTCCTGGGCTCGGTTGCCGCGATGGGGCTCTGCCTCCGGGTGGCGGCCGTGGCCGCGCCGCTGGCCGCCGTGCTGGGTTGGATCAATGCGGAGTACGCGAGTTTCACCGCGAAGTCGGCTCTGCTGCTGGCGTGGCATCGCTGGCTCGGGGTCGCGGTGGCGGTGCTTTCAGTGATGGCCTGGCTCCTCTCGCGCAAACCGGGACGGGCGTTGCGTCCGGTCCTCCTGCTCGGCGCGCTCCTGGTGCTCGTGGCGGGCGCCTTGGGCGGGGGATTGTCACACGGATTCAGCCACTACCGCTGGTGATCCGCCGCCGGTAGTGGCGGTCGGCCCCGGTTTTGTCGCATTGCCGCCGCGATCCGGCGCACTCAGGCTTCGGTTTGTCGCAATGCCGTTCTCCGGCTACGCTCGTCGTCTCACCGTCATGGATATCGCTCACCCTCCCTACAGTCGTCTCGTCAAGGGGCTCGGCATGCTCGGGCTCTGGGCGGCCATTGGCCTGATCCTGTCGATCGAGGTCTATTTCAATGTCCGGGTGACGAAACCGGATGTGAGCTTCATGGAGGTCGCCGGGGGACAGTACGCACGGGCCCTGCTTTGGGCCTGTCTGGCGCCGATTGTCCTCTGGCTCCGCACGAAGGTTCCGCTGCGCCTCGGCTACTGGGTCGGCGGGGTCGCGTTTCATGCGATCCTGAGCTTCCTGATCATGGCGGGTTACTACCTCTTCCGGGTAGGTTATCTCCTGTTGGCGGAAGGCGAGCCGCTGACCGATTTCTGGGCGACCGCCTTCGATAATTTTTTCGGACGCAACCTGATCGACATGGTCTTCTACTGGGGCGTGTTCGGCTGCGGCTACTCCTTCGAACTCTACCGGAAGTACAAGAACGAGCAGGTGAAGGCCGCCCAGCTGGAGTCGCGCCTGATTGAGACCGAACTGAAGGTCCTGCGGCAGCAGATGCACCCGCACTTTCTGTTCAACACCATGAACACCATCGCCGTGCTGGTGCGCGAGCGGCGCAACGAGGAGGCGGTCAATCTCATCGCCCGCTTCAGTACGCTCCTGCGCATGTCGCTGGAGGGCGCGCGGGTTCATGAGGTCACCTTGCGCCAGGAAATGGATTTTCTCGCCCGCTACGTGGAGATCCAACAGGCCCGGTTCGCCGACCGGCTGACGGTGCGGACGACCATTTCGCCGGAGGCGATGGAGGCGCGGATTCCCAACCTGCTGCTCCAGCCGATCGTGGAGAACGCCATCCTGCATGGCATCGCCCCGAAGAATTCGCCCGGCACCGTGGAGGTAACGGGCGAGGTGCGGGCGGGTCGGCTGCACCTGACGGTGAGCGATGACGGTCCAGGTTTCGTGCCGGCTGCACCCGGACGCGGGCGTGAGGGCATCGGCCTGGCCAACACCCGTGAGCGCCTGAGCAAGCTCTATGGGGCGCGCAGCGAACTCCGCCTGGAAAGCGAGCAGGGCAAGGGCACCACGGTCACGATCGTCCTGCCTTGCCCGGCCTGACGCCGATTCCCATGCCCGAAACCGGTCCATCCCTCCAAACGCTTCGCATTCTCGTCGTTGATGACGAACCGGCCGCCCGGCGCGGGGTCAGGCTGCTGCTGGACCCGATCCCGACCGTCAAGGTGGTCGGGGAGGCCGGAGACGGTCCTGAGGCCGTGCGCCTGATCGAGAGCCTCGGGCCCGACATCGTCTTTCTCGATGTGCAGATGCCGGGCTGCGATGGCTTCGAAGTCATCCAGCGGGTGGGGGCGGCGCAGATGCCGACCGTGGTCTTCGTCACCGCCTATGATGAGCACGCGCTGCGGGCCTTTGAGGTGAGTGCGGTCGACTACCTGCTCAAACCCTACGAGGATGCCCGCTTTCACGCGGCCCTTGCCCGGGCGACCGAGGCGGTGCGCCTCCGCCGCGCCGGTGACCTCGGGGCGCGCCTCGAGCGGCTGGTCGCGGCCTTGGAGCGTGCGCCGGCAGCGGTCGCCAGCCCCGATCCCGGATCGGCGGGCGGTCTCTCCGACCGGATCCTCATCAAGTCCTCCGGTGAACTCTATTTTCTCAAGACGGAGGAGATCGATTGGATCGAGGCGGAGGGGGATTACATGAAATTCCATGCGGGCGGTCGGGCGCACCTGCTGCGCGAGACCATGGCCCGCCTCGAGTCCCGCCTCGATCCGCGCCGCTTCATCCGCATCCACCGTTCCACCATCGTCAACGTCGACCGGGTCCGGAAGCTGAGCCCGGCCTTTGCCGGAGAGTACGCCGTCATTCTGAACGATGGCACCAAGCTCCGGCTCAGCCGCGGCTACCAGGACCGGTTGCAGGAGATCCTGCGCAGTTCCCTCTAGCGGCCGCGTCCCGCTGGTGGGACGCGCTTTTCCCGCCGCCGGAGTGTATCCACTCCACGAATGCAGACCCGGCCGGCCGGCGAACGCGCCCCGGGGCCGCCGGTCGCATCCGCGCGGTGATCCGTCGCATTTTCGCGACTTCGGCGTGTCTCCGGCGGTTGTGAGGGCGTGAAGCCAAATTCCTTCGTCCTGCTCCTGCTCCTCGTTCTGTCCTGGTCCGGGGTCGACCTGCGGGCGGGCGACGCCGAGTCCGTCGCCCAGGCGCGCGCCTTGTTGAGCCCGCACCACTGGTCCCAGGCGATCATCATTCAAAACCCGCGCCGGGTGGGGCAGCTGCCGGCCCGCGTGCACGGTGCCGTCTTCGCTTTTGACGGCGTCCTCTGGTTGTACCTGCCGCGTCAGGGCACGCAGAGCCTCTCTCACGTGCGGGGTCGCCTGGAGCGGGATCGCGACCATCTGCTGCCCTTGCTGCAGGAAATTCACCCCGAGTTCACTGGCTATGAGGTCGTGCCGACTCCGGCCCCGGTTCCGCCGACCGGACGCCCGGCGAAACTGCGAAACGGCTGCTTCGTGGAGAGCCTGTCTGCGCTGGGGCGATTGCTGGACTCCGGCGTCACCCCGGCCGAGGCCGGGCTCTTCACCTACTACGTGAACGGCCCGCACGGACTCCAAGGGCACACCGGCCTGCTCTTTCGGACCTCGGAAGGCACGTTTTTCTGGGATCCTGAGCGGCCCGACCGTCGTCAGCGGCTCGAGGCCCAGGGCGACCAGCCCGACCGGGTTGCGCAGGAGGTCCGCACCAATGCCCGCTGGAGCGTGATCCGCACCCGCTTTCTGCCGATTGATGGCGATCCGCGCCGGCCAGTCTGGGACCGCCCCGTGGTTCAGCTCGGTCGGGAACCGGTCGCGGGGCAGGGCACCGGCTGACACCATTCATCCTCCCGTCCTTCCATTCATCAAAATAACCTGCAACTCACCCAATGACTGCGGTGTGATGTGACCATGAAACACTCGTGTCTTTCGACCCTCCCACGCGCCGCGGGGCCCGTGACGAGAGGAAATCTTTGAGGTTCGAGACGCTTGCCAGCCCAGCCCTTGCCCGAGCAAACTCCTTTCAATACCCGTCGTACCATGGCCCAGCCCTCCCCCGTTCCCTCCACCCGCAAGCCCAAGCGCACCAAGCTCTACCTTCTCCTCGGCGTGATTGCCGTCATCGCCGTGGGCGTTGCCGCGGTCATGAAGCGGAAGGGGGCTGAACAGGCCACCCTGGTCACCTTCGACAAGGCGGTCGTGCGGACGATCACCCAGACGGTCTCGGCCACCGGCAAGATCCAGCCGGAGGTCGAGGTGAAGATCCAGCCCGAGGTGGGCGGCGAAATCACGGAGCTGCCCTTCAAGGAAGGCGCGACGGTCCGCAAGGGCGAACTCCTCGTTCGGCTCAAGCCCGACAATTATCGCTACCAAGTCGAGCAGCAGGAGGCCAGCCTCTCCGCCGCACGCGCCACGGCGCTGCAGAACAAGGCCCAGCTCCTCAAGGTCCAGGAGGACTTCAAGCGCAGTGAGGACCTTTTTGCGAAGAAGCTGATCTCCGACTCACAGTTCATTTCCGACAAGACCGCCCTCGAGGTCGCCCAGGCCAATCTCGAGAATGCCGAGGCCCAGATCCGCCGGACCGAGGGCCTGCTCAGCCAGGCGCGCGATCAGCTCTCCAAGACGGCGATCTTTGCCCCGATGGATGGCACCGTCAGCTCCCGCACCAGCGAAGTGGGTGAGCGCGTGGCCGCCACTGGCCAGTACGGCGGCGCCGAGATCATGCGCGTGGCCGACCTCAGCAACATGGAGGTTCGCGTCAACGTGAACGAGAATGACGTCGTCAACGTCAAGGTGGGCGACCGCGCCCGCATCTCGATCGATGCCTACCCGAACCGCCGCTTCAACGGCGAGGTGCGGGAGATCGCCAGCGCGGCCCGGACCGAGGGGCTCAACACCCAGCAGGAAGTCACCAATTTTCAGGTCAAGATCCGCATCACCGACAAGGAAGTCGCCCTCCGCCCAGGCATGAGCGCGAACGCCGACATCGAGACCCAGACGGTCTCCAATGTGGTGGCCGTGCCGATCCAGTCCGTCACCGTGCGCTCGCGGGAAGCCAACAAGACCATCGACCAGATGGCGCAGGACCGCGACAAGAAGGCGAAGGAGACGCAGGGCGAGGGCGCTGCGGCCGCCGTCAATGAGCGCCAGAAGCGTGAGGCCGAGCGGGCTGATCGCGACGCCCTGCAGCGCGTCGTTTTCATCCGCGACGGCGACAAGGTGAAGCAGGTCGCGGTTGAGACCGGCATCGCCGACACGACGCACATGGAAATCAAGTCCGGCGTCACCGCCGGCCAGGAGATCGTGAGCGGAAGCTTCACGGTGATCACGCGCACCCTCAAGGATGGCTCAGCCGTCCGGGTCGAGGCACCGAAGAAGGACGAGGCGGCCAAGTAAGCCCGCGGCCCGACGCCCTCGCCATGCATTCCGCCCCGTCCTCCTCCACGCCCCGCACCGTGCGGCCACCCGGCCCGCTCGTGATCGACATCGAGGGGGTGACCAAGCTCTACCGCATGGGCGCGGAGACCATCCACGCCCTCCGCGGCGTCGACCTCCGCATCCATCGCAACGAGTACCTCGCCATCATGGGTCCGTCCGGCAGCGGCAAGTCGACGCTGATGAACATGCTGGGCTGCCTCGACACCCCCACGGCCGGACACTACCAGTTCGCCGGCAAGAATGTCGCGGTCATGAGCGACGATGAACTGGCCGACATCCGCAATCGCGAGATCGGTTTCGTCTTCCAGAGCTTCAACCTGCTGCCGCGCTCCGATGCCCTGCACAATGTCGAGCTGCCGCTGATCTATGCCGGCCTGTCCCCGGGCGAACGGCATGAACGGGCCCGCGCCGCCCTGGAGAATGTCGGCCTCGGCGAGCGCATCCACCACAAGCCCAACGAGCTCTCGGGCGGCCAGCGCCAGCGCGTCGCCATTGCGCGCGCGCTGGTCAACCGTCCCTCCATCATCCTCGCCGATGAACCCACCGGTGCCCTCGATTCGCGCACCGGCGTTGAGATCATGGCGCTGTTCGAGCAGCTTTACGAGCAGGGTAACACCCTGATCGTGGTCACCCACGAGGAGGACATTGCCCGTCACGCCCGCCGCATCGTCCGCCTGCGCGACGGCCTGATCGAAAGCGACGGACCCGCATGATTTTCGATTTTCGCTTCTCGATTTTTGATTTCAGCACGGTCCACGTGCTGGGATCCAGGGTCTCGCTGGAGCCTGACTTCGCTGGAGCGGGCGCGGTGCGATCTTGCGCGGTCGGTCGGAGAAGTGTCCCGAATTCGAAAATCGAAAATCGAGAATCGAAAATCGAATGAATCGCTTCCTCTACGAATTCACCGAGGCCTTCCGCATCGCGTTCGCGCAGATCCGGGCCAACAAGATGCGGTCGGCGCTGACTGCGCTGGGCGTGATCATCGGCATTGTCGCGGTGACCCTCATGGGCACCGCGATCAAGGGCATCGATGTGGGTGTGGACCGCAGCATGGCGGGCTTCGGGGACAATGTTCTCTACGTCTCCAAGTGGCCGTGGCGGGACGTGGACGACTGGTGGAATCTGCGCAACCGCCGTCCGATCCGCACAGAATACGCCCAGCGCATCAATGAATGGGTTGCGGCCAATCCCAACAGCCCGCTCGTCGTCTCGATGCCCGTGGCCGAGCGCAACAGCGTCATCCTGCGCGGCGAATACAAGCTTTCCAACATCTACACGGTCGGCAGCACGGCCGACATGCCGCGCATCATGCGGACCGACATCCGGGAGGGCCGCTTCTTCAATGAATTCGAGTCCGAGTCGGGTCGCGCGGTCGTCGTGATCGGATTCGACGTTGCTGATGCGCTCTTCCCGGGCGAGTCGCCGGTCGGCAAGATGATCCGGGTCAGCAACCAGACGTTTGAGGTGATCGGCGTGGTCGCGCGCCAGGGCAGCTTCCTCGGGCTCTTCAGCTGGGACTCCCAGGTCGTGATCCCGCTCAATGCCTTCCGTCGCTACTTTTCCACCACCAACAACAGCGAGATCCGTGTCCAGGTGGACGTTGGGCGCATGGAGGAGGCGAAGGACGAACTCCGTGGACTGATGCGGCGGGTCCGTCAGCTGGGTCCGGAGCAGAAGGACGATTTTGAGATCAACGAGCAGGGCGCGATCCGCGAGCAGCTTGATCCGATCAAGAATGGCATCGCGATTGCAGGGCTTTTCATCACCGGCCTGGCGCTCTTTGTCGGCGCGATCGGCATCATGAACATCACCTACGTGAGCGTGAAGGAGCGCACGAAGGAGATCGGGACGCGCAAGGCGCTGGGTGCACGCCGGCGCACCATCCTGCTCCAATTTCTGATTGAGGCAGTTTGCATCTGCCTCGTCGGCGGCATCGCCGGTCTCACCGTTGCGGCCGGACTCTCTACCGTGGTCGGCGTGGTCGCGCCGTCCTTCCCGCTCGTCTTCTCGACCGGACTGGTCGTGACCGGCCTCGTGATTTCCGTCCTCACCGGCGTGGTCAGCGGCTTCGCCCCCGCGGTCCAGGCCAGCAAACTCGATCCAGTCGTCGCCCTGCGATACGAATGATTGTGGAACGCGGATTTCGGATTGCGGAGTTGAATACCGTGAACAGCGACGACCTCAAGCAGCGCACAAAGCAGTTCGCCCTTAGGGCGATCCGCCTGAGCGAAGCCATGCCTCGGTCTCTGACCGGGGATGCTCTAAATCGCCAATTCGTGCGTTCGGCCACTTCCGTCGCTGCCAACTACCGCGCGGCCTGCCGCGGCCGATCAAGGGCAGAGTTCATCGCCAAAATGGGTCTGGTTGAGGAGGAGGCGGATGAGACGGCATTCTGGTTGGAGCTCATCGCTGAATCGGGTTTCCTGCCGAAGCAGGCCACGACCGAAGTGTATAGGGAGGCAGGTGAGCTGACGGCCATCGCGGTTGCTTCGATCCGTACGGCCCGCGTTGGAAAGAGCAATCCGCAGTCCGCAGTCCGCAGTCCGCAATCCAAATGAATTTTGCCGAAACCCTCCGTCTCGCGCTGGGCGCCCTCAAGTCCAACAAGCTGCGGTCCTCCCTGACCATGCTGGGTATCGCCGTGGGCGTTTTCTCGGTGATCGGCGTGATGACCGTGATCAGCGGCCTGCGCGGGTCGATTGAGACCGGCCTGAACGTGCTCGGGGCGAACAGCTTTCAATTCACCAAGTTCCCCGCGATCAATTTCAGCGATCCGCGGCAGCGCTTCGCCAATCGGCGGGACATCGACTATGGCCAGGCGGCCCGGTTCAAGCTGCTGGCGAGCGAATTCGCGGATGTCAGCCTGTCGCTCAATCGCGGCGGGATCCGCGTCAGCTACCTCGACCGGCGCACGAATCCCAATGTCCGGATGACCGGCACGGATGAGAACTTCCTCTCGAGCCGCAATTTCGAGATCGCGGCGGGCCGCAACATCGGTCCGGGCGATGTGGAGTTCGGCCGGGCGGTGGCGGTGATTGGCAGCGACATCGTGCAGCGCATCTTTCTGAACGAGGATCCGCTCGGGAAGGCCATCCGCATGGACGGCCAGAGCTACACCGTGATCGGCGTCCTGGCGACCAAGGGCTCCTCGTTCGGCCAGAGCCAGGATAACTTCGTGGCTATCCCGATCACCCAGTTCATGGAAGTCTACGGGCGCGCCCGCCGATCCGTTGGCATCAATGTGCAGGCCGTCAACCAGGCCGAGCTCGCCGCCACACAGGAGCGCTCCATCGGGGTGATGCGCCTCGTGCGCAGCCTGGAGCCCGAGGACCAGAATGATTTCGAGGTGTTCTCCAATGAGTCGCTGATTGAGGCATTCAACAACATTGCCGGCGTGGTGGCGGTCGGGGCCTTTGTGATCAGCGCCATTGCGCTGCTCGCCTCGGGGGTCGGCGTGATGAACATCATGCTGGTCAGCGTGACCGAGCGGACGAAGGAGATTGGCATCCGCAAGAGCATCGGGGCCAAGAAGCGCAACATCCTCAACCAGTTCCTGATCGAGGCGACGCTGCTCTCGATGCTGGGCGGACTCGCCGGCATCCTGGTTGGTGTGGTGGGCGGCAACATCGCCGCGACCTTCTTCAATGCGGAGATGATTTTCCCCTGGGGCTGGGCCATCACCGGGCTGCTCGTCTGCAGCGCCATCGGCATCGGCTTCGGTCTCTACCCGGCGTACAAGGCCGCCTCGCTCGATCCGATCGAAGCGCTGCGGTACGAGTGACGGGGTTTTGATCTTCGATTCTCGAATTTCGAATTTCGATTTCGACCGGGGCGCGCAACGACGGCACTGGCTCTCGTTAAGGTAGAGTAGCGGCTGGCCCAAGGCCGGTACACTGAGCCAGGGAGCCGGCCGACTGAGACGACGTGGTCTGCCTCAATTCTCGGCGAGCCCGACTGCAGAAATCAAAATTCGAAAATCGAGAATCGAAAATCCGGTCACCCGCGCCGGATCTCTGATCCGCGGAAGCGGATTTGGATTCGGTAGACCTTCTTCACCCGGCAGGTGATCTGGCCGGTGGCGAGGTTGACGTGCTCAGGGACCTCGATCCGGTGCAGGTCGACCGCCGCGTGATAACCGCGTTCGGAGAAGATATCGATCAGCATGGCCAGCGCGAGGACGTCGTCCAGGACCGGGTCCTCGGTGTTCACGAGCGCGACGCCGGAAATGGCGTGGCGAATGACGATCGGCATCACCTTCGACTGAACGAAAGCGACCACCTTGCCGAACAGCTCGCGGTGCTCGACCTCATAACTGTCGAGGCGCTTCACCATTTCCTGCCGCGCGTGGACGATGATGTCGCTCGCGACCGGAATCATCCGCAGCCGATCATGCGTGCGCGGATCCAGCTCGAGGGTGCTCTGGTACTGGAGCTCGCGCAGGATGTTCTGCTCAACCTCGGCGATCGGTCCCTGCGCGTTGACGAAGTGGTAGTGGAATTTCTCCTTCAGCGACTGCAGCGCGTCCCAAGTCTGCTCCTTGAAGACCCGGTAACGGCGCTGCGCGAGCGCCTGATCGTAATCGGTGGGGCGCTCCTCCTGCAGCTCGCCCAGACCGGTACGCCGGACTTCCTCGTTGTAGGCCTTGATCTCCAGGCCTCGCTTCAGCTGGCGCTCGACCGAGGTGCGCTCGTCGACAAAGAGAACCATGATGTGCACCGTCGGCTGCCGAAAATGGATGCCGATCGGGGTGTCGTGGAACTCGGCCCGCAGGGCCTGCATCCGGCTGACCAGCAGCTTGAGACATTCGACCTGAACCTTGGTGCGGGGAAAGCCGTCCAGAATACAGCCGTCCCGATACTCCGGGCGGAGCAACTCCTTGAACAGGATACCGATGACCTCGCGGTCGCCGACCATGCTGCCGGCGTCCTTGATCCGCTTGGCTTCCGGGGAGTCGAGGAGCGAGCTGATGACGATCGGCGGGCAGGTGAGGCCGCGGGCCTGCAGGATGAACTCCGTGTTCGTGCCCTTACCCGAGCCCGGGGCGCCGCCGAGGAGGATGAATTCCTTGGGGAAGCGCAGATTCTCCCGGCCATGCTCGGTGAGGAGCTGTTCCCAAACCGAACTGAAGATCAGGGCCGCATCCTTGATCTCAAGGTCAGGCTGCTTGCCGCCGGCGGTGGGCGGCGGACCGGATTCGGAGGAGGCGGCGGAACGGGAGGAACTCGACATAGGGGAATGGCGTGGGGTCATGAAAGACCGCTTTCGCAATCGCTGGCGACTCCGGAATTGCGAGTTCGATGGAACCTCCGCCGCGAAGTCGCGGTCACTAGGGCGGTCGCCGCAAGCGACTGTTCTTTGGTGCAACCCATAAAAATTCCCGGAGGCCTCGCCTCGCGGGATTGTTAGTTGAAGCTGGACCTGGCCGGATTGCCTTCGGGCGATCCGGCCTTGGCTTTTTTTGGCCGGATCAGGCCTTCCGGAACAGCACCCGCGGCGCGGTTTCCATCTGTCCCCGGGTCACGCCGAGCTGGTTGATCAGCTTCAGCTCCCGCCACAGTTCGGGACCGGAGATCTCCCCGCGCAGCAGGCGCTGGTAGCGGTCGAGCGTTCGGGTGACTTCTTCGGCGGTCTCGTTGACGAATTCGATGCGGAAGCTGCGGGCGCCTAGCGCCTGGAATCGGCTGGCGTACTCCGCGCCGGTCTGGGCGCGGTTGTTGAAGACGGTGTTGCGGCAGCCGGCGTCGGCCTTGAGCGGAAGTTCAGCGCCCACCCGGTCCCGCAGGGCGACGCGGTGCTTGTCGCAGGGGCGTCCGCAATCGCGGTAGTCCTTGCCGCTGGAAAGGAAGGCGCAGAAGACGCAGTGCTCCATGTGAAACATGGGCATGTGCTGATGGATCGTGAGGTCGAACCAGCTGCCTGGCGCAGCCGTGAGCAGCGACTCCAGCTGGGCGACGTTGAGGTCGTAGCTGGCGGTTACCCGCTCGAGTCCGTGCCGCTCGATAAAGTGCTGGGCCGTCAGCGGATTGGCGACATTGAGGGAAAAGTCACCGCGCCGGCGGTCGCCCGCGAAAAAGGCGAGGTGCTCGGCATTGCGCACGAGGTAACCGTCGGCCTCGCAGGAGCGCACCTGCTTGAGGATCCATTCCTCGCCGGGCTTGAAGATACGCGGGGGGGCGACCCAGATGGAGGAGGGCGGAGTGGGGGGCTCGGACGGCGGAGGGGATATCTCGGACGATGCCGTCGCCGACGCGGAGGCTTGGAGCGCGCGGAAACGAGTGACGGCTTCGCGGTAGCGCTTGGGGTCCTCGAACTCGGCGTAGATCGTGCGCACGCCGGCCGCCCACGCGGCGTCCAGCTGGTGGGGCTCGCGGATCACGGCGATGATCTCCGCGGCCCGCTCGGTGACGGGATGTTCCTTCCGCAATCCGAAATCCACCGTTTGCCGTGCTCTCAGCTGCCAGCGCTTGGGTTGAATCCGCAGCTGCTCGAGGCCCGCGACCGCCTCGCGCCGCAGCCGGTTGAGCTCGCTGACCGGCACGAGCACCTGGCCCTCAAGTTCCGAAGTCAGGTTGCCCAGACGGAACGGGGTTCCCCCGAGGCGCCCCAGCTGCTCACGCAGCCGTTCGGGCGTGAGGGGCTGGCTCTCCGCCACGGCGAGCGGAACCGCGGACTCGACCTTGACCACATGCCCAAGACCGTCGTTGGCCACCAACGTCAAGGGCGTACCCGCCCGCCCGTGGACCTCGAGATCGAGCGGTCGCTGGAACCGGATCTTATCGCCCTCGAAGGTCGAGCGAACCTCGCGGTCGAGCGCCGGATCGTTGGTCTTCCACAGGCGCTGCCCGGGCTGCACACGGCGCAGGTTCAGATCGTGGTGGCCGAAGCCGATCGCGGTGTCGGTGCCGCCCGGCTCAACCTGGTAGACCCGCCCGCCCTGTTCTCCGGCCTCGGGCCGGCCCTCATCAAAGACCACGCCGTCGCCGGGTTTGAGGGGCGCGACAAGACGGGCATGGACCCGGTCGCCCGTCACGCGGGAGACCTCGCCGAGAAACACGCCCCGCTTGGTCCCGAACCGGCCATGCGCCAGCTCCTGATTGTGGATCCCCTTGAACCAGCCCGTGTAGAGGCCGCGGGAGAAGGACATCTCCAGCTCGTACCGGGCCGATGGGGCCTGCTTGGGGGCAGCCGCCGGGCTCGCCGGGGGCGCTCCCAGATCGGCCATGATGCGGTCGAGGGCCTGCCGGTAGACGCGGGTGATGGAGGCCACGTATTCCGGGCTCTTGAGCCGACCCTCAATTTTCAGCGAGGCGACGCCGGCGCGCACCAAGTCGGGCAGGACGTCGAGTCCCGATAGGTCCTGCGGGCTGAGCAGGTACTTGCGGTCGCCGAGATCAACCTGCACCCCGTCGGAGATCAGTTCGTACGGCAACCGGCACGCCTGGGCGCATTCGCCCCGGTTGGCGGAACGGCCGCCGAGTGATTCGCTCGTCAGGCACTGGCCCGAGTAGGCCACACAAAGGGCGCCATGAACAAAGACCTCGAGGGGTAACGGCGGCAGGCCGGTCGCGCGCTGGACGGCCTGGATCGATTCGATTTCCTTGATCGAGTTCTCGCGCGCCAGCACGACGAGCTCCGCCCCGAGATCACGGGCGAACTGCACGCCGGCCGCACTGGTCACGGTCATCTGGGTCGACCCGTGAATCGGAAAATCGGGGGAGAGCTCGCGAATGAGCCGACAGATGCCGATGTCCTGCACGATGGCGGCGTCCACCCCGGAGGCGATGATGGTGCGCAGATAGTCGGCCGCGTCCGGGAGCTCGGGCGTGAACACGAGGGTATTGAAGGTCACGTAGCCCCGTACCCCGCGCTTGTGCAGGAAGGCCATCAGCGCCGGCAGGTCGGCCTGGGTGAAATTCTTGGCGCGCATGCGCGCATTGAACCGCTCGAGACCGAAGTAAATGGCATCCGCCCCGTTCTCCACCGCGGCCCGGGCGCATTCCCAGTCCCCCGCAGGCGCCAACAACTCCGGCCTCACGGGCAATGAAGCCGCGGAGGTGGGCGCGGGTGGGGACAGGGTGACCGGATCTGGCATGGGTTTGTCTGTAGCGGGGCGGCCCCGTGTCGCAACTGCATTAGGAAAAACCCGCGAACCGGGAACTTTTGCGCCCGGACGCGTCTATACCGGGATGAAATCCGTCCGATCCCTGTTCATCGGCCTGTTGCTGGCCGCCGCCTCCCTGCTCACCTCCGCTTCGGCTCTCGCGGCGTCGACGCCGGGAGATCCCTATGCCGCGGCGGTGGCGAGCTATGTGGAAGCGGCCACCAAGGAAATGGAGGCCATCCGGGCCAGCGCCGAGGCCTCCAAGCAGGCTCTGCCGGAGGCCCAGCGTTCGCGCTATCGGGACTTCGAGCAGGCGTGGGCCAGCTGCCAGCAGCTCCTCGCCGAACTCGAGTCCGCCACGCCGGGGACCTTTGATTCCACCAAGGCGAGTTACGAACGCGCCCGAGCCAAGGCCGTCGCCGAACTCCGTCGGGCGCAGGCCGGCTGAAGCGGACGTGCGTCGGAGCTTCGACTCAGCGATGGCGTCCGTGACGGATGATGTCCCACACCACGTAGAGCCCGAGCACGGCCGACAGCAGGTAGCCGATGATGCCGAGGGCGGGGTAGCCGAACAGGAAGGGCGGGATTCGGGTCGTCACAATCAGGGAGGAACCGATGATCAGCGATCCGATGATGACACCCAGCGCGATGCGGTTGGCCGAGGTCTTGAGCGCATCGTCGATCTCCTCCAGCCCGCGGTGGTGAAAATTGATGGTGAGATCATCATGCCCCAGCCGCCGCACCAGACGCTGAAGTTCGCCCGGCAGATCGTGCAGTCCGGAGAGCGCCGCGCGGGTCATGTCGCGGATTCGCCGGCCCATGGCACGGGCGCCAACCCGCTCCCGCTGCACAGCCTTGAGAATGGGTCCGGCGTGGAGGCGCAGGTCGAACTCCGGGTCGAGCGCGCGCCCCACCTCCTCGATCGAGAGCACGGCCTTGGCCATGAGGGAGTAGTCGCTCGACAGCGGGATCCCGTGGCGTCCGAAGATGAACAGCAGCTTGAGCATGGCGCGACCGAGCTCCTGGCGACCGATCGCGAAGTTCAGGTCCTCGCGCAGGGCCAGCGTGACCTCCTTCTCCATCGACCGCGGATCAATCAGCGCATCCGGCGGCGCGAGCGCGGTGGCGATTTCCACAATGCGTTCCGCATCCTGTTCAACCGCGGCCTGCCAGAAGTCCGCGAGGGCATGACGCAGCCGCCGGGTGAGATGACCGGCCAGTCCCCAATCGACCAGACACAACCGTCCGTCGGGCGTGGCCAACACGTTGCCGGCGTGCGGATCGGCGTGAAAAAAGCCCGCCACCAGCACCTGGTGAACGAGGGAGCGCGCGCCATGCGCGGCCAGCACGCGGGGATCCACGCCCGGTTGGATGCCGTTGCCCACGGTCGTGCCCTCGACAAATTCCATCACGAGCAACCGCTCGGTGGTGAGCGCATTGAAGACGCCGGGGGCAAAGACCTGCTCCGGCGACGGATTGAGGGTGTTGAAGTATTGCTGGTTCCGCGCCTCGTTCAGGAAGTCGAGTTCGCGCAGCACCCCGGCGCGGACCTCCGCGACCACGGCCGGAAGGTCAAAGGCCTGCAGGGTGGCCACGCGGGCGTGCAACTGCTGGGCCAGCCACGCGGCCAGTTCGAGGTCGGTGTGCACATTGCGCACGATGTGGGGGCGCTGGACCTTGACGGCCACGGCGGCGCCGCCGTCGCGGAGCCGGGCGCGATACACCTGGGCGAGTGAGCCCGCCGCGATCGGCGTGGGGTCAAACTCGCTGAAGACGGTGGTGGGATCATCGCCAAGCTCCGTGCGCAGAACCGTGTCGATTTCGGCGAACGGGAGCGCCGGAACATGGTTCTGGAGTTTCCGCAGTTCGATGATGAAGGCCGCCGGAACCGTCTCGGGCCGCATGGACATCAGCTGGCCCAGCTTCACAAAGGTCGGCCCGAGTTCCTCCAAGGCGAGTCGGATGCGCTCACCCGTGCTGCGGTGCTCGGCGGGGGCCGGCACGAGGCGCTGCCAGAAACCGGAGGGGACCTCGATCTGGTCGAGCAGATCCGCGAAGCCGTGCCGCGCCAGCACGCCGAAGATTTCCTTCGCGCGGACGGCGTGCTTCAGCAGGTCAAACCCCTTCACGACTGGCCGGGGGGCGGAGGCGTGCCGGTGGCCCGGGCTTCGAGGGCCTGCACCCGCTGCTCCAGCGCGGCAATCCGGTCGAGGGTCGCTGCGTCGGCGCGCTGGGTGTAGTCGCGGATCCGCGCGCCCAGCTGGTCCGACATTTCGTCGAATTCCTTGCGACCCTGTTCGGCAATACGCTCGGCCATCGCCCGGGCGTCGGCCGCGCTGACTTTGCCCTGCTTCACGTAGTCCTGGAGGGCGTGCTCCGCCTTTTCCTTGGTGACGATGGCCGCGCCGACGCCGGCCAGAAGGGTCTTTTTGATAAGGTCGATCATAGTGGACTAAAGCTAGCGGTGATCGTCCTCCGCGGCAAATGTAAAGGGCTACAGCGCGGGCGCCACCGGAGCGGGATTTTTGGCCGCGTGGGGCGCGACCGAACGGAGCCACGCGGCGAGGAGGACCGTCAACGTGAAGGCGCCGCAGGCGAGCCAGCCCACGTGAGGGTAGCCAACCAGCTGACCGGAGGCGTTGCGCGTGACGAGCAGGCCGGCGACGAGATTGGCCAACCCGCTCGCGGCCTGCTGGATCGCGGAGTTCACGCTCATGAAGCCGCCGCGGTACTTTCCCTCGACGGCGTTGGCGACCATGGCCATCGCGGGTGCGAAACGGCCTGACATGGTGACAAAGAAGACACTCGTCGCGGCCAGCGTGATCCACAGCGGACCGGGGCCCAGCCGGGTCACGATCAGGACGGTCGCGACGGCCACCAGCGAAACCCAGCCCAGGATGTAGAGCTTGTCATGCCGATCCGCGAGGCGGCCGAACCACGGCATCGTGAAGAACGTACACACGCCGCCGAGCAGGTAGATCAGGGGCAGCTGCTGCTCGGAGAGACCGACGTTGGCCACCATCGAGGGGGCCATGAAGGGGATCACGCTGGCGCCGGCAAACACCAGCACCGCGCTGAGCAGAAAGGCGCGGAGGTGGATGCCGTGGGTGAGGATGTCGATCATCTGACGGACCGGATGCGCCTCCGACTTGTGGCTGGGCACATGCGGTAGCGAGCGGAGCGCCACCGTGAGGACGAGCGCGCTGATCCCGGCGAGCAGGAAAAACGGCGCGTGCCACTCGAACCAGGTGGCCAGAAAGAGCCCGGCCGGCACGCCGAGAACCGAAGCGAGCGGGAACGCGGCCATCACGGTGGCGGAGGCGCGGCCCCGGCGCTCCGGGGGCACGGCGTCGCCAATCATTGCCCCGACCACCGATCCGGCCACGCCACCGCAGGCGCCGGCCGCGATGCGCGCGGCCATGAGCCACTCATAGGTGGGGGCGAGGGCGCAGCCGAGCGTGGCGAGGGTGAAGCCCGCGTAGAGGATCAGCAGGACAGGGCGGCGATCAAAACGATCGAGGAAGAAACCCGCGAGGAAGCCGGTGAGGGCGGCTGACAAGCCATAGGAGGCGACCAGCCGGCTGAACTGCCCCGGGTCGATCGCGAAGACCCGCATGAGGCTCGCGCCGAGCGGCATCATGATCATGAAATCCATGATGTGCGTGAACTGAATCGCCGCGAGGGTGTAGAGCAGGGTGCGTTCGTTGAACGCGGGAGCGGGCGAGGTCGACGTCACGGTCCCACGCAAGGCGGAGTTGCCCGGCGGCGCAAATGCGGATTACACGAGCGCCTCAGGACTTGTTCGAACCGGTTGTTGGAAGCGTCAATTCACGGACCAGACGAAGGAACTGCTCGGCGCCGCGGCTCTGGTAGCGCTGGAGGTGGCGCACCACCGCGACCTCACGCACCGGCGCGCGGCCGCTCAGCTCGCGGTAGACGAGCGTGCGCCGATCGTCGCCATGTCGCGCGACCTGCGGCAGGATCGAAATGCCGAAGCCCAGACCCACCAGTGACTTCACGGTGGCGATCTGTGCGCAGCGGTAGCCGATCTTGGGCTGGAAATCATGGTCGCCGCAAAAGCGCTGGATCTGCACCGTGAGGCTGCTCGAGTTGCCCAGCAGCACAAAGGTCTCCTCGGCCAGGTCGGAGGCCGTGACCGACTCCTGGGTGGCCAGACGATGCGATCGGCCCACGGCAAGCAGGAGGGGTTCCGTGAACAGCGGTTCGACCGACAACCGATGGTCGTTGATCGGCAGGGAGGCCAGCGCGAGATCGAGTTCGCCCGCGACCACGGCGGCGACGATGTCGACCCGAAAGGCCTCCAGAGTGTGAACCGTCAGGTAGGGGAAGGCGGTCTTGGCCCGATCGAGGAGTTGGGGGAGGAGGAACGGCGCCAGAGTGGGAATCGCCCCAACCACGATGGTGCGCTCGAGGGAGGGGGCGTCACGCAATTCCTTGGCAGCATCATCGACTTCGTACAGGATTCGCCGGGCCCGTTCGAGGAAAACGGCCCCGGCTTCCGTCAATACGGCCTTGCGCCCCAAGCGATGAAACAGCTTGTGGCCCAGCTCGCCCTCCAGTTTCATTATTTGCTGACTGAGAGATGGTTGAGCGACAAAATTGCGCTCGGCCGCCCGGGTGAAGTTCCCCGTTTCAGCGACCGCCATGAAGTAGCGTAGTTGGTGTAGCTCCATAGTTTTTAACTATGACTGCGATAGTATCAGAATATTTTAACTATTCCAGATGTACCGTATTATACACGTATCCCCGCACACCTCGGTGGGCGGATTAACCTGAATAAGAAAACAAACATGAAAAACGAACGTCTGACCTACTCGCTGCTTGGTGGCACGGTTGTCGCCCTCGCCTGGCTCCTGTCCGGCGTCCGCGAGCCGATCAACGCTGATTCCCTGCTGGCCTACGTCGCGGTCATCGCGACGGTTGCCATCGGCATCGTTGACTACCGTCTGACCTCCAAGCGGGCGCTGGCTCGCTAAGCGAAGACAAGTTGCAGTCATCCTCGCGGCTCGGAGCAATCCGGGCCGCTTTTTTGTGTCCGCTTTCGCGGGGTTGGGCACGTTTTTCGGGGCGGAGCAGACAAAACGGAACCCGGGCGGCGCTTTTCTGGTACCACTTGCCTGCGCATTGACCCATGGAGGCTGCTGAAACCCCACCCGAAGACTGGAGAACCTGGTTCCAGGCCCATGGCCCGAAACTCCTGCTCTGCGCCCGTCAGTGGACCAACTCAGCGGCCGATGCTGAAGACGCCGTCCAGGATGGCTTCATTCGTTACTGGCGCCGGCAGCGGGGACTTGGCGGCGAACCGATCGCCCTGGTCCTGACGTCCATTCGGCGCGCCGCCTTGGATCGGGCGCGAAGCGAGCGCCGGCGCGACCAGCGGGAACAGTCCTTGGGTGCGGCGGAAACGGACCGCTGGTTCGAACCCCTCGCGGGTGCGGATGACCGCACGCAGCTGCTCGAGGCTGCCCTGCGCCGCCTGCCGGAGGCCCAGCGCGACGTGGTGGTCTTCAAGATCTGGGGCGAGCTCACGTTCGAACAGATCGGCCACCAGCTTGAAATCTCCCCTCACACCGCGGCTTCACGCTACCGCTATGCGCTGGAGTCGCTCCGCCACCTCCTTTCACCCGCCGCCTGCCATGAATGATGAACTGATCGAACTGGAGCGCGAACTGCAGTCCCTCCGCCCCCGGCGACCCGGGCCGCGCCTCGCGGCAGGCATCGCCGCCGGCCTCGCCCAATCGCTGCCGGCGTCACACCGGCGCAGCGCTACCTCATGGACTTCGTGGAAATGGGCCAATTGGGGCGTGGCGGCGGCGCTGGTCGTGTTGATGGCGCTGGTCACCCCCAAGCAGTCCCGGAAACCGACCGAGGCCGCGCTCTCCAGCCGCCCGTCGACGGCCGGCTACACTCCGGTCGCGGCGGAACGCACGATCTATTCGGCGCAGGATGAGGGCGTCGTGACCCTCGCGGACGGCACCTCCGGGCGGAGGCTTCGTAGTTTTTATGTCGATACCATCACCTGGCACGACCCGTCCTCCAATGCCTCGCTCCGCTGGAGCGTCCCGCAGGAGGAGATCAGGGTCGTTCCCCTTCGCGTCAACTAACCCACTCCGACTGCCCCCACTCCTCCCATGAAAACATCCCTGCTCGCATCCCTCATCCTCCTCCTGAGCGCCACCGCCCATGCCCAGACGACTCAAACGATCCGCGCTGGCGCGGCCCTCGCGCCCGTCCCCGGGCAGCACGTGGTTGTCAATGTCACGGCACCGGACACGGGCGCCGGTCTCTCGGTCCGACCGGCTGAACCGACCACCTTTCTCGGTGTCTCCACGTCCCGGGTCGACCCGACCCTGACCGAACAGCTGGGCCTGCAGCGCGAGGTGGGTCTCGTCGTCAGCGACGTGGTCGCGGACAGCCCGGCCAACGGACTGCTCAAGCGCCACGACATCCTGCTGAAGCTGAACGACCAGATCCTCATCAACGTCGAGCAGCTCGGCGTCCTCGTGCGATCCTACCGCGAGGGAGACGAGGTCACGCTCACCTACGTGCGCGCCGGCAAGCAGGAGACGGTCAAGGTCAAGCTGGCCCAGCGCCTCGCCCCGCGGATCGCATCGCTCCCGCAGGCGGGCTTCGATGTGTGGCAGCAGTTCGTCCCCGCCTCCGCGGCCACGTTCAGCCACGGGACCGTGCAGGTGGGCCGTGTCCCCGGCGCCATGGCGGGCGAGGAGGTGAACCGGACCCTGTCGCTCGCCCGCCCGAATGTTACCATCAGCGCGGGCCCGGCCCCGATTGCCCGGCTGGTCGACGTGGGACGGAGCAACCTGGTCTTCAGCGACGAGGCGGGCTCGCTCGAACTCAAAGTGACCGACGGCAAGAAGGAGCTCGTGGCCAAGGACCCCGCAGGCACGGTCCTTTTCAGCGGACCGATCAACACCGACGAGGAGAGGAAGGCGATGCCCGAGTCCGTTCGCCTCCGGTTTGAGCAGATGGAGGGGATCGACGCCCTCTCGTTCAGCATCGGCGAGGATTTTCCGCCGGGCGACGTCCGGGTGATCACGCCTCGGGCTGAGGGCATTCGCCTCGAGCGGGCCCGGCGGCCCGCTCCGAGCCTGCGCTTGCTTTGATTCGGCCCGAGCCGCCGTCTAGGCCGCAGGCCCGGCGGGCGCCGCATCCTTGGGCGCGCGCTTCATGAAGAGCCCCACGATCAGGGAGGCCACCGCGCCGAAGACCGGGCTGAAGAGCAGTTGCGCCGTGGCGAGCCAGCCGGCGCTGGTGAAGAAGCGCATCATCGGTGCCGCCTGCTCGACCTGCGAAGCCGTCATCTGTTCGCCGATCTGGGCCACCTGGGCCTCGTAGAGCAATTGGTGAAACTCCGGATTGATGAACTTTCCGTAGGCGAAGGTGAACGCCGCGCTCATCACTCCGGCCACGGCTGAAATCAGGGTGCCGGTGCCAATCGCACGGCCGTAGCTCAGCGACTGCGTGGACGATTCCGCCCGGACGGCGCGCATGCCCAGAGCGAGTGCCGCGAGCAGGGCGAGCGAGCCCGCGACCATGCCGACGGTCTGGCCCGTCTGGAACCGGGCCGGATCATTGTGAAAGCCGAACAGATAGCTGAGCAGGGCGATCAGCGCGCCCGCCAAGGACAGGCCCAGGGCGTAGGGGAGGGAAGTCTTCATCATGACGCCTGGAGCGATGACGACGTCGGCCGTTTCCGGCAACGCGCCAAGGACCAGCGGATGCGCGTCAGGATGAGCGGCAGGGCCACCGCGGGGCGTCAGGAGTTGTCGCCGTCAATCATCCGCCCGAGCCCGCCCAGCACCGAGCCCTCGCCGCGGCCCCCGCGTCCGGTCTGCGGAGCGGCGGCCACGATGCGTCCCGCCAGACGCGAGAACGGCAGGGACTGCAGCCAAACCCGGCCCGGCCCGCGCAGGGTCGCGAAAAAGAGGCCCTCGCCGCCGAAGAGGGCAGTCTTCACGCCGCCCACCAGCTGAATGTCGTAGTCGATGCTCGGTTGAAAGGCGACGATGCAGCCGGTATCGACGCGCAGCGTTTCACCCGGAGCAAGGATGCGTTCATAGAGCGTCCCGCCAGCGTGCACAAAGGCCCATCCGTCGCCCTGGAGGCGCTGCATGATGAAGCCTTCGCCACCGAACAGGCCGGCGCCGAGGCGACGCTGGAAGGCGATGCCGATGCTGACGCCCTTGGCGGCGCAGAGAAAGGAATCCTTCTGCGCGATCAGTTCACCGCCCAGTTCGCGCAGGGACAGCGGGACGATCTTGCCCGGGTAGGGCGCGCCGAACGCGACCTTCCGCTTGCCGCCGCCTTGGTTCTGGAAAACCGTCATGAAGAGCGACTCGCCGGTGAGGAGCCGCTTGCCCGCCCCGAGCAGGGCGCCGACGAAGCCCGAGCTTTTCTGCGAGCCGTCGCCGAAGATGGTCTCCATCGCGATGCCGTCCTCCATGTACATCATGCCACCGGCCTCGGCCACGGTGGCCTCGCCAGGATCGAGCTCGATCTCGACGAACTGCATGTCGTCACCGTGGATCTTGTAGTCAATTTCGTGCATCGCATTCATGGGAGGAAGAGGAGGAAAGCCTGGTCAAATGACCGCGCGCCGGCGATCGCAGATCGACCGGCGCGCGGGGAGGAGGGTGATGGTTAGGAGATCAGGCGGCGAGGGGCAGCGCAGCGCGGCGTCGGGCGGTGATCGCCAGCGCGTAGCCCGGCCGGCGGCCCGCGTAGTCATTGATCGCCGTGGCGAGCGCGAGGGTCGTGGCCGCGACGTAGGTCGAAAAGAGCACGTACCCGAGGAGGAAGGGAACGACCGCGGCGACCGCGGTGACAAGGAGGAGAGCATTGAGCTTCATCGTGGGAAGGGAATGGGAGTTCATGGATACTCGCATCACCCACGACCGGTGCAAAAAGTTGCAGAAATCGATTTTCCCTGTCCGGACAGGGCGCCCGCCCGCGAAAATCCGAGAGGGGAGATCCCCGATCCCGGCGCAGCCAGCTTAGCGGGCCAGCATCGGTCCCAGCAGGCGATCATCGCCATCATTGGCCGCCGGCTGCAGACCGAGCGCGGCGCACAGCAGATTGTACACGTGGATACTTTCGACGGGATCAACGACCGTGCCGTCGCCCCGGAAGGCGGGCCCGTGGGCGATCAGAATTCCCTGCATCGAGTTCAGCTGCGGGTCATAGCCGTGATCGCCCCACACAGGAGGGGATTGGGGCGCTCGGTCCACCGTGCTCTGCCGGAAAACCCGCCAGCCCTCGACGGGCAGGATCCACACCGGCGGCACGCGGGGATGATTCGCGTCGATCTTCAGGTGGGCCGGCAGCTGGTTCGCGCGGTAGGCGCGCGCGCGCTCCGGCGGGAGCGCGGCCAGTGCCGCCATCATCCGGTCGACCTCGCCATCGAGCGGCCGCAGTCCCACCACGGAACCTTCGAAATCGATCTGCACGTTGGCGAGGTCGAGGTAGGTCTCGAGGACCAGCACGTGCTGAAGATCGACCGGCGTCATCCCGTGATCCGACACCACCACGAGATTGAGCGGCCGGCCACCCCGTTCCAGGCGCTCGCGCATTGCGCCCACCCGTGCGTCGATCATCGCGACCACCGCCCGGGTCTCGGGCGCATCCGGGCCATAGCGGTGCCCGACGGAATTGGCTTCCTCGAGGTAGAACGTGATCAGGGCCGGCCGCTGCTCCGGCGGCAGCTCCAGCCAGCCCGCGACCTCGTCCAGCCGGGTTTCGAAGGCGAGGGAGCCGTTGAAGGCCTTGTACAAGGCTGGCCGCAGGCCGCCGACTGGCGCTTCCGAGCCGGGCCAGAAATAGCAGGCGCTGACGACCCCCTGCCGGGTCGCCGTGTTCCACACCGGCTCGCCTCCCCACCAGCGGGCATCCTGATTGAAGACCGCCTGATTGTAGCGGAAGGCGAGACCGCTCTCCGCATCATACATCGTGTTGTTCAGCATCCCATGGTGACTGGGTCTGAGTCCGGTCACGAGGGTGTAGTGGCCGGGAAAGGTGTTGGAGGGGAACGACGGGATCAGGCCGCGCGCTGAGACGCCCTCGGTTCGGAGGCGACGCAGATTCGGGGTCTCGGCGGGAAAGCGGTCCAGGTAGTCCCAGCGAAAGCCGTCGAGCGACACCAGCAGCAGCGGCTCGGCGCCGCGGGCGGACGCGAGGAGCGCCAGCAGGAGCAGCAGCCGGAGGGTTCGCGAGAGCATCATGCGCGGAGGGTGACCAGGGTGGCGCCCCAGCTGCCGGACGTTTCATCCCCCAGGCGATACGCCTGCACCAGCGGCGATCGGTCGAGGAGGGCGTGGGTGGTGGTGCGGAGGGTGCCGGTGCCCTTGCCGTGGATGATCCGGACGGAGAGCAGGCTTCGGCTTCGGCAGGCTTCCAAATAGGCCGGGATCAGGACGCCCAAGTCTGCGGGGCGGAACGTGTGCAGATCCAGTTCCCCGGTGATCGGGATCGGGTGTGGCTCGGGATCGTGGCCCACGGGCGGAGGGCCTTAGGCCACGGGGTGGATGCTGGGGCCGGGCTTGGGTGGCTCGGGCGGTTTGGAGCCCGGATCGGACTCGGTCGTGCCGCCGTCGATCGACGCGTCCGGGGTGGCCGTGGGCGCGGCCGGCGGGTGGGAGAGTACGGCCGGCCGGGACGGCGGCACCATGGCGCTGTTGATCTCGTCCTCGACGGAGGACGTTGCCTTGCGAATCTCGTTTTCCACCCCGGATGTGGCCTTTTTCACCTCCGCCATCACCTTGCCGAAGCCCCGCGCAAACTCCGGCAGCTTCTTGCCGCCGAAGAGCACAAGGATGAGGACCATGATCATCATGAGCTCCAGTCCGCCGATCCCGTCGATGAAGGCGGGCGGAAGCAGGGGGAGGGCGGTGACGGAGGCGATCATTTGATGGCGATATCGACGGTGAAGCTCTGGGACTGGCCGGGCGGGACCCAATGCAGTCCGATCTTGTTCTCGACGGCGTTGGCCGGCCCCATCCAAGGCTCGACGCAGTAAAAGGGCGAGTCCTCCGCGAGGGTCCACGTGACAAAGGTCGCCTCCGGGGCCGGCACGCGGGCCGAACCGATGCGGACCGCAATCTCACCGGGGGCGCCGACCGGGCCGAAGACCGCGGCATTGTGCTTGAGCCCGAGGTGAAAGGTGTCGACCAGTGCGGGGCTGTTGAGCGGTTCCTCCAGCTTCAGCGTCGGGCCCGGCACGAGCCGGCCCGCCGCGTCCTGGCGCAGGGTCCGCGTGGCGGGAATCCGGATCGCGTAGTTCGCGCGGGTATGCCCCTCGGTCCAGGGAACGGTGAAATAGAAGTGGTGGCCGGCCGACCAGGGAATGGGTCGGGAATCATGGTTCGCCAGGATGAACTCGCAGGACAGCCCGAGCGGGGCGAAGCGGTAGATCACCGTGAACTCGTATTCAAACGGGTAGGACGCCCGGGCCTCCGCGCCGGGCTGGAACACCGCCGCGAACCCGCGCTCGTCCAGGCGGGCGAGCTTGAATTCGCCCTGCCGGGCCAGCCCGTGCATCGGCATGGGCCGGCGGACGCCGTCCGGGTCCCGCCAGAAATGGATCTCGCCCGCGTCGAAGGTGCGCGCGTTGAAAGGGAACAGGACGGGGTTGCCGCCGCGGATCTTGTGGAATTCGCCTTCGGGGGCCTGCTCGGGCCAGTAGAGCACGTCGCGGACCGACCCGTCGCCGAGCGTCACGTTCCAATTCATCAGCCGCGCCCCGTGTTCGGGCAGGGCGAGGAAACTGGAAGAACCGACCCGCCAGCGGGTGAGGGTGTGGCCTTGATAGGAAACTTTCTCCATGGGCACGGCTGGTGTAGGGGGTGCAGTGCGGTCCACGCAAAGGGAATTTCTGGAAAGCG
>CAYZCV010000004.1:0-19556 GCA_964476965.1 uncultured Opitutus sp. | reverse complement strand
CCTGCACCTGCGCCCGCCCCGGCGGCCGCCCAGGGTCCCGTTTCGGTGGTGGTCATTCCGGTCCGGCAAGAGATCGCCAAGCCGGTGCTCTATGTGCTGCGCCGGGGCCTCAAGGAGGCCATTGACCGCAAGGCCGATGTGGTGGTGCTCGACATGAAGACCCCGGGCGGCGCGTTGGATGTGACATTTGAGATCATGGAGGCCCTGGACAAGTTCCCCGGCCGCACGATTACCTTCGTCAACACCGAGGCCATTTCCGCCGGCGCCTTCATTTCGGCGGTCACGGACGACATCTTCTTCACGCCCGACGGCGTGATCGGCGCGGCGGCCCCCGTCATGGCCACCGGCGGTGAGATCGATGCCTCGATGAAGCAGAAGATCGTCAGCTACCTGCGCGCGCGCGTGCGAGCCATCTCCGAGGGCAAGGGTTTTCGGGGTCAGGTGATCTCGGCGATGATTGACTCCGACTTCGAGCTCAAGATCGGCGAAGAGGTGCTCAAGCCCAAGGGCGAGCTGCTGTCGCTGACCGCGTCGGAAGCGTCCAAGGCCTACGGGGACCCCGCGCAGCCGCTGCTGGCCGCGGGCATCGCGGCCGACGTTGAGGCCCTCCTGACGGCCGAGTACGGTGCCGGGCGCTTTTCCATCACCCAGCTGGAGGTAACCTGGTCGGAGGAACTGGCCCAGTACCTCAACCGATTCTCCGCGCTCTTCCTCGGCTTGGGCCTGCTGGCGCTTTTCGTCGAGTTCAAGACCCCGGGCTTCGGGGTGTTTGGGGTCTCCGGCATCCTCCTGCTGCTGGTGGTGTTTCTCGGCCATTACGTGGCCGGGTTTTCCGGCCACGAACCGGTGCTGGTGTTTGCGCTGGGTGTGCTCCTGGTGCTGGTGGAGATCCTGTTCTTTCCGGGCATCATTGTGGCCGCCCTCACCGGCGTTCTTCTGATTCTTGGCTCACTGGTCTGGTCCATGGCCGATCTCTGGCCCAACGAGCCGCTGACTTTCAGCGGGGATGTGTTCGTCGGCCCGCTGACCAATCTCAGCCTCGGTCTTGTGACCTCCGTGGTTCTGGCGCTGATGCTGATGCGCTTTCTGCCGAGGGGCTGGGTTTGGGATCGTATGATCCTGTCCGCGGCCGTGACGGGCTCGGCCACCGACCGTCCGGCGACGGCAACCGCCCCGGCTGGCGGGCTGGTGGGCCGGCGCGGCGTGGCCGTGACCCCGCTTTATCCGAGCGGGCAGGTTGAGATCGAGGGCCAGCGCTTTGAGGCGCGGGTCGAGTTCGGATCCGTCGAGCGGGGCGATGCGGTCACCGTGACCGGGCAGAGCGAGTTCGGCCTGCGCGTGACCAAGGAGGTCGCATGAACGCGATCCTCGTGCTTTTCGTTGTTGGCTTCGTCCTCCTTGCCTTCGAGGTGTTCGTGCCGGGGGCCATTCTCGGCATCGTTGGGGGCCTCGCGCTGCTGGGCGGCGTCATCCTGGCCTTTCTCGAATACGGCAGCACCGGCGGGTGGACCGCGCTGGGGGTGGGCGCGGCCCTCGGGGCGCTCATGCTCTTCGTTGAATTCTGGCTCCTGCCGCGCACCCCGTGGGGCAAGCGGATGTTTCTGCATGCCGCGATCGACGGCACCAGCCAGCCGCCTCCGGCCGAGGCTGCGGTCATCCTGGGCCGCGCGGGCGAGGCCCTGACGCCGCTTTCGCCGAGCGGCCATGTGCTCATCGACGGCCGTCGTTACGAGGCCTTCTCCCGCTCCGGCCTGCTGCCCAAGGGCGCCGAGGTGCGGGTCGTGGGCCTGGATAATTTTCGTCTGATTGTTTCAAAACCCTAACTTCATTCCATGGACATCAAACTCATCCTCTTCATCGCGCTGGGTGTTGTCGGCCTCGTGGTCGTCGGCATCTTTCTTTCGTTCTTCAGTGTCTGGCTTCGCGCCTGGCTCGCCGGTGCCTATGTGAGTCCCTTCGCCCTGATCGCGATGCGCCTGCGTCAGGTGCCCTACGGTCTCGTGGTCGACACGCGGATCACGGCCAAGAAGGCCGGCATCGACATCACCATTGATGACATCGAGGCGCACTTCCTCGCGGGCGGCAACGTGGTCCCGACGGTGCAGGCGCTGATCGCCGCCCAGAAGGCCGGCATCTCGCTCAACTGGAACCGGGCCTGCGCCATCGACCTCGCGACCAAGGGCTCCGGCAAGAGCGTCGTCGAAGCTGTGCGCACCTCGGTTGATCCGAAAGTCATCGATTGCCCCAATCCCGAAGGCGGCCGCACCACCATCGACGGCGTTTCCAAGGACGGCATCCAGGTAAAGGTGAAGGCCCGCGTCACGGTCCGCACCAATCTCGATCGCTTCGTCGGCGGCGCCAAGGAGGACACCATCATCGCCCGCGTCGGTGAGGGCATTGTCTCCACCATCGGCTCGGCCGAGACCTACAAGGTCGTCCTCGAGTCCCCGGATAGCATTTCGAAGGTCGTGCTCGCGCGCGGCCTGGACGTCGGTTCCGCCTTTGAAATCCTCTCGATCGACATCGCCGACGTCGACGTCGGGGAGAATGTCGGGGCCAAGCTGCAGGAGGCGCAGGCCGAGGCGAACAAGAGCATCGCGCAGGCCCAGGCTGAAATTCGGCGCGCCGCCGCGGTGGCGGTCGAACAGGAAATGAAGGCCCGCGTCCAGGAGATGCAGGCGAAGGTCGTCGAGGCCCAGGCCCAGGTGCCGCTCGCGATGGCCGAAGCCTTCCGCTCGGGCCGGCTGGGCGTGATGGACTATTACAAGATGGAGAACGTGCAGGCCGATTCCGCCATGCGCCAGAGCATCGCGAAGCCCGAAGGCGAGAAGAAGTGAGGAAATAAGCGATACGCGCTAAGCATTAAGCTGTAGCCTCCCGATCCACCGAAGCTGCAGCTCTCCTAACTTAGCGCCGAAAGCTTACAGCCTATCGCTCACCCCATGGACCTCATCCTCGATAATCTGCAGCTGATCCTCGTGATCGCGGGCTCGATTGCGTACTGGCTCAACCAGCGCAAGCGCGAGAAGAACGGGGAGCCGGCGGACTATGATGAGGATGGTATTCCGGAGAACCGGCCCACCGTCGCGCCGAACGCCGAAGCGATGGAGGAGGAATTGCGGACGCGCCGGATTCAGGAGGAGATTCGCCGCAAGATCCAGGAGCGCCGCGGCGGAGGCGTGCCCGCGCCCGTGCCGCCTCCGCTGAGGGAGGAGGCGCCGGCCTACGAGGCGCCGCCCGAGCCCGTCTGGCGCGAGGAGGAGGTCTCCCGCCCGGTGCCGGCGCCGCCACCCTTGGACGACGGCGTACTGGCGCGCCAGCGGGCCCTGCAGGAACAGCTTCAGGCCTTGGCCGACCGGCGGGCCGCACTCGCGGCCGCGCGCAGCGAGGCTCCGGCGACCGTGGCCGCGATGTCGGCGGGCGCGCCCCGTGCGGCGTCACCGAAATCTGGAGCCCTGCTGCGTGACTTGCGCGACCCCGAATCGATGCGCCGCGCGATCGTCCTGCGCGAGGTGCTCGGACCGCCGGTGGCGCTTCGTTGAAGTTTCGGGCTCCGCGGTCGCTGACCGCGGTCCTGATTCGGCGCCCGTCGCGGCGGGCGGCCCTGGGTGGCTCGTCTTGACTCCGGCGCGTTGAACGCGCGGCGTGTCCGGCCTAAGAGCCTCGGGCTCGGCGAGCCCGGCTGCCTGATTACTGCATTTCGAGGCGGCCCTGGCCCTTGAACTGGGTTGGGTAGCGCTGGCCGCGGTACTCAATCTCCAGATTCTCGCCGGCGCTGGCCGTGATGTACACGGGCCCGGGCCACGCGACATCCTGCGCCTGCCCGCGCACGAGCTGGCCGCGGAAAAGTTCCTCGCCGGCGGTGCCGTCGGCGTTCTTGCGCGCCACGGTGACGCTGACGGTGTTGAGCGCCACCAAGGTCATGGTGCGCTGCGCCGGCGTGGCCGCGGGCGTGTTGGCGGTGGCGGGCGCCGGGGCGGACGAGTCGCCACTGGTCAGGGCTCCGACCCCCCAGATGATCAGGACCACCACGAGGATGGCACCGGCCAGCAGGGCGCCGCCCTTGATCAGGAGATCGCGATCGATCTGCGGACCCGAGGCGCGCGGCACGAAGGTGGCGGGATTGCGCGAGCCGGCCTCGGCCTGAGGGCCCCCGGCGGCCGCGGAATCAGCGGGCGGTGGTTCGGCGGCATCCTTGGCGGAGGCAACGGACAGATCCATGCGCCCGTACAATTCGCGGCTGATGGAGCGCGGCTTGGCCGGCCCCAGTCCCAGCGCGTTGTAGTCGGAATTGATCTTGTCGGGCGAAAGCTTGAGGTAGGTCGCGTACGTGCGCAGAAAGCCGCGGACGTAGATCTCGGGCAGATTGATGTCGAACTGGTTGCCCTCGAATTTGTGCAGGTAGTCCCCGCGGATCTTCGTCGCCTCGGCTGCCTCGCGAATGGAGATGCCTTTCCGTTTCCGGGCTTCCTCCAGGCGTTCACCAATGGTCTGCATGGTGACGAGTTAGGTGAAAGCGCGTCGCATGTGAAGGCGGAATTCAGCAACCGATGACGATTCAGCGCTTTGAGGGGCGGCCACCGGCCCGGCTCGCTCGGATCAAAGGGTGTCGAGGTCCTTGAGGATCTCGCGGGGGCTGGAGCCGTTTTCGGGCCCGACAATCCCCTTGTCCTCCATCAGGTCCATGATGCGGGCGGCGCGGTTGTAGCCAATGCGCAGCCGGCGCTGAATCATCGAGGTGGACGCGCGCTTGGTCGACTTGAGGACGTCCAGCGCCTGCTGGAACAGCTCCTCGTCGTCGCCCATGTCGCCATCGTCGCCGCCGCCTTCGCCGTCCTCGTCCTCCTCGGCCGCGGCGCGGTCGATCTGCTGCTGGACGGACGTGGCGTACTGCGGCGGGCCGTTGACCTTGAGGAACTCAACCAGCTCCAGCACTTCCTCGTCGGAAACAAAGGCGCCCTGCGCGCGGACCAGGCGGGAACTGCCTGGAGGCGAGAAGAGCATGTCGCCGCGACCGATCAGGGTATCCGCGCCCTTGGTGTCCAGAATGGTGCGCGAGTCGACCTGGGAGGCCACCTGGAAGGCGATGCGCGAGGGTAGGTTCGCCTTGATCACGCCGGTGATGACATTCACCGACGGGCGCTGGGTCGCGATGATGAGATGGATGCCGGCCGCGCGGGCCAACTGCGCGAGACGCGCGATGCTGGTCTCGATCTCGGCGGGCGCGACCATCATGAGGTCGGCGAGCTCGTCGATGATCGCCACGATGTAGGGCAGGCGTTCGGGCAGGGGCTCGCCGTCGTCGAGCGTGCTCGGGTCGACGCCCTCCAGCGCGCCCTGCTGCTCGACCGGAGGAAACTCGGGCTTGGCGCCCTTCTTGCGGCCGTTGAAGCCGACGATGTTGCGCACGTTGCACTTGGCGAACATCTGGTAGCGCTGCTCCATCTCGTTGAGCAGCCACTTGAGGGCACCCGGGACCTTCTTGGGCTCGGTCACCACCGGGATCAGCATGTGGGGGAGCGAATTGAAGATCTTCAACTCAACCACCTTCGGATCGACCATCAGCAGGCGGACGTCCTTGGGGCTCTTGGAGTAGAGGATCGAGGCGACGATGGAGTTGATGCACACCGATTTGCCGGAGCCGGTGGCGCCGGCGATCAGCAGGTGGGGCATCTTGGTCAGATCGGAGATCAGTGGCTTGCCGGAGACGTCCTTGCCGAGCGCGATCGGGAGTTCGGCCTTGGCGCCGACCCAGTCCTCCGCCTCGAGAATCTCGCGCATGCCGACCGGGGTCGGGTGCTGGTTCGGGACCTCGACGCCCACGGCGGCCTTGCCGGGGATCGGGGCGAGGATGCGGACCGACTGCGCCCGCATGCCGAGCGCGATGTTCTTGTCGAGCCCGGCAATCTTTTCCACGCGCACGCCGGCCGCCGGGGCGACCTCGTAGCGGGTGATGACGGGGCCGACATGGATTTCGCCGAGCGTCACCTCGACGCCGAATTCGCTCAGGATGCGCATCAGATTCTGCGCATTGCGGGCGTGCTCCTCCTCGGAATTTTCGGCGGACGGGCGGACCTGTTCCTTGAGGATCGAGAGCGGGGGGAACTTGTAGTTCTCGTCATTGCTCTGGGGGAGGACCGTGACCTTGGCCTTCTTGGTCTCCTCCGGCTTGACGATGTTGAGCTCGAGTTTGCCGGTCGCGACGGCGAGGGCTTTGGTGTCGGTCGCGGTGGCGGCGGGCTCGGGCTTGGGGCGCTCGATCTTGGGCTTGGGTTCCGGCGCAGGCTTGGGGGCCAGGGCGGGGGGCGGCGGAAGATCGACGGCGGCCTTTGGAGCGGGCGCGGGCTTGGCCAGGGGCTCATCCGGACCGCGTGCGATCTTCAGATTCTTGGCGGTGGGGGCGACCATCGGCTGCCGAATCGACTCAGCCTTCTCGGCTGCGCGGGCCTTGGCCTGCTGCTCCTTGAGTTCTTGGCGCGCGGCAGCCCGCTCGGCCGCAAGCTGCGCGCGTTGTTCCCGCCAGGCTTGGAACGCCTGCACGGCTTTCTCGAATTCCGCGGTTATGTCCCGGGTGAAAATGAACATCAGCCCGAGGCCGCTCACAATCGTGAGCAGGAGGGCGGAACCAAAGACGCCCAAAGTGGACTTCAAGAGATCATGGTACACCAACTGCCCGAGGATTCCGCCCGGGCCCTCCGAAAAATACTGGGACTTGCCGAAGCTCTCCCACATCGCCCACAGGCCTGCATTGGTGGTGATGCTCACGACCATCGCGGTGAAGCGGGTGCCGGCCAGTCGCTTGGCGTTGCGCAGGGCCACGACCGACGACCACAGCAGGAAGGCCGGGATCAGCCAGGTGCTGGCGCCGAAGATGTGCAGCGACCACCACGAAAACTCGGAGCCAAAGCGGCCGACCAGATTCGGATTCGACGGATCCGGGTTGGTCGTGACCTGAACACTCTGTTCGGGGGCGAAATCCACGAGGGCCACCGTGATCAGGACGCCCAGCACAAAGCAGATGCTGGCCACCAGCCAGCGAGGGCGGTAACGCGGAGGTTGGAAGGAAGGACCCCCGGAATTTGAGTTTGAACTCGTGGACTTGGCCATGTGGTTTGCCGGACGCCTGAGATCGGGTCCTAACCCTTGGGGATTCCACGCCAACGCGGGTACCGGTCAATTGTAATCCGGCCCACAACGACTTTCACAAAAAACTCATAGCCCCTGATGCACGAAGTACTTCGCTTCGAACCCATTTGCCAGAGTCGCATTTGGGGCGGTCGCCGCCTCGAATCCGCCTTTGGGCGCTCGCTACCGCAAACGGAGCGCATTGGTGAAAGCTGGGAAGTCGTGGATCGCCCCGAGGCCCAGTCGATCGTCCGTGCGGGAACCTACGCCGGCCGAACGCTGCGCGAGGTTATCGCCACCGCGCCGGCGGCCGTGATGGGCCCGAAGTGGCCCGGCACCCGGGTTTTTCCGATTCTGGTCAAGTGGCTGGATTGCCGCGAGCGCCTCAGCCTGCAGGTCCATCCCCCCGCCACCGTGGCGGCGGCGCTGCGCGGAGAACCCAAGACCGAGAACTGGTTTGTCGCCGCGACGGATCCGAACGCGGCCTTGCTCGTCGGGCTCCGGCCGGGCGTGAACCGGGCGCGCTTTGAGCAGGCCCTCGCCGATGGCACCGTGGAGACCTGTGTTCGCCGCCTGCGGGTTTCGCCGGGCGACTCCCTCCTCGTCGAGAGCGGGACGGTCCACGCGATCGACGCGGGGTGCCTGATCCTCGAGATCCAGCAGAACTCGGACACCACCTACCGCGTGTTCGACTGGGGGAGGGTCGGGCCCGATGGCCAGGCGCGCGCCCTGCATGTGAAGGAGTCGATGGTCTCCATCCTCTGGTCCGAGGAACCCGCCGAACTGGTCCGCGCCTCGCGCACCCCGGCGGTGATCGCGGATGCGCGGGAATTCCGGATCCGGCGGGTCGTTTTGGCCGCCGGGGAATCCCTGAACGTGGCTGCGGGCGAACAGCCTCGCCTTCTCGGCCTCGTCTCGGGCGGAATCGACGTCGGCCCGGCGGCCGGGGGGGCCCTTGTCGCCGGTGAAAACGTCCTTTTGCCCTATGCGGGCCGGTTTGAGTTCCGGGCCAACGCACCCACGGTCGCCCTGCTGACGGAAAACTTTGCCGGAAGCTGATTTCCGCAGAACGACGGAGATACTTGAAGTATGGGCAAAGCCGTGGATTAATTTCCGGTTCTTATGGCTGAAACTGTACCCACGGATACCACGGACTCGACCGCAGCCTCCCCGGCGGCGGAATCACCGGCTGCGGCCGGAGGTGATCTGGCGGCCCAGCTCGCCGCCGCGAAGCAAGAGGCGGTGGCTCACCATGAGCGCCACCTGCGCGCGGTCGCCGACCTCGAGAATTTTCGCAAGCGCTCTGTGCGCGAGAAGGATGAGCTTCGCCAATTCGCGGCGGGGCGCGTCCTCGAGGACCTGCTCCCGGTCCTCGACAATCTCGCGCTCGGACTCGCCGCCGCCAAGGCCCCGAACGCCGACCTCAAGACGCTCGTGGGCGGCATTGAGATGGTCGGGACCCAGCTGAAGTCCGCCTTGGCCACTCATGGCCTGAAGGAAATCAATCCGGTCGGCTCGGCCTTCGATCCAAACCAGCACGAGGCGATTTCCCAGCAGCCCAGCACGGAGGTGGCCGACGGCACGGTTCTTCAGGTCGTCCGTATTGGCTACAGCCTGAACGGACGCCTGCTGCGTCCGGCCTCCGTCGTCGTTTCCAGCGGCCCGGCCAAGGAGGGCCAGAGCTGAGTCACCGCCGGGGCCCAGGGTCCGCTCGCTGCGGCGAACCGGACCACGTTGGCCCCAACGAAACTCCCTCTCACCATGGCCAAGGAAGATTTCTACGAATTGCTCGGAGTCGCCAAGGGCGTCAGCGCCGAGGACCTGAAGAAGGCCTATCGCAAGAAGGCCGTGCAGTACCACCCGGACAAGAATCCGGGCAACAAGGAGGCGGAGGAGATGTTCAAGAAGATCTCCCATGCCTACGAGGTGTTGCAGGACGCCGACAAGCGCGCCGCGTATGATCGCTATGGCCACGCCGCCTTCGAGGGCCCGGGGGCCGGAGCCGGTCCCCGCGGTCCCGGCGGCGGGGGCGGCGGCTTCCATGATCCCTTCGACATCTTCCGCGAAGTCTTCGGCGGCGCGGGCGGTGGTGGCGGGGGCGGCGGCGGAATTTTTGACGAGATGTTCGGCGGCGGCGGCCGCGACGGGGGCCGCGATGGCGCGGACCTGCGCTACGACCTGGAGATCACCCTCGAGGACGCCGCCCGCGGCGTGGAGAAGGAAATCTCCTTCCGCAAGAATGTCTCCTGCGAGCGCTGCGAGGGCAGCGGTGCCGAGCCCGGCTCGAAGCGCGTGACCTGCCCGACCTGCCGGGGTGCCGGTCAGATCCGCCGCTCCGGCGGGATCATCACGTTCACCCAAGCCTGCCCCACCTGCGGCGGCGCTGGCACGAAGGTCGAGAAGGCCTGCACCGCCTGCCGTGGCGAGGGCCGCGTGCCGAAGTCGACCAAGATCAATGTGCGCATTCCCCCCGGGGTGGATTCAGGGGCGCGCCTGCGTTCCTCCGGCAACGGCGAGGCCGGCCTGGCGGGCGGTGCCGCCGGCGATCTCTACATCGTTCTCACGGTCAAGGATCACGAGATCTTTGAACGCCAGGGTCAGGACCTCTTCTGCGAGATCCCGATCAAGTTCACCCTCGCCACCCTCGGCGGGACGATCGAGGTGCCGACCCTGTTCGGCAAGGCCTCGCTCAAGATCCCGGCCTCGACCCAGAGCGCGACGACCTTCCGCCTGCGCGGCAAGGGCATGCCCTCGCTCCGGGGCGGTGCGCAGGGCGATCAGCTGGTTCGCGTGCACGTCGAGGTGCCGACCTCGCTCACCAGCGAGCAGCGCAAGATCCTTGAGGAATTCGCCAAGGTCAGCGGCGACGCCGACGAGCCGGTGGCGAAGAGCTTCTTCGACAAGGCCAAGAAGTTTTTCTGAGTGGGGAGTCTGAACTCCGGTCGCACGGATGCGCACAGAGGGATTGCCGGCCCGATCCCAATCTGTGTTTATCCGTGCTCATCTGTGCCTAACCCTCTGGAAAATCCGAAGCTCCTGACGCTCGACGCCGCCCAGCTCGAACGCGAGCGGCTGCGCACGGCCGGAAAGAAACTCGTGCTGACCAACGGGGTTTTCGATCTGCTGCACACCGGCCACCTCTACTACCTGAAGGAGGCCCGGCGCCAGGGTGACGCACTCTTCATCGCGCTCAATGCCGACGCGAGCGTACGGGCGCTCAAGGGGCCGCTCCGTCCAGTGCAGACCGAACTTGAGCGGGCCTACGCCCTCGCGGCCCTTTGGTTCGTCACCGGGATCGTGATTTTCCGCGAACCGCGGCTGACCGCCGAGATCCTCGCGCTCCAACCCGATGTCTACTGCAAGGCCGGCGACTACACCCTCGACAAGCTGGACCCCGGCGAGCGGGCCGCGCTCGAGAGCGTCGGGGCGCGCATCGAATTCCTGCCCTTCCTTCCCGGCTTCAGCACCACAAACCTGATTGCCAAAATCAAGGCGGCGGGTGGCATCTGACCCATGCGTGTGGTGATCCTGGGCTCCGGCCGTGGTTCGAATGCCGCCGCCGTGCTCGAAGCACAGGCGGCAGGCCGGCTCGGCCGCGCCCGGGTGGTCCAGATTTTCTCCGATCAGCCGGAGGCCGGTATCCTGGCCCTCGGTACCCGGCATGGCGTGCCCTCGGCCTTCCTCGACCCCGCGCCCTTCAAGACCAAGCTCGAGGGTCCGGGCGAGGAGCGCTACATCGAGGCCATCACGGGCTCCGGCGCCGATCTCGTGGTCCTGGCCGGATTCATGCGCGTCGTGAAACCGCGCCTGCTGGCCGCCTTCGCCGGCAAAGTCATCAATCTCCACCCGAGCCTGCTGCCCTCCTTCCCGGGCCTCGACGCGATCGGTCAGGCCTGGCGCCGCGGGGTCAAGGTCACCGGCTGCACCGTCCACGTGGTCACCCCCGAGGTCGACGGCGGCCCGATCATCGACCAGGCGGTGGTGCGTGTCGAACCGACGGATACGTTGGAATCACTCACCGCCAAGGTGCACGCGGCCGAGCACGCCCTGCTGCCCGCGGTCATCGCCCGGCTCAGCGAGGCCGCCCGATCCTAGGCCGAACTCCACCAAAGGCCCCATGCCGGCACCGCGCATCCTTCTGGTGGAAGACGAGCCGGCCATCGCCGACGCGCTGGTCTACGCCCTGCGCACCGAGGGGTTCGCCCCGGAATGGTGCTCCACTGGAACGAAGGCGCTCGCGGCATGGGACGACGGCGGCCCGCCGGCGCTGGTGATCCTTGATGTCGGCCTGCCCGACGTGAATGGCTTCGATCTCTGCAAGACACTCCGGGCGCGGCGCGAGACCGTGCCGATTCTTTTTCTCACCGCCCGCGCCGCGGAGATTGACCGGATCATCGGGCTTGAGATCGGCGGCGACGACTATGTGACCAAGCCGTTCAGCCCGCGCGAAATCGCGGCCCGGGTGAAGGCGATCCTGCGCCGCGTGCCGCCGGGCACCGCGGCCGCAGGGACCCGGCCAGCCGGACCGCGCCACGAATTTGGCGTGGATACCGAGCGCTGCACCGTGACGTTCCGTGGCACCGTGCTGAACCTGACTCGTTACGAGTACCGCCTGCTCTGCGTCCTGCTGGCCCGGCCGGGGCGGGTCTTTTCCCGGGATGAACTCATGACGCGCGTGTGGGAGGATCCGGGGGCCAGCCTGGACCGGACGGTGGACGCGCATGTGAAGACGCTGCGCGCCAAATTGCGGGCCATTGCGCCGGAGGAGGACCCGATTCAGACCCACCGCGGCATGGGCTATGCCCTGCGCATCGCGCCGTGAAAATCCGCACCGCGATCTTTGGCGTCTATGTGGCCGCCTCCGCCGTGGGCTTCGCCCTGCTCATGGCTTTCATCCTGAGTGAAGTGCGTCCGCGCTACGTGGACTCGATGAGGCGCACGCTCAACGACACGGCCACGCTGCTGGCTGTCCTGGTCGAGGACGAACTCGGCGCCGAGGCCTCCCTCGGGGCAGATTGGCGCGAGCGTCTCGCGGCGGTCGACCCCGCATCGGGAGGATTGCGGGTTTACGTGACCGATGTCCGCGGGCGGGTCACCTTTGATTCCGCCGGTGGCCGTGAGGTCGGACGCGACTACAGCCAGCGGCCTGAGATGCAGGCGTTCTTCGAGCAGCAGCCCGGCATTGGCGACCCGGAACCCGGCGTGGTCGAAGGAGAGATCCGCGTGGCCGCTCCCGTGCGCCGCGCCGGGGCCGTTCTCGGCTATGTCGGCGTCGCCCGCCCGCTGAGTTCGGTGGCCGATGCGATCTGGCAGGCGCGCGTGCGGCTGCTGGCCGGCGCCCTCGTGCTCGCCTTCGCGATGATTGTGGCGGGCTGGTGGATTGCCAACCGCGTGACGCGCTCCGTCGAGCGGCTGACCGCCTATGTTCAGGCGCTCGGCGCGGGCCAGCCCGCGATCCGTCCCGCCTCGGGCGCGACGGAGGTCGCCGCGCTCGCCCGGGCATTTGACGAGATGCGGGCCGCGTTGGAGGGGAAGCAGTATGTCGAGCGCTACACGCAGACCCTCACGCATGAGCTGAAGGCCCCGCTCTCGGCGATCCGGGGCGCGGCCGAACAGCTCGGGGAGGAACTGCCGCCGGAGGAACGCACGAAGTTTCTCGGACACCTGCGCGCAGAGTCGGATCGCCTGCAGCGGATCGTTGACCGCATGCTGCAGTTGTCGGCGCTCGAGGCCCGGAGCGGGCTCCAGCAGACCGAGCGGCTCGATCTCGCGGAGGCCCTGCGCGCCGCGGCGGACTCGCTCGAGCCGGTGTGGCGGACGCGGCACATCGAGCTCCGCATTGAGGAGGCTGAACGGTGCGAGATCGCCGCCGAGCGCTTTCTGGTGGGGCAGGCCCTGACCAATCTGCTGCAGAACGCCGCCGAGTTCTCACCCGCGGGAGGAATGGTCCGTGCGCGGATCGTGCGCGAAGCCGGGCGGTTCTGTGTTCAGGTGGACGACGAAGGGCCCGGCGTGCCCGAGTTTGCGGTGGGGCGGATCTTTGACCGCTTTTATTCGCTGCCTCGGCCGGACACCGGCCGGAAGAGTTCAGGCCTCGGCCTGAGCTTCGTCCGCGAGATTGCCCAGTTGCACGGGGGTGGGGCGAACGTGGCCAATCGGGCCGAAGGCGGAGCCCGTGCGGAGATCTGGTTCCCGGCGGTCTAGCAAGAATTCGTCCTGATTTCATTCCGACTTCACACGGGCTTCACAGAGACCGGCGAAGCTGGGGCATGGATTCCACCACCTCTCTGCTCGACGCGGGCCGCCGCTGGCTGCAGCGCCGCGCCCTTTTCTTTAAAGTCATCGGCACCGGGCTGCTGGGGCTGCTGCTCCTGATTCCCCTCGCGATGGTGGACTCCACCCTGCAGGAGCGTCGCCAGCGGTCGATCGAGGCGGTGGCGGGAATCACGCAGACCTGGGGCCGGGCCCAGCGGCTGGTGGGACCTGTGCTGGTGGTGCCCTACACCTTTCAGCGCGAGGAGGAGGAAACGACCCTCGTGGACGGGCGGCGGGTCACGGGGCGCGTCGTGCGCGAAGTCGCGGCCGAGGCCTTTTTCCTGCCGGAGCAGCTGACCGTGGCGGGTGATCTGGCGCCGTCGGAGCGCCGTCGCGGCATCTATCGAACCCATGTTTACACGGGAACCATCCGGCTGATCGGCCAGTTCTCCGCGCCCGATTGGCGCTCGCTGGGGCTGGACCGTGACCGGATCCGAATCCACGGGGATCGAGCCCGGGTGAGTCTGGCTGTGAGCGATCTGCGCGGCCTCCGCGAGTCGGTCGCGTTGGCCTGGGGCGGGCAGGCGATCCCGCTGCAGCCGGGATCGCGCTGGGAGGGGTTTGCGACCGGCCTGCATGCCCCGGTGACCTTGAGCACCGACGGCGGCTCGCAGGCCTTCTCACTCGAGCTCACGCTCAACGGCAGCGAGAGCTTCAGCGTGGTGCCGCTTGGGCGTGAGACCCGTGTGAGCCTGACCTCGCCCTGGCAGGATCCGGGATTTTTCGGCGCCTTCCTGCCGACCGAGCGCTCGGTTGGGCCGGGCGGGTTCGACGCCACGTGGCAGGTCTCCTACTACGGCCGTGATTTTCCGCAGCAGTGGACCGATCAGGCGGGCGAGCCGCGTCCGGCGATGGAGGCGTTCACCGCCGCTGCGTTTGGGGTGAATCTGCTGCCTTCGATCGATGCGTACCGAACCGTCGAACGTTCCATCAAGTACGGTGTGCTCTTCGTCGCGTTGGTGTTCACGACCTTCTTCCTCTTTGAAGTCGTGCTGGGGCTGCGGCTCCACGCGCTCAACTACCTGCTCGTGGGGGTGGCGCTGTGCCTCTTCTTCCTGAGCCTGCTCTCGTTGTCCGAGTTCATGGCCTTCGGGCTAGCCTACGGCATCGCCGCGGCCGGCTCGATTGCGTTGGTGGGACTCTACAGCTGGCGGGTACTGGCGGGCGGCCGGCGGGCCGTACTGGTGAGCGCCATGCTCGCGGGCGTTTACGGCTATCTGTACTTCGTCCTCAACCTGGAGGATTTTTCGCTGCTGGCCGGGACCGTGGCGCTGGCCGCGATGCTCGCTGCTGTGATGTACGCGACCCGTTCGCTGGGCGCCGAGGAAGCCCCGCCGTTGCCCACCTCGGTCAACCCGTCCCGGTCATGAAGGTGCCGCGATTGCCCCGCCTGCACTGCGCGTTGCTGGGCCTGTTGCCGTTCGGGCCGCAACGGGCCGGCTCAATAGTCCAGCGCGACGCCGTTGTTCCAGATGCGGTACATCTCCTCGGCGGAGGGGATCTCAAGCTGGCGCACGACGCGAAAGCCAATCCACGGCGCACTGGTGTGGTACCACTGGCTCTTGGGGAGCTGCGGATCGAGCATCTTCCAATCGGCACTCGACCCCAAGCGGGCCGCGCTGCGCAGGCGCTCGGGTGAGTCTGACCAGTTGCCCCCGCGCACGGCGTGGGGGTAGGGCTGCGTGGAAGGAACCCACGATCCCTTGGCCGGATTGCCGGTCAGCCGCGTGTAGGCGTCGGGCTCGTACTGATCGAGGGTCCACTCCGACACATTGCCGTGCAGGTCGAACAGCCCCCAGGGATTGGGCTGCTTGGTTCCCACCTTGGCGTACTGGTCAGCCTGAAACTGGGCGAACTCCGCCAGCCGGGCGGCGTCGTCGCCAAAGGAGTAGGCGGTCGTCGTGCCGGCCCGCGCGGCATACTCCCACTCGGCCTCGGTGGGCAGACGGTAGAAGTGCCCCGTCTTGGCGCTCAGCCACTGGCAGTACTTCAACGCGGCGTGGTGCGTCATGCTGATCGCCGGGAAGCCGTCGCGCCCCATGCCGAAGCTCATCTCCACGTAGGGCTTGGTCGGATGCGAAACCGCGTCGGCTTCCGTGCTGGGGGCGTCCGCCACCTTGTCCGAGGCAAACATGAAGATCTCGTACTCATTCCAGGTGACCTCGTGCCGCCCCATCCAGAAGGCCGGCAGCTCGACCCGGACCTGCGGGCCTTCGTCAGGCTGACGCCCGGGTTCCGTTTCCGGGCTGCCGAGGGTGAAGACGCCCGCCGGAATCCGCTGCAGCGTGAACGACACGGTCGTTCCCGGGATCGTGACCGTCTCGGTGGCGACACCGTCGGCATCCGCCTTGGCCGCAGCGGCGGTGGCGAGGATCTTTTCCCGAATCTGCTGCACGAGCGCGAGCTCGGCCGCGTCGGTCTCGGCGGCCGCGGCGACGGGGCCAGGCCCCAGCGCCAGCGCAGTCAGCACGGAGAGCAGGAGCACGCGCGGGAAAGACGTCTTCATGGTCGAGAAAGAAGACCGGAGGGATCCCGGCCGTAAAGCGTGCGTTGCACCGATCCGTCGGCCGATCGCGTGTAAACCAGGACGCGCACCGCTTCGTCCTCGGCCGCGAGCAGGGGCTCGATTCGCTCAAGCTGCAGCAGGCTGCACGTGGTCGCCAGCGCGTCGCTGGTCGTCGCGTCGCGGGCGATCACCGTAACCGCGACGGACTGCGTCCGCCCCAGTCCGGTCGCCGGATCAATCAGGTGCGAGTAGCGAACACCCTCGATCTCGACGTACTGTTCCGCGTCGCCCGAGGTCGAGACGCCGGCGTTGGCGACGACCAGGGCCACCGGCGATCCGGTGCCAGATCCAAACGGGGCCAGTTCAACCGTCCATCCCGCCTTTCCCCACGGCGGGTCGCCCAGCGCCAGATCGCCACTCGCAGCGACCATGGCCCGTGGGAATCCATGGCGTCGCAGCACGGCGAGGGCCTCATCCGCCGCAAAGCCCTTCGCAATGCCACCGAGGTCCAGCTGCATACCGCTTCGTGCGAGGGTCGCGGTCGACGCCTGGTCGTCGAGGGTCAGCAGGGCATGACCCGATGCCCGACGAGCCTGCTCGCGCGCGCCGGACTCGGGCAGGCGGCCGGTCCGCCGACTCTCGCGCCAGAGCCGGACGAGGGGACCGAGCGTGACGTCAAAGGCGCCTTCGCTTCGTGCCGCGAGGGTCTGGCTCCGCTGCAGCAGCGTGAACAATTCCGGGCTCACCGGCACCGCCGTGCCCGCGGGGGCCTGACTCAGGCGCGAGACCTCGCTCGCCGGGTCGTAGTCGGAAAGGCTTCGATTGAGCTCGGCAATGCGGGCGAACGCGGCCTGGGCCGCCGCCTGCGCGGCCGCGGGCTCCGGCGCGAAGAGCACGAGCTGAAACAGGGTGCCCATGTGCGGCTCGGTGAACGCAAAACGCTGCAGCCCCGCCGGGTTGTCCGCCGCCGCGCCGCGCGCACACGCCAGCAGCGGCGCGAGCATGAGCCACCGAATCGCCTGCCGCCGAATCATGCGGATCGCCTAGCTGGCGATGACCTGATCCATCTTCTTTGAGAGATGCACCAGCCAGCCGGCGTCGTCGAACTCCGGCGGACGGTACTGCTCGGCAATCAGCCAACCGGAGTAGCCGACCGCATCCAGCGCCCTCATCACGGTCGGCCAGTCGCAGTCTCCGTCAAATAGATCGACCCGGAATCCAGCGTAGGGCCCCTTTTCGTCGCGCAGCTTGCGGCTGTATTCCTTGATGTGCACCTGGACGATGCGCGGGCCGAGCGTTTGGATCCAGTGCTCCGGCCAGCCGGTGTTGGCGACATTCCCCGCATCCAGATGCCAGCGGACCATCGGGCTCTTGAAGGCATCGACATAGGCGACCGCCTCCAGCGGGCTGAGGAGAAAGCGGTTCCAGACATTCTCGATCGCGATCATCACCCCGAGCGACTCCGCCAAGGGGATCGCCTTCGTGATCTCCTCCACCGAGCGCGCGTAGGCCTCGGCGTACGAAACCTCCTTGGTGACCACGGCCGGGACGAGGAGCACCGAACTCGCGCCGTAGGCCTTGGCGTCGCGCAGGCCCTGCTTGAGTCCCTCCAGACCGATCTCGCGCGCGGCGGGGCTGGGATCCGAGAGCGGCTTGGCCCAATGGGTCGAGATGACGACGCTCGGGATGGCCAGTCCGGTCTGGTCGCGCGCTGCCAGCACCTCCGCCTGGTCCATGCCGCTGTTGACCTCCACGCCATTGAAGGCAGCCGCCTGCAGCAGCTTGAACTTTTCGAGCACGCTCAGTTTCTGCGCCGTCGCGCCTCCAAGCGTGCCGAACATGAAACCCTTCTTGTGCGACCGCCGTTTGCCGCCGGCGGGCGCCGGCGACGCCGGTGCCGCGGCTGGAGCCGTCTGGCCGCGGGCGAGGGGAGCCAGCGCCGCGGCCGCCGTGGTCGCGAGCAGGAATTCGCGCCGGTTCATGGTCAGACGACCTTGGTCTGGCCGGGGATGGCGCGCGGCGTCACCGCCAGCGGCGCGTTCCAGTCGAGCGTGTCGGGCACCAGCACTTCCTTTGAATTGAGCGCCTGGTCCCACGTCACGGCCTGACCACTATAGGCGGCCATGCGTCCCATGATCGCCATCAGAGTGCTCTGGGTCATCGACAGGCTGTCGTCGACCGGCTTGTCCGCGCGGATTGCCGCGAAAAGTTCGTCGTGCTCGACCTGATACATGTCCTTGGTCGGCCCGGTGTACTTCCAATTGACCTTGCCGGAGATGCCCTGCGTCGCGAGGCGGCCGTTGGAGAAGATGCCCTCCGTGCCGACGACGTAGTCGGTGACCTCGTTGTAGGCGCCGTCGTGCTGGCGGCACGAGAGCGTGGCGCGCACGCCGCTGGCGTACTCGTAGGCGACGCTGAAATTGTCGAAGGTGTTGCCGTACGCGGCCACCGTGCGCCCGCCGGTGCCGACGGCCTGCGTGGGCATCTCCTGCTTCAGGAGCCAGCAGATCTTGTCGACGTTGTGGATCGCCTGCTCGACCAGCTGGTCGCCGCCGAGCCAGGTGAAGTTGTACCAGTTGCGCAGCTGCCACTCCAGATCGGTCTGGCCGGCGACGCGCGTGCCGGGGTACTTGGTCGACAGCGTCCCGGTGTAGTAGTTGGCGATGATCGCGCGGATGTCACCGATCGCGCCCTCGTGGACCTTGGCCACCGAGGCGCGCATGCGGGGATCGTAGCGCCAGCAGAAGCCGGACATGACCGAGAGGCGCTTGCGCTTGGCCTCGGCCGCCGTCTCGAGGATCGAGCGAATGCCGGGACCGTCGACCGCCACCGGCTTCTCGCAGAAGATGTGTTTGCCGGCGGCGACCGCGGCCTTGAAGTGGGCCGGGCGGAAGGCGGGCGTCGCGGTCAGGAGGACGACGTCGACGCCGCTGTCGATGACCTTCTGGTAGGCATCCAGCCCGACGAAGGACGTCTCGGGCGTCACCTTGACGCGGTCGCCCCCGACCTTGCGGATGAGTTCCAGGCTGGACTGGATCCGGTCGCCAAAGACGTCGGCCATGGCGGTCAGGTGGACGTCAGGGTCTGCCTTCAGCGCCTGCGCGGCCGCACCGGTGCCGCGACCACCGCAGCCAATCAGGCCGACGCGGAGGATTGGGTTTCGTCCGGCGGGGGCGTCCGCGGCGCGGGAGAGCACGGACGAGGCGAGCATGCCGCCGACGGCGACAGAGGTGGAGTTCTTGATGAAGTGACGGCGGGTGAGCATGGCGGGGTGGGGTGAAGGGACGGGAATCGTGGGGCGGGCAGGTGAGTTAGAGGGATCGGAGAAAGACGTGACGGAAGGAAACGGGATCGCTGTGTCCGGCGAAGCCAAAGAAGCCACTGTGGCGGTCCTTGCCGGGGTGGGCGCGCTTGGCCATGAACGTCGCCGGGTCGACGTCAGCGAGATCGGCGTCGAGGATGACCGTGCCGTTCAGCTCGACGCGCAGGCGGGACCCGCGAACGGTAACTTCCTGGAAATTCCATTCGCCCGTGGGGCGTTGGTAGCCGCGGGCAGCGCCGACCATGCCGTAGGCGGAACCATGCACCTGGCGCGGGTCCAGCGGGCCTT
>CAYZCV010000003.1:0-66401 GCA_964476965.1 uncultured Opitutus sp. | reverse complement strand
CGGTTGAAGAAGAAGAGGGTGAGCGCGAGATTGAGGACATTGACCATCGCGGTCAGGCGCCCGAGCAGTCCGGCGAGGTCGGCCTCGTCGAGGCCCTCGGCAAAGACGCCCATGTACTGGTACTCGCAGAGGGTGGCGGTGACGAGGGTGACGAACAGGAGGCCGGTCAGGACGGTGGCGTAGCGTGACTTGACGAGGCGTCCGACGGTGCTGGCGACGGCGGCGACGCCAAAGGCCGGGGCCTCCCCCTCCTCGTCCGTGTCGAGGGCGCGGTTGCTGCGGCGGGTCCAGACGGCCAGCGGCCAGGCCAGGGCGGCGCTGAACGCCCAGCCGAGGAAGAGGAGTTCGACGCCGAAGCGGTCGGAGAGCGGGCCGGCGAGGCTGCCGCCAATGATGGCGCCGGTGGCCGAGCCCGCGGCGAAGAGGGCGAAGAAGCGCTTGGCGTCGAGCAGGTCGACGAAGCTGTCGATGAAGTTCCAGAACAGCGTGTACGTGCCCACGAACCAGAGGGCGGCGTAGAGCTTGGCGAGGTAGCAGAGCGCGAGGGGCGTCGCTTCGCCGGCCGCGTGGAAGGCGAACCAGAGTCCGGTCCCGCCGGCAAAGAGCACGCCGAGGGTGAGGTCGAGCACCCGGGCCACGCCCCAGCGGGCAAGGAGGTAGGAGTAGGCGGGAATGTAGACCGCCATCACCAGCGGCGTGAGCAGATAGATGTGCGGCAGCTTGTCCGCGCCGACGTTGACGAGGAAGAGCGAGTCGGCGCCGGCGGTGCCCAGGGCGAGGCCGGCCTGCAGGAGGAGGCCGAGCCCGGCGAACTGCGCAACCTTGCGGCCCTCGCCGGGCTCGATGCGGAACACGCGCTGGAGGAACGGCGTCACGGGCGGAATTACGCCGTTCCGCGCCGGGCGAGAAGCACCTGGCTGCGGTGGGCGTGGGCGGTCGCGCGGAAGTGGGGGTGGGGGTGCTCGATCCACTCGCAGATCTCATCCCGGACGCTGGTCAGCCCGGCCCGCGTGAGGAGCCGGGCGGACTCCGCGCGGTCGTAGAAGCGGAAGTAGTATTTTTCCTGATACAGCCAGCCGGGTCCGGCGGGCTGCATGTCGATGCCGGCCACGCCGTCATCGGAACCGGGGATGTTGACGAGCAGCAGTCCGCCGGGCGCAAGCAGGCGGGCCAGCTCGCCCAGAACCGGCTCGGGATCGGGCAGGGTCTCGATCACGTCACTGGCGAGGATGAAGGCGCAGGAGGCGTCGGGCAGGGGCACGCTGGCGAGGTCGCAGGTGACACTGCGGATGGCGCCGGCCAGGGCGGGCGGGATCTTGGCCAGAGCCGAGGACGACGCATCGCAGGCGATGACCGGACGCCCGAGCGCGAGGAGCGGCGGAAGATTCCGGCCCTCGCCGGCCGCCGCGTCCAGAACGGCGCCGGCGGGAAGGTTGGCGGGGTCGGGCAGGAAGGAAGCGAGGAAACCGACCGGTTCGCGGCCCCAGATCGATTCCGACGTGGAGGCATAGAGCGCGTCCCACGCGGACTTGTTCAGGGAGTTCAGGTCAGGGGACGGCAGCATGGCGGCATCAGGAATCTCCCGATGAAGCCGGGGGCTTTAAAGCAAATTCAGGCCGGACCGCACCGCAGAAGCGAAATTCCAGGGCCGGGCGAAAGCACGGTGTGCGCGGGGGCAAGTGAGCCCAGCGCGACGAGCGCCTCGCGGGCGATCACGCCCCCATTGAGCCAGACCTCGGAGGGCCACCCGCGCCGGGCGACATCCTGCAGGATCTGCCTATGCACGCCGGTGGGACCACCCAGTGGAAAGGCGGAAACCGGCGGCATGGCCTGGTAGTGTCCGGCCGGCCGGTCATCGGCGTAGAGCATGCTCTCATCGCCCCACGGCGGATCGCCGTAAATCAAGTCCGGTGGCGGCAGATCGGCGGGCCAGCTGGCGAAGAGGTCGCTCTCGATCAGCGTGATCGCCAGACCATGGCGTTCGACATTGCGGGCGGCGACGGCGAGCGCATCGGGATCGAGGTCGAGTCCGACCACACGGGCTTCCGGAAAGGCGTGCTTGAGCGTGAGCGCCAGGCTGCCGCAACCGACGCCGATCTCGGCCAGCAGCGGCGCGCGGCCGTGCGCCGCGGCGAAACGGCGGGCCGCAGCGAGCACCGCGTCGACGAGGTGAATGAGTTCGGGGTCCGTGACGTAGGCGCGCTTGTCGACGAGAAACTCGCGTCCGTGGAAGACGAAGCGGCCGATGATGTGCGCGATCGGTTCGCCCGCGAGCCGTCGCTTGAGCCAGCGGCGGAGCTGCGGCGCGTCGGCCGCGGCGGTCGCGAGTGCGGCGAGATCGCCGGGCGTGAGATCGGGCGGCGAGCCCAGCTCGGTGGTGAGCGCGGCGAGGATCGGGGTGGGATCGGCGCTCATGGCTGCGGTGTGGCGGGGGGCGGCAGGAAAACCTCGGCGAAGGTGCCGCGCAGGCAGTGGTTGCTGGCCATGGAGGCGCCGTAGCCGCCCGCGTTGAGGAAGGCCAGCAGGTCGCCATTGCGCAGGGGCGGCAGCGCGGCGTCGCGGTGCAGGAGATCAAGCGCCTCGTTGATGTTGCCGGCGAGGGTGGTCGGGCGGAGCTTTGCGCGCGGCGACGGAGCGCGGCACGGAACGGGGCAGAGGGGCAGCTGGTAGAACGCGGGCTCGAGATGGATGCTGAAGCCGCCGTTCACGCCGGCGTAGAGCGTGCGGCCCTTGGTCTCGACCGTGTTGACCTCCAGGACGAGGACCCCGGCGTCCTTCACGAGATAGTCGCCGGGCTCGCACCAGATTTCAGCGCCGAGCTTGCCGAAGTGACGCGTCACGAGTCCGGCCCAGGCGTTCAGATCGAGCGGTCGGTCGCCCGGCACCAGGGGGAGGCCGAGGCCGCCGCCCAGATTGAGGTAGCGCAGGCCAGGGACCTGCCGGATGAACCAGGCGCAGGCCTTGAAGATCTGGTCGAGGACCGGAAGCTGGGGCGTAAGGAAGCCGCAGCCGGTGTGGAAGTGCAGGCCCTCCACAACGAGGCCGGCCCTGCGTGCCTCGCGCAGGGCGGCCGCGAACTGCTCGCGGTGCAGCCCGAATTTGGTCCCGCCGCCGCCGGCGTAGCGCAGGAGGCGATTACGCCGGTAGCCGATGCCCAGGCCGGGGTTGATGCGCAGGCCGACGCGGCGGCCGGGGGCAAGCTTGCCGACGCGGGCGATGTCGTGGCGCGAGTCCAGATTGAGAATGAGGCCGTCGTGCCGCAGCAGATCGCGCAGGTCGGCATCGCTGAGGGAGGTGCCGGTAAAGGAAATCTGGTCCGGCGCGAACCCGGCGCCGCGGGCATGGCGGACCTCCGCGGGGGAGCAGGTGTCGACCCCGCATCCGCCGTGCTGGTGCAGCGAGGCCAGCAGCGGCAGGCTACGATTCGACTTCATCGCGTAGAAGACGCGGGTCCCTAGTCCGGTTGCCGCGAGCGCCGCCTGAAGTCGTCCTAGATTGTCACGTACGCGGGCGCCATCGTACACGTACAGCGGGGTGCCGTGCCGGCGAGCGAGCCCGGCCAGCGACTGGCCGCCCAGCTGCAGGTCACCCTGCACAAAGCCCAGCCCCGGGCGGGACCACCAGGCAGCGGTGGCGGGGGAGGAGCGGCGGGTCGGCATGCGGGGCGATTGCGTCAGCGCGGGAGGTTCCGCGCAAGCGGTTTTGCCCGCGCGCGCGGGTGGGTGGGGCCCGATGCAACAAATGTTTCAACAATGCTGTTGAACAGTCCATTTGGATTGAGCAGCCTTACGGGGTTGCCGGGCCCCTGCGGCCGGTGCGCCGACCCTCCTCGGAGAATCCTCAACCTGCGTGATCCCATGAAACGTCTGTCCGCCTTCCTGCTGGTCTTCGTCTCCCTGCTCGGGGTCCTTTCGGGCCAATCCTACGATCTGATCATCCGCGGCGGCCGCCTGCTCGACGGCACGGGCACCCCCTGGCGCTACGCCGATGTCGCGATCACGGGCGACCGCATCGTGGCGGTCGGGCGCATCCCCGCGACGGCGACGGCCGCGCGGACCATCGACGCGACCGGCCTGTACGTGGCGCCGGGCTACATCGATCCCCACTCCCATGCGACCGACTCGCTCATGGTCGCCAGCCGCGCGGGTGTCCGCGCCCTCGCGCACCAGGGCATCACCACCGCCGTGATCAATCACGACGGCGGCGGGCCGACCGATCTGCCCAAGCAGTTCAAGTCGCTGGTCGAGAACCAGCCGGGCGTGAACATCGTGCCGCTGATCGGCCACAATTCCGTGCGCATCGAGACGATGGCCTACGACGAGCGCGACCCGACGCGCGACGAGCTCGAGGCCATGCGCCGGCTGGTGCGCGCGGCGATGGAGGCGGGTTCGTGGGGCCTGTCGGACGGACTTTTCTACCAGCCGGCCAATCACTCCAAGACGTCGGAGGTCATCGCTCTTGCGCAGGTCGCAGCGGAGTTCAATGGTCTTTACACCGCGCATGTCCGCGATGACGCGGACTACAATGTCGGCGCCGTCGGCGCGGTCGATGAGGTGATCGAGGTCGCGCGCGCCACAGGCAAGACGGCGATCGTGACCCACATCAAGACGATGGGCCCGCGCGCGGTGGGCATGTCGAAGCAGATGATCGAGAACATCGAGAAGGCCCGCGCCGAGGGCCTCGAGGTGTGGTCCGACCAGCATCCCTACCTGGCCTCATCGTCCTCGCTGATGGCCTACCTCATTCCGCAATGGGCGCAGGACGGCGGCCCCTCCGCCATTCTCGGCCGGCTCAATGATCCGGAAATGATCACCGGCGTGGAGGCCAATCTGCGCCGTCGCGGGGGTGCGGAACATATTCAACTGACCCAGTACCCGAAGAACCCCGCCTTCGAAGGCCGCCGGCTGCTCGACATCGCCAAGGAGCGCAACGAGGACCCGACCGACACCGTGATGTTTCTTTTCAAGGACTCCGGTGGCCGGGTGCCGGTCGTGTCCTTCACGATCAATGAATACGACAGCGACGCCTTCATGAAGCAGGCGTGGAACATGACGGACACCGACGGCGGGGCACCGGTCTTTGGCGAGGGTGTGCCGCATCCGCGCACGTATGGTGCCTTCCCCCATAAAATTGAGCGGAATGTCGTGAAGCGGAAGATCATCACGCTGGAGCACGCGATCTACACCGGCACCGGCCTGACGGCCTCGGTCCATGGCCTGCGCGACCGCGGTTTTGTCCGCGAGGGCGCGTATGCTGACCTGCAGGTCTTTGATTTGGCGAAGATCAAGGACACGGCGACGTTCGAGCGTCCGCACTCCTATGCCGAGGGCATCGTGCACCTCTTTGTGAACGGCGTGCCGACGATCACGGAGGGCAAGTTCCTTGATGCCCGGCCGGGCCGGCTGCTGCTGCGTCAGGACCCGGCGGCGTCGACGCGTTGAGCGTCCACATCGCTACCCGTGCGGCGCCGGCCTCAGCGCGCGGCCGGGAGCAGGGCGGCGTGCAAAATCTCCACCGGATGGAGAGCGGTGCGCTCGGTCGCGTCCTTGATCTGGTGGCGGCAGCTGGTGCCGGGCGCGGCGATGAGCGTGTCGGTCGGGGCCGAACGCACGGTGGGGAGCAGCACGAGTTCGCCGATCTGCTGCGAGAGGGCGTAGTGCTCCTTCTCGTAGCCGAAGGACCCGGCCATGCCGCAACAGCCGGAGGCGATGGGAGTGACCTTGTAGCCGGACGGAAGTTGGAGCATCCGGACGGTCGGGGCGATCGAGGAAAGGGCCTTCTGGTGGCAGTGGCCGTGCAGGGCGATGGTGCGAGCCGCCGGAGTGAAGGCGGCCGACGTGATCCGCCCAGCCATGGCCTCGCGCGCAATGAACTCGTCGATCAGCAGCGCCCGTTTGGCGAGGGTGGCTGCGGCTTTCTTCAACGCGGCGGGCATGAGGTCGGGATACTCGTCGCGGAAGCCCAGGATCGCGGAGGGCTCGATGCCAATGAGTGGGGCCTCGTCGGTGATGACGTCCTTGAGCAGTTCGACATTGCGGATGGCGAGGGCCTGCGCGTCACGGACGAGCCCCTTGGAGAGATGGGCGCGCGCGCTGTCGACGTGGGCAGGGATGACGACCTCGTAACCCAGCCGGTTGAGGAGTTCGACCGCCTGGATGCCGATGGCGGTGTCGTTATAGTTCGTGAACTCGTCGCAGAACAGGTGGACGCGACCGTGTGGGTAGCGCAGCGAGGACGGGTTCGCATGTTGGCGATGCCAGGCGGCGAGCGTCGTGCGATGGAGGGTGGGCAGGCTGCGCTGCGGGGCGAAGCCGGCGAGGCGCTTGACCACGTTGGCCAGCCACGGGGTGGTGACGACTCCGTTGTAAACGGCGGGCAGGAGTGAGGCCAGGCGCATGGATGCGCTGAAGCCGGCAATCAGGCGGGAGCGGAAAGGCACGCCGTGTACGTCGAGGTAGTGTTGCTGCCACTCGGCCTTCAGGCGGGCGACGTCGACATTGGAGGGACACTCGGACTTGCAGCCCTTGCAGGAGAGGCAGAGGTCCATCACGTCCTTCACCTGCTGATTGTCCCACGCGTTCATTCCGGCGCGGGATTCCGTCAGGACGTGGCGGAGCATATTGGCGCGCGCGCGGGTGGTGTCCTTCTCGTTGCGCGTGGCCATGTAGCTCGGGCACATGGTGCCGCCCATGAGGTGGGACTTCCGGCATTCGCCGACGCCGGTGCACTTCTCGGTCGCCCGGAGGACGCCCTCGCTGGCGGTGAAGTCAAAGAGCGTCTTGATCTCCGGATCGGGGTGGCCGGGCGTGTGGCGCAGGTGGCTGTCCATCGGCGGCGTGTCGATGATCTTGCCCGGATTGAATAGGCCCTGCGGATCGAAGGTCGCCTTGACCTGGCGCATCATGGCGTAGCACTCGGGTCCGACCATGAAGGGAATGAACTCGCCGCGCAGGCGGCCGTCGCCGTGCTCGCCCGAGAGGGAGCCGCGGTACTTCTTCACGAGGGCGGCGACGTCCGTGGCGATGCCGCGGAAGAACTTCAGGCCCTGGGGCGTCTTAAGGTTGAAGAGCGGCCGGGTGTGCAGTTCGCCGGCCCCGGCGTGGGCGTAGTACACGCTGGCGATGCCGTATTTGTTCCGCATCAGGTCGTCGAACTCGGCGATGTAGGCGGGGAGATCCTCGACCGCGACGGCTGTGTCCTCCACGACCTCGCGCGGCTGGGCATCGCCGGGGACATTGTTGAGCAGGCCCTGGCCGGCCTTGCGCAGGTCCCAGACGCGGTTGCCCTCGTCGCCCCAGAGGACGGGAAAGGCATAGCCCAGGCCGGCGGCGCGAAGGTCGGCTTCGAGTGATGCCATTGTTTTCTCGACCACGGCGCGGTCGGCATCGCGGATCTCGACCACGAGGACGGCGCCGGGATCGCCTTGGACGAAGAAGCGGTTCTTGGCGTGCTCGAGATTGCTCTTGGTGCAGTCGAGGATCGTCTTGTCGATGAGCTCGCAGGCGGACGGACGGTAGCGCATGGCGACCAGCGTGGCATGGAGCGAATCCTGCACCGTGGGGAAGTGGGCGCACATCAGCGCGCCGGGTGGCGGCAGGGGTTCGCAATTCAGCTCGAATTCCACGCCGAGGAAGAGGGTGCCCTCGGAACCGGCGAGGAGGCGGCAGAGATTGAACGGGCGGTCCGAGGTCGGATCGAAAACCGCGTTTTCCATCAGCTGGTCGAGCGCATAGCCGGTGTTGCGGCGAGTGACGGTTGGCTTGGGGAAGTGGTCACGGATCAGCTGGCGGTTGGCGGGATCGCCGAGGAGGTCGCGGATGAGCCGGTAGATCCGGGTTTCGAGGGAGTCGGGGGCGGCGCACTTGGCCGTGAACTCCGCAGGGGTGAGCGGACCGAAGGTGACCTCGGAGCCATCGCTGAGGAAGCCGCGGGCGGAGACCAGGTGATCGCGGGTGGAGCCGTAGACGATTGAGTTGGCGCCGCAGGAGTTGTTGCCGACCATGCCGCCGATCATCGCGCGGTTGGCGGTGGAGGTTTCGGGCGTGAAGAAGACCCCGTGGGTCTGCAGCTGGCGGTTGAGCTCGTTGCGGACCACGCCCGGCTGGACGTGAACACGACGGCGGGACGCGTCGTAATGGAGGACCTGGTTCAGGTGACGGCCGAGATCGACCACGAGCCCGTGGCCCACGACCTGCCCGGCGAGGGAGGTCCCGGCGGTGCGGGGAATCAGACCGATGCCGTGCTGGCCGGCAAAGCGGAGAAGGGCCTTCAGGTCACCCTCGGTCCGCGGCATGGCCACGGCGATGGGCAGTTCCTGGTATTCCGAGGCGTCGGTCGCATAGAGCCGGCGCATGCCCTCACTGAGGTGGAGCTCGCCTTCCAGTTGGGAGGCGAGGGTGGCCAGTTCGGCGGCAGAAACGATCCCGGTGGGATCTGGGGCGACGGCGGGCATGGGAGAGACAGGCGGACGAATCCGAGATTCAAGCGCCGGCGCCGAGGAGCGCAACCCGTTGTTTCCCTATCGTCTCCGCGGCGTTCCTCAGGGCCCGGCGGCTGTCTCGACGGCGCCATCACGCCGGGGGTCGGCGGCGCCGGTCCAGCGGTCGTTTTCCCAGGCTATTGCGTGGACGCCGCCGAAGTAGGCGTTGAGTCCGTTCAGCGCCAGATCGGTGGGCACATCGGGGAACCGCCAGCCGCGCTGAGCAAAGCGCTCGCGCCAGCCGGCGGGCTGGCCCTCGGAGTAGAGCCGGTCCGGCGGGATGAGGTGCCAGCGCGGGGCGGCCACGGCGGCGGCGATGTTGCCCTGGCCGTCCGCCCAGAGCTGCACGACCTGACTCACCGCCGAGATGATGCGGGCGCTGCCGGGGCTGCCGACCGCCAGGTGCGGCACGCCGCCGCGCGAAAGGATCAGGGCGCTCATCGAGGAGAAGGGCCGCGCTCCCCCGCGAAGCGCAAAGGGATGGGCCGGGTCATCGAGCACGAACTCATGCATGTAGTCGTTGTAGAGAAAGCCGAGCGAGGGGCTCGCGACCTGGGCGCCGTAGTAGTTGTTGATGCTGGTGGTCACGGCCACGGCGAGGCCTTCGCGGTCGACCACGGAAAAATGCGTGGTCTCACCCGGGTTGCGGGCCCGCGCGGCGGTGAGCAGCTCGACAGCGGTTTGCTTGGAGATCCGTCCCGCGGATTCGGCCACGGGATCGGCGGGGTCGTGAATCGGGTTGCGCTGGTTGCTGGCGTGGCCGATGGCCAGGGCCTCGACCAGTCGTTCGTCGCGGGTAGAGCTGCCCGGAGCCAGTTCGGCCGGAGCCGATTGCTCGAGGACGTTCAGGATCTGGAGCACGACCCAGCCCGAGGCCGGTGGGGCAAGGGTGGCGACATCCCAGCCGCGGTAGGTGCCGCGGAGCGCCGGCTGCTCCCGCGGCTCGGGCAGACGTGCGAGATCCTCGGCCGTGATCCAGCCGCCGTGAGCTGCCATGTCCGCTGCGATCTCCCGGGCGATCTCGCCGTGATAAAAATCCGCCGCGCCGTGCGTGGCGAGCCGACGGAGCGTGCGGGCCAGGACAGGCTGGCGCCAAAGGGTGCCGGCGGCGGGGACCGAGCCATCGGGGTTGAGCATCAACGCCGCGCCCGACGGGTGCGTCCGGAGACTGGCGGCGGTGCGCTGCAGGACCTTGTGCCGGAAGGGGCCGAGGACAAAGCCCTCCTCGGCGGACCGGATGGCCGGGGCCAGCAGGTCGGCCCAGCTCAGGCGTCCGCTCCCATGGCGACGCCAGGCGTGGTCGAGGGTGCGGACGCTCGACGGCACGGTGGTCGCGCGGTGGGCAATGAGGTCGCGGGCGGTTGCGCCTGCTGGGATGTTGGCCGGGGCGAGTGAGGTGCCATTGATCACCAGCGGTTCGCGACCCGGGGCTTGCAGCAGAATCTGAATGCCCGCTCCGAGGCCGGACATGGCGGGCTCGGTCACGCCCAGCGAGAAGGCCACCGCCACGGCGGCGTCGATGGCGTTGCCTCCGCGCTCGAGGACCTCGCGTCCGGCCGCCGCAGCCTCGGGACTGGCGGCGGACACGACCCCCGCGGCGGCCCGCGCGGACCCGGCGCCGGGACCCACCAGCATGAGGACGGCGATGGCGAGGATGCGGGCGAGGGCCGAGCGACGGGCACGCATGGTGATGGTCTAGCCGAGGGCGACCTCGAACGGGCAGCCCGTCTTCGCGCGAACCTCGTCGAGGCTGACGCCGGGATGAAGTTCGGTCAGGACAAGTCCGCCGCTCGGTTTCACGTCGAAGACGGCGAGATCGGTGATGATGAGATTGACCACCCCGCGACCGGTGACCGGGAGCGAGCACTGGCGGAGAAGCTTGGGGCTGCCGTCCTTGGCGCAGTGCTCCATCACGGCGACCACGCGGCGGACGCCGGCGACGAGGTCCATCGCACCACCGGGACCCTTGACCATTTTTCCGGGGACCATCCAGTTGGCGATGTCCCCGTTTTCGGCCACCTCGAGGGCACCGAGGATGGAGAGATCGATGTGCCCGCCGCGAATCATCGCGAAGGAGTCGGCGCTGGAGAAGAAGGCGGAGCCGGGGAGCGTGGTGATGGTCTGCTTGCCTGCGTTGATCAGGTCGGCATCGACGGCGGATTCCTCCGGGAAGGGACCGATTCCGAGCAGACCGTTCTCCGACTGCAGAGTCACATCCATGCCGGGCGGAATAAAGTTGGCCACGAGCGTCGGGATGCCGATGCCGAGATTCACGTGATAGCCGTCGCGCAATTCGCGCGCGGCGCGACGCGCCATGAGATCGCGGATCGGCGATTCCTTCTTGGACGCGGCGGCCCCGCGGACGGTGCGGAACTCGATGCGCTTCTGGTAGCTGGCGCCCTGCAGGATGCGGTCGACGTGGATGCCCGGCGTGTGGATCTGGTCCGGATCGAGTTCGCCGGTTTCGACCAGTTCCTCGACCTCGGCAATGGTCACCTTCGCGCAGGTGGCGATCATCGGATTGAAATTCCGCGCGGTGTGGCGGTACACGAGATTGCCGGCGCGGTCGCCCTTCCAGGCCTTGACCAGGGCAACATCGGCGCGGATCGCGGGCTCGAGGACGTACTCGCGTCCGTCAAAGACCTTGGTCTCCTTGCCCTCGGCGAGCGCGGTGCCGAAGCCGGTGCGGGTGTAGAAGCCGGGGATGCCCGCGCCGCCGGCGCGGATGCGCTCGGCGAGCGTGCCCTGGGGCACGAGCTCGAGCGCGAGTTCGCCCGCGAGGACCTGGCGCTCGAACTCCTTGTTTTCGCCAACGTAGGAGGCAAGCACCTTGCGGACCTGGCGGGATTTGAGGAGCAGGCCCATGCCGAAGTCGTCGACGCCCGCATTGTTGCCCACGATGGTGAGCCCACGCACGCCGCTCGCGACGAGGGCGGCGATGAGATTTTCCGGGATGCCGCAGAGGCCGAAGCCGCCGGCGGCAATGGTCAGGTCGTCGCGCAGCAGGCCGGCGAGGGCGGTGGGGGCGTCGGGGTAGACTTTATTCATGGGGAACGGGACGGAAAAGAAAGATAGCCACAGATGGCAGCACCCGACACCGGCGGGGTAGTTGACGGGCGGACGGGTTCTGGTGTCCGTTGCGGGCGCCGGTCATCTGTGGCTAAAGGGAAAAAGCGCGGAAAGGGGAGTTCAGATCAGCTCGACCGCCAGGGCAATGCCCTCGCCGCCGCCGATGCAGAGCGCGGCGACGCCGCGGCGCAGGCCGCGTTCGCGCAGGCTGGCGAGCAGGGTGACAATGATGCGGGCGCCGCTGGCACCGAGCGGGTGGCCGAGGGCGATGGCACCACCGCGGACATTGACACGCGCGGCATCGAGGCCGAGCTCCTGCATGAAGGCGAGCGGGACCACGGCGAAGGCCTCGTTGATCTCCCAGAGATCGACATCGGCGGGTTTCCACCCTGCGGCGGCCAGCGCGTGGTGGGCGGCTTGGACCGGAGCGGTGGTGAACCAGAGGGGCTCGTGGGCGTGATGGCCGGTGGCGACGATGCGGGCGAGTGGCGTGAGCCCGAGCGCGGCGGCGTGGGCCTCGGTGGTGAGAACGACGGCGGCGGCGCCGTCATTGAGCGTGGACGCGTTGGCGGGGGTGATCGTGCCGTCCTTTTGGAAGGCCGGCTTGAGGGTGGGGAGCTTGTCGTAGTTGACGCGGGCGGGTCCCTCGTCGCGGTCGACGCGGGTTGATTTGCCACGGCCATCCTCCACCTCGACGGGCGTGATCTCGGTGGCGAAGAGTCCGGACTGCTGCGCGGCGTTGGCGCGCTGGAAGGACGTGACGGCAAAGGCATCCTGCTGCGCGCGGGTGAAGCCGTAACGGGCGGCGCACTGCTCGGCGCAGGCGCCCATGTGCTGGTCGTTGTACGGATCCCAGAGACCATCGCGCAGGAGGGAGTCGACGACCTGCTGGTGTCCGATGCGGAAACCCTCGCGCGCCTTGGGCAGGAGGTAGGGGGCGGAGCTCATGGCCTCCATGCCTCCGGCGATTATGACGGTGGCATCGCCGAGGAGCAGGGCGCGCCGGGCCTGGACGATGGCCTCGAGCCCGCTGCCGCAGACCTTGTTCACCGTGGTGCAGGGAACCGACGTCGGGAGACCGCCGTGGAGAGCGGCCTGACGGGCGGGCGCCTGGCCGTTGCCGGCGGAGAGCACCTGGCCCATGATCACGGCGGAGACGGCGGCGGGGTCGATGCGTGCCGCGGCGACCGCGCCGCGGATGGCGGTGCCGCCAAGGCGGGGCGCGGGGACCGACGCCAGCGTGCCCTGAAAGGAACCGAGGGGCGTGCGCGTGGCGGCGAGGATGACGATGGAGGCGGACGGGGCGGTGGACATGCGGTCGAGTGCGGACGTTCAGGCCGCGGCGCGGACGGTGCCGAGGGCGGTGTCGATGGCGGCGGCGAGGCGGTCGACGATGACATCGACGTCGGACTCGGTGACGATGAAGGGCGGTGCGACCAGCAGGTGATCGCCGCGCACGCCGTCGAGGGTGCCGCCCATCGGGTACACCATGAGACCGCGGGCCATGGCCTCGCGCTTGATGCGGGCGTGGAGCTTGAGGGACGGGGCGAACGGTTCCTTGGTCGCGCGGTCGGCGACGAACTCGACTCCCAGGAAGAGGCCGCGTCCGCGAATGTCACCGACCTGCGGATGATCGCCGAGCCGCTGGCGCAGGGCCGCCGCGAGGTAGGTTCCCTGGCGGCGAACATTCGCGAGAAGCTGGTCGCGTTCGATCACCTGCTGCACCGCGAGGGCGGCGGCGCAGGCCATCGGGTGGGCGAGGTAGGTGTGCCCGTGCTGGAAGAGGCCGGAGCCCTGCGCGAACGCGTCGAAGATGCGCCGGCTGAGCAGGACTGCGCCAATCGGCTGGTAGCCGCCGCCGAGACCCTTGGCGATGGCCAGCAGGTCGGGCGAAATGCCGTCCTGCTCGCAGGCGTGAAGGGTGCCCGTGCGGCCCATGCCGCACATCACCTCGTCGAGTATGAGCAACACACCGTACCGATCGCAGATGGCGCGGATGCGGCGGAGGTAGTCCGCCACCGGGGTGAGCGCGCCGGCGGTGGCGCCGACGACGGTCTCCGCGAGGAAGGCCATGACGGTGCCGGGCCCGAGTTCGAGGATCTTGTCCTCGAGCGCCTGAGCCGCCCGGGCGGCGTAGGCGGCATCGTCCTCACCGGGCTGTTGGTAGCGGTAGGCGTAGCACGGATCGATGTGATGGGTGTCGATCAGCAGCGGCTTGAACTGCGTGCGGCGCCATTCATTGCCGCCAGCGGCAAGAGCGCCGAGGGTGTTGCCGTGGTAGCTTTGCCGACGGGCGATGACGTGGCGCCGGGCGGGCTCGCCCTTCTCGACAAAGTACTGTCGGGCCATCTTGAGGGCAGCCTCCATCGCTTCGGATCCGCCGCTCACGAGGTAGGCATGGGAAAGGCCGGCGGGCGCACGGGCGATGAGGTGATCGGCGAGACGCTCGGCGACCTCGGTCGTGAAGAAGCCCGTGTGGGCGTAGGCCAGGCGGTCAACCTGCGCGTGGATCGCGGCGACGACGTCGGGATGGCCATGGCCAAGGCAGGACACAGCCGCGCCGCCCGAGGCGTCGAGGTAGACGCGCCCGTTGGCGTCGACGAGCTCGATCCCGCGGCCGGAGACGGCGACCGGCAAGGTGCCGGCGATCTGGCGATGAAGGAGGTGGGTCATGGCGGTAAAGTTCGGGTGAAGCGCAGCATCAGGACCGCTCGCCGGCGCGGCGGCGTCCGGCCTTGGGGGTCCAGTGGACTTGGAAGGCAGCGAGCTGGTCCTCGGTGTGCTTGAGCGCCTGGGCAACGGTGTCGCCGCCGCGGCCGGCGGCGAGCGTGGCCAGCATCTCGGCCAGCGCGAACGCGGGCGTCATGGTGTGGAAGAAGGACGGGCTCTCGGTCGAGACCAGCAGGGTGTGACGCGCGAGGCGGGCAAGCGGCGAGGCCTTGCTGTCGGTGAACGCGAGCACGGGCACGCCGCGGTCGGTGGCGTACTGGGCGCCTTCAATCGTGGCCCGCGTGTACGGGCGCACGCTGGCGACGACGAGGATGTCCTTGGCCGTGGCGGTGCGGATCGGGTCGAGGCCGATGCCGGCGACATGGTCGAGCAGCACGACGCGGTCGCTGAAGAGGGACAGAATATAGTGCAGGTGCCAGGCGACGCCGTGGCAGGAGCGCAGGCCCATGCAGTAGATCCGGCGCGCACCGTGCAGGCTGGCGGCGGCGGCGGCGAGCGCGTCGAGCGATTCCGGCTCGGCCAGGCGGGCCACCTGACGGGCGAGGGTGGCGGCCATGTCGGCGGCGAGCGCGCGGTCACCCCGCTCGCGCTGGGTGGAGACCTGGGCGGACGCCTTGCCGGCGAAGTCGAGATCGGGGCGGCGGATCGCATCGGCGTGCAGCGCGCGGATGTCGTCGTAACCCTCCAGCCCCAGCCGCTTGGCGAAGCGGGTCATGGTGGCTGGTTGCAGCCCGGCGCGGCGGGCCTGTTCACGCATCGACAGGAGGGCCACGTCCCGCGGATTTTCGAGGACGTAGCGCGCCGCGGCCTGGAGCTGGGCGGGCATCGCGTCCAGGGCCTGAATAATGCGTTCGGAAATCGAGGGTGCGGGCGGCGTCACGTCGGGTAAAAGTGATCCGGCGGGTGCATGCTTGCAACAATTGTTTTATTTGAGCAATCAGTGATTCATATGTTTCAAGACCTTGCGCCATCCGGGCCTACGGCGGCCGCCCCGGCCCCGGTGCCGATAGCGGTGGCGCCGAACGGCGGGCGCCGCACCAAGGCCGATCACCCGCGACTGCCGCTGGAACCGGCGGAGCTGGCCTGGACCGCCGCGGCCTGTCGCGACGCGGGCGCGGCGATGATCCATCTTCACGTGCGGGATGCGGCCGGTCGGCACCTGCTCGAGGCGGAGGCCTACGCCCGTGCGCTGCAGGCTGTTCGGATGGAGGTGAAGGAAACGATGGTGATCCAGATCACGAGTGAGTCGCTGGGCCGGTACACGCCGGCCGAGCAGCGGGCGGTGGTGGAGGCGGTGCGGCCGGAGGCGGTGTCGCTGGCCTTGCGCGAACTCCTGCCGGACGGTGCTGACGAACGGGAGTTCGCCGAATTTCTTGGCCGGTTACATGCGGCGGGGATCGCGGTGCAGGTGATCCTCTACACGCCGGAGGAGGCGGTGCGTCTGGCCGACCTGCAGCGGCGGGGCCTGGTCCCGGCGGAGCGGCTCGCGGTTCTGTATGTGCTCGGGCGCTACACGCCCGGGCAGGTCTCGGCGCCGGCGGATCTGGCGCCCTTTCTCGCGGCCGATGCCCCCCGGTTCGCCTCGTGGATGACCTGTGCCTTCGGCCCGAACGAGGCGGCCTGTGTGCTGGCGGGCGCGGAAGCCGGGGGCGGCCTGCGGGTGGGCTTTGAGAACAACCTGTGGCTACCGGACGGCTCGCTCGCGGCGGACAATGCCGCGCTGGTTCAGGTCGTGGCGGCGGGTCTGGACGAGCGGGGCATTGCGCAAATGACGGCCTGCCAGCTGCGCCGGGCCTGGGGTCTGGCCTGAAGAGCCCAGTCCGGGTCAAACCGTCCGAATTCTGCCGGGCCGCATTTGATTCGGGGGCCGCTTTGGCTGAAGGTATCCCGCCGCCGATCCCCCACCGGCGCCCTGCTGCCTCGTTTCACCCCGGTCCTCCTTTCTGTCATGCCCTCCCTCACGCGTCGTGAATTTGTCGGCCGTACGGCTCTGGTTGCCGCCGCGGCCAATCTCCTCCGCGGGACGGCCGGCGCCGCCACCGCGACCCCGTCCCAGGTCGAGTCGGTGCGTTCGCCGCTGTCGCCCGCTGCGGCGCCGCTCGTGTGGCTGGATGGGTCGGCGCCCGCGGCGGGCACGCCCGGGGTGACCTTGGGTGTTCCGTGGCCGACGGGGCAGCACGCGGCGGGAACGCGCTTTGCCGTGCGAGGGTCGGGCGGTCGGGCCGTGCCGGCGCAGACCTGGTCACTGGCCTCGTGGCCGGATGGATCGGTCAAGTGGACGGGCGTTGCGCTGCCGCCGGAGGCGGCCGACGGGGCGGATTTGGAAATCGCGGCGGGCGATCCGGTGGGGCCGGCCCAGCCGCTGACCGTGCGGGAGACGGCCGAGGAAATCGAGGTGGACACGGGCGTGGTCCAGTACCGTCTGCGCAAGAGCGGCGACGTGCTGATCGCGGATGTCCGTCGCGGCGGGCAGGAGATTCTGAAGGCCGGCCGGTTGGTGTGTCTCCGCGAGGATCGCACGGACGCGTCGGCACCGCGGGTGGAGCCGTTCGCGGGGCGGCTGGACAAGGTCAGCTTCGAACAGGCGGGACCGGTGCGCGCGGTGATCAAGCTCGAGGGGCGGCATGCCGCGGCGGGCGAGGCGAACGGCCGGCGTTGGCTGCCCTTTGTGGTGCGCCTGTACGCCTATGCGGGCAGCGACGCGCTGCGCGTGCTGCACACGATCATTTATGACGGCGACGAGTACCGGGATTTCGTGCGCGGGCTGGGCCTGCGCTTCGATGTCCCGCTGCGGGGCGAGGCGCATGACCGCCATGTTCGTTTCGCCGGCGAGGCGGGAGGGGTGTTCACCGAGGCGGTGCGCGGCCTGACCGGACTCCGGCGGGATCCGGGAGCGGCGGTCAGGGCGGCGCAACGTTCGGGTCAGGCCACGCCGCCGATCGATACCTGGCCGGCGACGGTCAGCCGCCGGCTGGACAAGATCCCGGCATTTTCCGACTGGACCCTGCTGCAGGGCACCGCGGACGGCTTCGAGATCCGCAAGCGCACGAAGGACGGCTACACGTGGCTGAGCGCGGCGCGCGGCCAGCGGGCGGGCGGGCTGGGCTATGTCGGCACGCCGACGGGTGGGGTGGCGTTTGGTCTGCGGAATTTCTGGCAGAGTTATCCGGCGCAGCTCGACATCCGGGGCGCAACGACCGAGGCGGCGGAGGTGACGGTCTGGATGTGGGCGCCGGATGCCGGGGCGATGGACCTGCGCGGCTATCATGACGGCATGGGGATGGACACCTATGCCGAGCAGTTGGAGGGGCTGGAGATCACTTATGAGGACTACGAGCCCGGCTTCGACAAGCCGGAGGGCGTGGCGCGGACAAGTGAGCTCTTCCTCTGGTCGCTGGCGGGCACGCCGGACGGCGCGCGGCTGGCGGGTCTGGCGGCGGCGGTGGCGACGCCGGCGGTGCTGCTGGCGCGCGGGGATCATGTTCACCGTTGCGGGGTCTTTGGCGGGCTATGGACGCCCGAGGACCGGTCGACCCCGGCGCGGGCGGAGCTGGCGGAGCGGCTGGACCAGCATTTCCGGTTCTTCGTCGACCAGCGCGAGCAGCGGCGCTGGTACGGGTATTGGAACTATGGTGACGTCATGCACTCCTATGATGCGGACCGTCACGAGTGGAAGTACGACATCGGGGGCTTTGCCTGGGACAATTCCGAGCTCTCGACCGACATCTGGCTGTGGCTGTACTTCCTGCAGACGGGGCGGGCGGATGTCTTCCGTTTTGCGGAGGCGATGACGCGGCACACGGGTGAGGTGGACGTGCACCACATCGGGCGCTTTGCGCCGCTCGGCTCGCGGCACAGCGTGCTGCACTGGGGCTGCAGCGCGAAGCAGCTGCGCATCAGCACGGCGGCGAACCGGCGCTACTACTATTATCTGACGGCGGACGAGCGGGTGGGTGATCTCATGCGCGAGCAGAACGACGGGGCGGCGGCGCTGGTGCGGATCATCGCCGAGCGCAAGCTGATCGGGACCCGGCAGGGTGGGCGCGCACCAGAGCCGATCCCGGAGGGCTTTGCGCGGCTGGGCTTCGGGACGGACTGGGGCTCGGTCGCCGCGGCGTGGCTGACGGAGTGGGAGCGGACGGGTGATCCCCGTGTGCTGGCGCGGCTGCGGACGAGCATGCGGACGATTGGCGAGCAGCCGAAGGGCTTCTTCACGCAGGTCTCGTTCATGAACCTGGAGACGGGCGAATTCCGGCGGTCGACGAGCGACCGGGCAAGCGCTTCGCACCTCAGCGCGGTGTTCGGGTTGATCGAGGTCTGCTCCGAACTGGTGCAGCTGATCGACGAGCCGGCGTTCACCCAAGCGTGGTTGGATTACTGTGAGCTCTACAATGCGCCGGCGGCGGAGCAGACGGCCCGGCTGGGCAATGCCCTGGGCGGACTGAATCTCCAGCAGGGCCACGCGCGGCTGACGGCGTTCGCGGCTAAGGCGAAGCGGGATCCGGCGCTGGCGCAACGGGCGTGGCGGGAGTTCTTTGCCGGGAACGGGGGCATGGGGGACCGGGGCCGGTTCACGACCGTGCGCGTCGCCGGCCCGGCGGTGCTGCGGCCGGTGGACGAGGCCGCGCGGGTCTCGACCAATTCCTCGGCCCAGTGGGGGCTCGCCGCAATCCAATGCCTCGCGCTGGTCGGTGACACGCTGCCGGAGGCGTAGGCGACGGAAAGCGGTGCCCGCGGAAAACGCGGAAAGTCGCGGAAACGAACCGTCGATCCGTTTTAACCACGGATGGACACGGATGCACACGGATCACGGAATTTGCCCAGCACGCCCGGGTCACGGGCGGATCCTATCCGTGTAATCCGTGGTTCATGTCCTGGGTCTTAGTAAAATCATCCACTCGACCCGACCAGACGGTCCGGCGATCCATCCGGGTTACCTTTTCTGCGGATTGTTGACCGAAGCGGGTTGGCGGTTCAGTTGAAGGGAAGTTTCCTTTCTGCCGCCCATGCCCCTTGTCGACCTGCCACTGGCCCAGCTTCGTGCCTATCACGGGATCAACCCGTGCCCGATTGATTTCGACGACTACTGGGCGCGGGGACTGCGCGAGCTCGAGGCGACGCCGCCGGAGGTGGAGCTGGTGCCCTCGACCGAGTGCGTCCCGGCGGATGCGGAGTGCTTTGATCTCTGGTTCACCGGCGTGGGCGGGGCGCGGATCTACGCGAAGTACGTCCGGCCCAAGAAAGCGTCCAAGCCGCACCCGGCGGTGCTGCAGTTCCACGGCTACTGGGGCAATAGCGGTGACTGGACCGAGAAGCTGCACTGGGCGCTGGAGGGGTACGCCATTGCGGCGATGGATTGCCGTGGCCAGGGGGGCAGGTCGGAGGACCGGGGTGGGGTGAAGGGAACAACCATTCGGGGCCAGATCATCCGGGGGCTCGCCGATCCTGATCCGGACAAGCTCCTGTTTCGCCAGATCTTCCTCGATACGGTGCAGCTTGCTCGCGTCGTGATGGGCTTTGCCGAGGTGGACGCGAATCGCGTGGGCTGCTTCGGCATTTCCCAGGGCGGAGCGTTGTCGCTCGCCTGCGCGGCGCTCGAGCCGCGCATCCGTCGGACAGCGCCAGTCTATCCCTTCCTCTGCGACTACCAGCGGGTCTGGGAAATGGATCTGGCGGAGCAGGCGTACGAGGAGCTGCGGATGTACTTCCGGCACTTCGATCCGACGCACGAGCGCGAGGAGGAGATCTTTACGAAACTGGGCTACATCGACGTCCAGCACCTCGCGCCCCGGATCCGGGCGGACGTGCTGATGTTCACCGGCCTGATGGACAAGATCTGTCCACCCAGCTCGCAGTTTGCGGCCTACAACAAGATCCGTTCCGGCCGCGAAATGGTGATCTACCCCGATTTCGGTCATGAAGTGCTGCCGGGGTACAAGGACCGCATCTTCACGTTCATGCAGGGATTGGGCCGGCCGTAGGCAGAAAATAGCAGGGCGTTTCATCCTGCGAAACGGCGAACAGAAACGCTTTCGCCGGGAAAAGCCGGTCGAGATTGCCAAGTCGGGCGGGACCCGCCAAACCCGACGGGCTTTCGCGTCCGTTCCCTTCCCGCACCCTCCCTTTGTGCCCACCCGTCCGGGCCAGCCTCTTCCCGTATGTCGTTCATCGATCTGCTGATTGTCGTCGTCTACCTTGTCGTGATCGTTGGCGTGGGAATCCTGTATCGAGGAAAGCAGGACAACACGAGCGACTACTTCACGACCCAGGGTGGCTTCGCGGGCGTGCTGGGCTCGATCATCGTCGGCCTCAGCGTCGGCGCGACGCTCTTCAGCGGACTGTCCTTCGTGGCCATCCCGAGCAATGCCTTCACCTTTGGTGTGACGGCGATGTCGGGCCTGTTCATGTGGCCGCTGTTCTACTTTCTGATGCGCTACTGGTTCCTGCCGCGCTACCTCGCGAAACCCCAGCAGAGCCCGTATGACATCGTCGAGCGTCGCTTCGGCCTGCCGGTGCGCCGCGTCATTTCCGGCATGTTCATCGCCTGCCGCGTCGTCTGGATGTCGGCGGTGATCTACGTGCCGGCGCTGCTGCTGACCACGGGCGGAACGCTCGGCGCCGAGTGGTTCTGGCCGGTGGTGGTCCTGATCGGCGTGTCGAGCACGGTGTACACGGTGATTGGCGGCATTCGCGGCGTCATCATCACCGATGCCCTGCAGTTCGTGCTGATCGCCGGCGTGCTCATTACGACGATCCTGTACATTGTCTTCCGAATCCCACTCTCGTTCGCCGAAGTCACGACCTATGTGGAGGGCAACACCAAGCTGCTCACCTTCAACTGGTCGCTGAGCCTGACCGAGACGATGACGGTGATGGCCATGATGCTGGGGGGCGGCGCGCAGATGATGGTCTACTACACCTCGGATCCGATGCTGCTCCAGCGCTACCTGGCGGCGGGCAACGAGAGGGAGGCTTCAAGTGCGGTCGGAACCTCGATTGTCACGCAGGTCGGCGTGCTCCTGATGCTGGCTGTGGTCGGTCTGGCGCTGGGCGCCTGGTACAGCCTGCACCCGGACCCCACGCTGCCGAAGAATTCGGACCGGGTTTTTCCGCACTTTGTGGCGACCACCATGCCGGTGGGCTTCGTCGGCCTGATCGCTGCGTCGATCCTCGCGGCGACCATGAGCAGCGTGACCAGTGGCATCAGCGCGCTCTCGGGGGCGCTCCTCAACGATTTTCGCTCCCACATCGCCTCCGATGAGAAGGCCCGGCTCAAGCATGCCCGCGTGACCTCCGCCGTGATCGGCCTGGTCTCAACTCTCGGAGCCGGCCTGGTCGAGCACCTGGGGACCCTGTTCAATATCATGAACCTCTACTACGGCATCTTCCTGGGGCCGATGATGGGCTGCATGATTTGCACGGTGGGACGCCGGCCGGTGAATGGACGCGTCCTGATCGTGGCGATGTTCGTCGGCTGTTTCTCTGGCATGGCGGTCGGCTACTCGGTCATCGCCAATCTCTGGGTGTCACTCATCTCCTGTGCCGTGACCCTGCTGGTGGCCTACTTGGGTTCCCTCGTGGTGCGCCCTGACGCCGCGCAGATCGCGCGGACCGCGGCCTGAGGCCACCCTGTCGTATTTCTTTCCCTGATGAATCCTGATTCTCCCTCCTTTCTCCAACGCTTCTTCTCCCTTTCCGGCAAGGTGGTCGTCCTGACCGGCGGCGCCGGCCTCTATGGCCACGGCCTCGCGGCCCAGCTGGCGGCCGCGGGAAGCACGCTCGTCCTCGCCTCGCGCAATGTGGACGCCCTGCAGAAGGTGGCCGAGGCCGAGCGGAAGCGGGGCTTCGATGTCCATGTCCGTTCGCTCGACCAGGACCAGGAATCTTCCGTGAACGCCTTGCGCGATTCCGTCCTCAAGGATTTCGGTCGCGTCGATGGCCTGGTCAACAACGCGGTCGGCCGTCCGATGAAGAAGATGCAGGATCCCGTGGCCAGCTGGGAGGCGTCGATGAAGACCAATGCGACGGGCCTTTTCCTGATGAGCCGGGCCTTTGGGGATGTCATGGCGGCTCAGGGCCACGGCAGCATCGTCAACATCGGCTCGATCCAAGGGATGATCGGTCCGGACTTCACGCTCTATGAGGACACGGCGATGAATGCGGCGCCGGACTATTTCTTTCACAAGGGCGGGATGCTGAACTTCACGCGCTACCTGGCGTCGTACTACGGGCCGAAGGGCGTGCGGGTGAACTGCCTCTCGCCGGGCGGCTATTATGACGGGCAGCCGGAAAAATTCGTCGAGCGCTACAAGCGGAAGACCTACCTGCGACGGATGGCGGATGACGAGGATCTTGGCCCACCCGTGATCTTCATGCTGGGCGAGGGTGCCCGCTACATCACCGGGGCCAATCTCGCGGTCGACGGCGGCTACACCGCCAACTAGTCCGGAGACACGTCCCTGATTCTTCCATCTTCCCGCGCGCCCTTTCCGTCCCTGCGATGAGTGCTGCCGCTGAACGTGTGGTCTACCTCTCGGGCGAGCTGGTGCCCGAATCGTCGGCGCGGATCTCGATCTTCGATAGCGCCATCCTGCTCGGTGACTGCATCACCGAATCGACCCGCACCTTCCGCCACCAGCCGTTCCGTCTCGATGACCACCTCACGCGACTCTACAAGTCGCTCAAGGTCTGCCGCATCGACCCGGGCCTGAGCCCGGCGGAGCTGCGGGAGGTCACACTCCGGCTGCTGGAGGCCAATCGCCCGCTGCTGGGACCGGCCGATGACTTCTGGATCGTCCACAACATCTCGCGCGGCCTGACCAAGCCCGGTCCGAATCCGGCGCAGCGGAATCCCGCCACGGTGATGATCTTCAACAGCCCGATGGACCTGCGCGGCTGGGCGCGGTACTACGCGCAAGGCTGCCACGCGGTGACCTCCTTCAGCCGCGCGATTCCGGCCCAGTCGCTGGATGCGCGCATCAAGAACCGCAGCCGCCTCTTCTACACCATGGCGGACCAGGAAGCGCGGCTGGTGGATCCGGATGCGCAGGTCGTCATCCTCGATATCCACGGCAATGTTTCGGAGAACAAGGGCGGTAATCTTTTCGTGGTGAGCGACGGTAAACTGCGGACACCCTCGGTGGACAATTGCCTGGCGGGCATCAGCCGGGACACGGTGATCGGACTGGCCCGCTCCCTTGATCTGCCGGTCTCCGAGTGCGCGTTGCAGCCCTATGACCTCTCGACGGCAGACGAGGTGTTTTTCACCAGCACGCCGTACTGCATCATGCCGGCGACCCGGTTCAACGGGCTCACCGTCGGCGATGGCCAGGTGGGACCGGTGACGCGGCGGCTGCTGGCGGCGTGGAGCGACCACGTTGGCCTGGACATCGTGGCGCAGGCGGAAAATCAGCTTAAGACACCCTGACCGGCCCCGTGGGTCGCGACGGGATTAAGGCGCGGGCGGTGGCTCCGCCTGCGTGCGGAGGGCGACTAGCTGGAGCAGGAGATCGTCGCGTTGCCGCTCGAGTTCGGCGATGGAACGCCCGGCGGCCTCGGCCTGCACGCCGGCGATCAGCGCGGCGCGCAGCTCCGGGGTGAGCTCGGGTTTGCCGAGGTCATTCCACCAGCGGGAGAAGGGACCGGACAGATGCGTGAGAAAATGCTCCATTCCACCCTGACCGCCCCCGAGGTGGAAAATCAGGTGCGGGCCCATCACGCCCCAGCGCAGGCCGGGACCCCATGAGACGGCCGCGTCGACGTCGCTCACGCTGAGGACGCCCTCATTCACGAGGTGGACGGCCTCGCGCCAGACAGCGGCCTGCAGGCGGTTGGCGGCGTGCCCGGGGAGTTCCTTGTGCAGGATGATCGGGCGCTTGCCGACGTGCAGATAGAACGCCCGGGCGGCTTCCACCGCCTCCGGCGAGGTCTGGCGTCCGCCCACGATCTCGACGAGGGGGATCAGGTGCGGCGGGTTGAAAGGATGGCCGATCACGCAGCGCTCCGGGTGGCGGCATCCCGCCTGCAGCGCGCTGGCGGTCAGCCCCGAGGTGCTCGATGCGATGAGGACATCCGGCGGCACCTGCGCGTCGATCGCCTGAATAAGGGGCGCCTTGAGCTCGATCCGCTCCGGTCCGTTCTCCTGCACGAAGTGGGCGCCCTCGACCGCGGCGGCCACGCTGGCCATGAAACGGAGCCGGGTGGGAGAGGCGTCGCGGGCGAGGCCAAGACGGGTCACGACCGGCCAGGCGCGCTCGACGTAGTCGCGCAGGCGTTGCTCCGCGCCGGGCGCCGGATCGGTCACGGTGACGTCGAGACCGCGGGCGAGAAAGTGCGTCGCCCAGCTCGAGCCGATCAGCCCGGCGCCGACCACGGCGACCTGTTGAATGGCAGGGGCGGGAATCATGGTCGGGGAGGATCGGCTTAGCGAAAGCGACGAAGGACGTCGTCCATCGCGGTGGACTGCGCCTCCATGCTGCGCAGCAGGGCGAATTGATTGCGGCAGCGATCGAGATTGTGGTCGGGCCGCTTGGTTTTGAAGTAGACGTCGCCGTTGAGGTAGTCGGTCAGGAAACGCAGGCAGCTCTCGAAGGTCAGCAGGCGCGCGGCGAAGGGCAGCAGGTCAATCTCCGTCGGGTTGAGGAACGACCGGGTCGACGCGAGGTAGCCGTCCACGATGGCGGTGTAGACCGGCATCCGCATCTGGACGCGCTCCGGATCCGGCTCGTCCTCCGCCGCGGAGTTGGTGGCCGAACGGACCATGTCCCCGAAGTCGTAGAGGGCGAGGCCGGGCATGACGGTGTCGAGGTCGATCACGCACGCGGCCCGGCCCGTGCGATTGTCGAGCATGACATTATTGAGCTTGGTGTCGTTGTGGGTGATCCGCTCTGGCAGTCGGCCCTCGGCCTGGAGTCCGATCAGCAGATCGACCATGGACTCGCGCTCCCGGGCCCAGGCGATCTCGCGGCTCACGAGCGTCGCCCGTCTGCGCGGATCGCTTTGGATGGCCTGCTCCAGCGCGGTGAAGCGCCGGCGGGTGTGGTGAAAGGAGGGAATCGTCTCGTGCAGGCGCGGGGCCGGCAGGTCGGCGAGCAGGTGCTGGAAGTGCCCGAATGCGCGGGCGGCCTCGCGGGCCTGGGCGGGGTCCTGCAGGAGGTCGTGGCTGGTGGCGCCCTCCACGAAATCGTAGGCGCGCCAGGGGCCGCCGGCCGCGTCGACGAAGTAGCTGCGTCCATCCCGGGTCGGAATGACGGTCAGCGTACGCATCGCGTCTGGCCCGGCGTCGGCCGTCTTGCGCGCCGCGTGGGCGCTCACGCGCTGGAGATTGTCCATGAGCGAGGGCACATCGCGAAACACATGGGTGTTGATCCGCTGCAGGATCGAACGCCGGGTCTCACCCGCGTGTTCATGGGTGACAACAAAGGTGTCATTGATGTGCCCGTTGCCGTGGGGCTCCCCGTGCACGAAGCGCCCGGCGAACGCGAACTGCGCGCAGACAGGTGCCAGAGCGACCGGGGGCTTCGGATGATCCATGCTCGCCGAGCGAAGCCGCACCCCTCTATTCGGCAACAGAATTCAGGCAGTTCCTAAGCTGGTCGTCGGGCGGGAGGAGTTCCTCCGAACGAACCACCGAGCGGCGAATGCGCCTTTGGAGCTTTCCGTTTGGGGGTTCTCGCGTTCTCATCAACGAAACCGGGGGCCTGGTCCCCGGTTGCCCTGCCCCCCTTTTTTCCTCGTGCCATGAATCCCTCCCGGACCAAACGTGTCCTTGCGGCCGGTCAGGTCGCCCTGACGGCCAAGGCCTGTTATCAGGATCCTGAACTCGTCGAGCTCATGGCCTCCGGCGGGGTGGATGGCATCTGGATCTGCACGGAGCACCGGCGCATCGCCCCGGATACGCTGTACAGCCTGATTCAGGCCTGCCGGCTGGGCGGGGCGGATGCGATCGTGCGGGTGAAGCCGTCGAATTACACCGACCTGCTCCCGCTGCTCGAGTCCGGCGCGCGCGGCATCATGCTGCCGCGGGTGCGTCACCCGGATGAGGTGCGGGCGGTGGTGGACATGATGAAGTTCCCCCCGCTGGGTCGGCGGGGCTACGATGGGATTCACCCGGAGTCCGATTTCGGCCGGACCAAGCCGGCGGCCTATTTTGCGGAGGCGAATCAGGAAAATTTCCTCGTCGTGCAGATCGAGGAGCCGGAGGTGGTGCCGTACATCGACGAGATTGCCGCGCTGCCGGGCGTGGATGTCTTGTTTGTCGGGCCGGGGGACCTGACGCTCGGGCTGGGCAAGTTCGGCGAAGTCGGCGCGCCGGAGGTCGTGGCCATCATCGACGCCGTCGCGGCGGCCTGCGCGCGTCATGGCAAGATCGCCGGCATTCCGTGCCTGCCCGACCAGGTGAAGGGCTACCGCGCCAAGGGCTTCCGTTTCCTGAATGTGTTCAGCGATTTCCGCGGCGTGAATGGCGGGTTGCAGCAGGCGCTGACAACAGCGCGCGCGACCTGACGCGCGGGCCACCCGAATCGCTCCCGCTGATTTCGATGAGCCCGGTCACGCCCCAATCCCTCGACGGCGATGTCATTATCGCGGGGGGCGGCATGTCCGGCGTGTGCTGCGCGCTGGCCGCCGCCCGGCTCGGGGCCCGCGTCGTGCTGGTGCAGGATCGCCCGGTTCTGGGTGGGAATGCGTCGAGCGAGATCCGCATGCACATTGTCGGCGCGACGGGCCTGCGGGGCGGTGAGGTGCTGGCCACGGAGTTGCGCGAGGGCGGCCTGATCGAGGAAATCCGGCTGGATCTGGCGGTCCACAATCCGCAGCGCTCGGCCGCGATGCTGGACCTGCTCCTCTACGACAAGTGCCGGCGCGAACCCAACCTGACCCTGCTTCTGAACACCACGGTCGATGGCGCGGAGGTGGCGGGCGGGCGCGTGGGGGCGATCCGTGCGACTCGCGCCTCGACGGAGGATCACTTCCGCATCACCGGCCGCATCTTCGTGGATGCCACCGGCGACGGCCGCCTCGGCGCCGAAGCGGGAGCGGCGTGGCGGCAGGGACGCGAGGCCCGGGAGGAATTCAATGAGGTGCTCGGGGCCGCGACGGCGGACGGCCGCACGCTGGGCTCCACGATCCTCTTTCAGGCGCGCAAGCATGACCGGCCCATGCCCTATGTCGCGCCGCCGTGGGTCCGCCGGTTCAAGCCGGAGGATTTTCGCCTGCGCCCCTTCGGACGCCCCGGCTTCGATCTCGGCCTCGAGTACGGCTACTGGTGGGTCGAGTGGGGCGGGTGTCTGAACACGCTCAAGGACAACGAGGCGATCCGCGACGAACTGCTCGCGATCGTGCTGGGCGTGTGGAATCACATCAAGAATGAGTCCGGCCTCGACGTCGCGCCCTGGGCGCTCGACTGGTTCGGCTTCGTGCCGGGCAAGCGGGAAAGTCGCCGCTTCATCGGGCGGCACGTGCTGACCGAAGCGGATGTCTTCCAGTCGCGACCGTTTGCCGACGCCATTGCCTACGGTGGCTGGCCGATCGACACGCATCCGCCGGAGGGCGTGGACGCGCCGGAGCGGGCGCCTTGCGACCAGCACCACCTGCCGTATCTCTACGACATCCCGCTGCGGTCCTGCCTCTCGGCCCAGCATGCGAACCTGCTTTTCGCGGGGCGCAATCTCTCGGCCACCCACATCGCCTTCGCCTCCACTCGGGTGATGGCGACGTGTGCCGCGGTGGGGCAGGGCGTTGGAACCGCGGCGGCGCTGGCGCTTCGTGCCGGGGTGGATCCGGCGCAGGTTCCGGATAGTCCCGGGCTGATGCAGGCCGTGCAGCAGCAGCTGCTGCGGGATGATGCCCACCTGCTGGGCGTGGTGAATGCCGATCCGGCCGACCGGGTGCGGACCGCGGCCACGTTTACGGCCTCGAGCGCCCAACCGGGGGCCGAGCCGGCGGCGGTGGGCCGGGGTCCGACGCGCAGCACGCACGGCAGGCCGTTGGCCGGGGTCCCACGGCTCTCCGCGGATCCCGCGACGGCAACCGGTGGCGCGCCCCATGTGACCTGTGCGCCGCCCGATCGGGCGCAACCCGGACTGCACCGGTGGATGAGTGATCCCGCGGCCGGCCTGCCCGCCTGGTTGGAGGTGCGGTGGGAGGCGCCGGTGGAGCTGGCGACACTCCAGCTGGTGTTCGATACCGGCCTGCATCGCATCCTGACCCTGTCGCAGGCGGACGGATACACCGCGACGATGCACTGGGGCCGGCCCCAGCCGGAGACGGTGCGGGCCTACGGAATCGCGTGTGAAGTCGACGGGGTCTGGCGTGAAGCTGTTTCGGTCTCGGACAATTACCAACGCCTTCGGGTGCATGCATTGCCCGAGGTGGTCCGGGCGCGGGCGGTGCGCGTCACGGTGACGGCCACCCACGGCCTCGACCACGCGCGCATCCTTGAGCTGCGGGCCTACGGGCCGTGAGCGACGGCCGCCGTCGCGCGGGTCAGACGAGCGCTTGGACGCCGGACCGCAGGTCGTGGGCGGTCTCGAATCCCAGTCGCTGTCGCGCCTGAGCCGGGTCGCCAAGGGAATCGCGAATATCCCCGGTGCGAGCGGGGCGGTATTCCGGCGTCGGGGCAAAGCCAAAGGCTGCGCCCATTGTCTGCAGGAGGTGATTGAGACTGACCGCGCGGCCGGTGCAGATGTTGACGACGAGGGAACCGGTCAACGGCCGGGTGAGGGCCTGCTCATTGGCGCGGGCGACATCCGCGACCGCCACGAAGTCGCGGGTCTGGGCGCCGTCGCCGAAGATGATCGGCGACCGGCGTTCCTGGAGGGCGGCGGCAAAGACGGAGATGACCCCGGAGTAGGGCGAGCGCGGATCCTGACGCGGGCCGTAGATGTTGAAGTAGCGCAGGGCGACGGTGCTGATGCGCGGTGTGGCGCCGCTGCAGGCGGCGAGAACATCCTCCGACGCGCGTTTGGCTTCACCGTACGGGCTGATCGGGCGGGTGGGGGCGCTTTCCTGGAGCGGAAGGTCGGGGTGCGTGCCGTAGACCGCGGCGCTGGAGGCGAAGGCGATGCGCGTGACCGACTCGCAGGCCGCGGCGGCCTCGGCGACGAGCCGGGTCGCGTCAAGATTGAGGCGCTGATTCAACTCTGGTTGGGCAAAGCTCTCAGGCACGCTGACGAGCGCGGCGAGGTGGAGGATGGCGTCGGGGCGCTCGCGGCTGACGAAAGGAGTGAGGAAGTCGGGTGCGGTGATGTCGGCCTCGACCAGACGGAAACGATCGGCGGCGAGGGCCGCGGTGAGATTGTGACGATGGCCGGTTCGCAGATTGTCGACGCCCACCACCTCATGGCCCTGGGCGAGCAGGCGGTCCACGCTGTGACTGCCGATGAAGCCGGCGGCGCCGGTGACGAGAATCTTGGCCATGCTGGCGGGGAGATTCCCATTCCCGGCGGCGCCGAAGCAAGCGGTTTAGTCGGCGGACGACGCGTCCACGTAAGCATCCAACTCGGCCAGGGCTGGCGCGGCGTCGAGTTGCTGGGCGGCGAGGGCCTGGTCGATCTGATCGGGGCGGCGGGCGCCGACGAGGACGCGGTCGAGTCCGGGCTGGCGCAGCACCCAGGCGAAGGCGAGCCGGGCCTGGTCGAGTCCGTGCTTCCGCGCGGTCGCTTCGAGGAAGGCCAGACGGGCCCAGCACTCGGGTTTGAAGTAGATGTCACCATGGGCCGGCGACACCGCGAAGCGGGAGCCGGGTTCGACGCCGCGAGTGTGCTTGCCCGTGAGGAAGCCGGCCCCCAGCGGGCTGTAGGTGATGACCTGCACACCCTGCGCGCGGCAGAAGCGGCGCAGCTCGGGTCCGGCCGCGCGCACGGCGAAGTTGTGATTGTTCTGCAGCCAAGTGAACGCGGTGAGTCCTTGTTGTTGCTGCACCGCGAGGGCGGCAGCGAGCTGGGCTTGGCTGGCATTGCTCAGGCCGATGGCGCGGACGAGACCGCGCTGCCGCAGCTCATCCAGGGCGCGCAGCGTGTCGGCGGTGGTGGCGGCGGCGTCCCATTTGTGGAGGTAAAGCAGGTCGAGGTGATCGACCGCCAGATTCTGCAATGCGGTTCCGACCGCGGCCGCGATGGCCTCGGGCGTGTACGGCGGATAAATCTTGGTCGCGATCCGCACGTGGGCGCGTCGTTCAGGGTGAGCGCGGATCCAGGCGCCGATGATCCGCTCGGAGGCGCCGGCGGAATAGAGGGCGGCGGTGTCGAGATCCCGGATTCCGGCGCTGAAGGCATGATCGAGCAGCTGGTGCGCGACCGGAAGATCGACCTCCCGTCCGAAGGTGGCGGTGCCGAAGGCGAGCGCGGCCGGGGTGTCCATGGGTAAGGGCTAACGGATTCGCGCGCGGCGGACGAGCGGCACTTTTCGTCGGGCCTGAGCGGGCCGGGGTTCAGCCCTCGGAGAGCGCGACCGGCTCGACCACATTGCCAGGTGGCCGCTTGGGGTGGGACACCTGCTGAGCGAGGAGACGACCGATGGCGGCGCCGATGTCCTCGGGCGGCAGGGTCGGATAGATGCACGGGTACGGGGCGGAGCCCGGCGCGTGCTGGAGTACCCCGCTCGCGATGAGCCGCGGACGACGGCGGCCGCGCAGCTTGAGCGTGCCGAGATGCTGATGAGCGGCCTCAGCCTTGGCCTCCGAGCGGCACACCAGGCAAAGATCGGCGGGATGGCGGGCGATCTGGGCATCGATCTCGGCCGCGATGGCCCGGGGATCGTCGGGCAGGTGACGCACGGAAAAGTCCGCGGCGGAAAACCCGGCGGCGCCGAGCAGCCGGCCCAGTTCCGCGAGGACTTCGTTGTCGCCCGGAAACATCGTCTCGCGGGCCAGCACGCAGATGTGGCGGGACGCGTGGGTCCGGATGTAACCGGCGATGAGTCGGGCGATGGCTGGATTGTCCTGCTCCACCCAGGCCAGACCGGAGAGGGAAGGGTAAAGGGAACCGTGAACGACGGCGGGCAGGCCGCTGTCCTTGACGAGGCGCTGCACCACATAGGGCGCCTTGGTGATGACGATCCCGGCCGGCTCCTTGGCGCGGAGGATTTCGCCCAGCAGCTGGTGCACGAAGGGGGCGGGATCGGTGGCGGGCAGAAAATTGAACTGCACCTCCGCGCCGGGGAGCTGGCTCTGGATGCCGACGAGCAGACCGTCCGCCAGCCGTCCCTCCTGCTGGAGATAGCCGCGGTGCATGATCATGAAGACCCGCCGCAGGGCGCGCGGACCGGCGGCGGCGGGAGGCGCGCTGACAAAGGTGCCGAGACGCTGGACCCGGGTGAGCGCGCCGCGCTGCGTCAGCAGCTGCAGCGCCCGGTTGGCCGTGGAGTTGCTCACCCCGAGCATCCGGGCGGATTTCTTCAGGTCGAGATAGGCGTCGCCCGGCTTGAGGCCCCGCTGGCGGATATCCTCCTCCAGCCGCCGGGCCAGCTCCACGATGTGCGGGGTCTGGGAAAAGCCGGTGCTCACCCGCCGATCGAATGCGCCCGGCGGGGTGGGAGGCAAAAGAAAACTCCCGCCTCGGCTAAAAAATTCTTGAGACACGGAATTTATTAGTCAGGTTCGGCCCATGACCCCGCGTGCTGATTCCTCCTCGCCCCGGCTGCTCAGCGGCCTCGTAGCGGCCACCTTCACGCCCTTCAAGGCCGACGGCTCGCTCGATGTGGAGCGGATCCCGGCGGTCGTCGACGGCGTGATTGCCCAGGGCGCCGCGGGCCTGTACGTCTGCGGCAGCACGGGTGAGGGGCCGTTGCTCACCACGGCGGAGCGCGAGATCGTGGCGGCGGTCTCGATCAAGGCAGCGGCCGGGCGGGTCCCGGTCGTGGTCCAGGTGGGACACAACAGCATCGAGGAGGCGCGCGGGCTGGCGGCCCACGCGCAGAAATGTGGGGCCGCGGCGATCTCGGCGACGCCGCCCGGCTACTTCAAGCCGGATGGGCTCGACAACCTGATCGCCTGCCTCGGCGTGATCACGGCGGGCGCTCCCGCCCTGCCGTTCTACTACTATCACATCCCGATCCTCTCGGGGGTGGCCTTCAACATGGTGGAGTTCCTCCGGCTCGGGGAGCAGAAGCTGCCCACGCTGCGGGGCATCAAGTTCTCTGACCCGAATCTGCACGAGATGCTGGCCTGCATCGAGTACGGCGGCGGCCGGCACGAGATTCTCTTCGGGGTGGACGAGATGCTGCTGGGCGGGCTCGCCTTTGGCGTGCGCGGCGCGGTGGGCTCGACCTATAATTTTGCGGCACCGCTCTACCGCTCGATCATGGCGGCCTTCGAGCGCGGCGACCTCGAGCAGGCTCGGCGCCTGCAGTCGCTGTCGGCCGAGATGGTCCGAATCATCGTGGGCATCGGCGGGCGCGGCGGGCTGAAGGCAACCATGGCGCTGATCGGCCTCGACTGTGGCTACAGCCGCCTGCCGACCCGCACCTGCACCGCGGAACAGCGCGAGAAGATCCGCGTCGAACTGGATCGCATCGGATTCTTCCAATGGGCTGTCGTCAAAAAGTAACCGGTCCGGGCGGCGTCGCGCGCTGCCGGTGGAACTTGCGCCGTTCGGTTCCCCTCGGTTCACTGCTTCCGTCATGAGCCTCTCCGTTCCGCAGCTCACTTCCCTGCTCAGGGATTACGACGACGGACTCTTGGAACGGACGCTTCCGTTCTGGCTGCGCCACGGGGCGGACCGCGAGCACGGTGGGCTGATCACGGGCCTGGCTCGCGATGGGGCGATCATCGACACGGACAAGGCGGTCTGGCTTCAGGGACGGGCGGCGTGGACGTTCTCCACCGCCTACCTCACCCGCGGCCGGCGGCCGGAGTGGCTCGAGCAGGCCCGCAGCTGCCTCGATTTCATCCGCGACCACTGCCGCGGGCCCGGGGGCAAACTCTACTTCACCGTCACCCGGGAAGGCCGGCCGCTGCGCATGCGCCGCTACGTCTACAGTGAATGCTTCGCCGCGATCGGCAGTGCGGCCTATGCCAAGGCGACTGGGGACGCGCGGGCGAGGGACGAGGCGCTCGGCTACTTCGCGACCTACCTGCGCCACAGCTTCACGCCAGGGGTGATGCCACCCAAGACCGACCCGGAAACCCGCCCGATGAAGGGCGTCGCGCCGCTGATGATCGCCATCGTCACCGCGCAGGAGATCCGCAAGCTGCTGGGCGACGTGACGGTCGGCGAGGCGACCTGCACGGCCTGGATCGACCGCTCGATCGAGGAAGTCCGCCGCGACTTTTACAAGCCGGACCTCGGCGTGCTGATGGAGGCGGTCACGCCCGAGGGCGAGATTTCCGATCACTTCGACGGGCGCACGCTCAATCCGGGCCATGCGATTGAGTGTGCGTGGTTCATCCTGCATGAGGCCAAGCTTCGCGGGGATGCCGCGATGCAGACGCTCGGTCTGGCGATCCTCGACGGCATGTGGCGGCGTGGGTGGGATCCGGAGTTTGGTGGTCTGCTCTACTTCGTGGACGTGCACGGCAAACCGGTGCAGGAGTACTGGGCGGAGATGAAGTTCTGGTGGCCGCACAACGAGGCGGAGATCGCGACCCTGCTGGCCTACCAGCTGACCGGAGATGCGCGCTATGCGCGCTGGCATGGCGAGGTGTATGCCTGGTCCCGGCGGGTCTTTGCGGATCCGGAGCATGGCGAGTGGTTTGGTTACGCCCACCGCGACGGACGCATTTCCACTCAGCTCAAGGGCAATCTCTGGAAGGGGCCGTTCCATCTGCCCCGCATGCAGTGGTACTGCGGCAACCTCGTGCGCGAACTGCTCAAGCTGCCATGACCCACGATCCCACCGAGTTCGAGCAGCGCGAGCGCATCAAGTCCTTCATCCACGGCTCGGCCGACGAAGCCTGCCGGCTGATCGCGGAGGAGATCCGCGGGCTCATCCGCACCAACGAGGCCGCGGGGCGCAAGACCGTGCTCGGGCTGGCCACGGGCTCGACCCCGGTCCGGCTCTACCAGCAGCTGATCCGCCTGCACCGCGAGGAGGGGCTGTCGTTCCGCAACGTTGTCACCTTCAATCTCGACGAGTACCAGGGCCTGTCGCGCGAACACCCGGAAAGCTACTGGCGGTTCATGCACGACCAGCTCTTCCAGCACATCGATCTGCCGGCGGATGCGATCAATCTGCCGGACGGCACGCTCGCCCGCGGGGAGATCTTTGCGGCCTGTGCGGCCTACGAGGCGAAGATCAAGGCGCTGGGCGGCATTGACCTCCAGGTGCTGGGCATCGGCCGGACTGGTCACATTGGCTTCAATGAGCCCGGCTCGGGTCGCGAGTCCCGCACGCGTCTCGTGACGCTCGACTCCCTGACCCGCCGAGATGCCGCCCGCGATTTCCGCGGCGAGATGAATGTCCCGCGCTACGCGATCACGATGGGCGTGGGCACGATCCGCGACGCACGCCGGGTGCGCCTGCTCGCGTGGGGCGCGGCCAAGGCGGGCGTGGTGGCCCAGGCGGTCGAGGCCGCACCGTCGGACACACTGCCCGCGAGCCTCCTGCAGGGGCATGACGACGTCGCCTTCCACCTCGACAGCGCCGCGGCGAGCGAACTCACGCGGTCCCGCTTGCCCTGGCTGGTCGGCCCCGTCACTTGGACGCCGGCGATCGCTCGCCGCGCGGTGGTGTGGCTTTCACTGCACCTGCAGAAGCCGATCCTCAAGCTGGTTGACGAGGAGTACGGCGAGAATGGCATGGCTGACCTGCTGACCGAGCAGGGACCGGCCTACGAGGTGAACATCCGGATCTTCAATCAGGTCCAGCACACCATCACCGGTTGGCCCGGAGGAAAGCCGACCGCGGATGACTCGCATCGCCCGGAGCGGGCCACGCCCTTCCCGAAGCGCGTGTTGGTGCTGAGTCCGGAGCCCTGTGATGACACCTTGGGCATGGGCGGGACGCTGCGGCGTCTGGTCAAGCAGGGTCACGCCGTCACGGTCGCGTACCTGACCTCGGGCAATCTGGCGGTGCCGGACGAGGATGCAGAGATGGCCGCGGACCTCATGCTCGAGCTGGCACAGGACGGCAAGGGTCTGAGCGCGGGCAAGGCGGATTTTGCGCGCAGCGTGCGCGAGCAGCTGCTGTCACGGGGCGCATTCGCGGTGGATTCCGACGAGGTGCGCCGGCTCAAGGGCCTGCTGCGGCGGGGTGAGGCGCGGTCGGCGCTGCGCGTGCTCGGGCTGCCGGCCGAGCGCCTGCGTTTCCTCGATCTGCCGTTCTATGAGAAGGGCAAGTACCGCCAGTTCCGCCTCGGTCCGGCTGATGTGCAGGCGGTGTCGGCGCTGCTCGACGAGGTGCAACCGCACCAGATCTTTGTCACAGGTCAGGCCGCGGACCCCAGCTCGTTGTCGGCCGTCTGCTTTGGCCTGCTGCGGCAGGCGCTGGCGTCAGCCCACGCGGCGGCCTGGCTGAAGGATTGCCGCATCTGGCTCTTTGCAGGGACCGATCGTCCGTGGGAGCCGGCCGAGGTGGACATGGCGGTGCCGCTCAGCCCGCACGAGCTTTCCGAGAAGATCAGTGCGATGCACCACCACAAGTCGCAGCGCGGCCAGGCCGCGGCGCTGGCGCACGGCACGAATGAGCTCTGGCAGCAGGCCGAACGGCAGAACCGGCGCCTGGCCGAGCTCTACGACCATCTCGGTTTGGCGAATTACGAGGCGATCGAGGCATTCCAGCGCTGGGGTGCCTGATGGATCCCGTGCTGTCGCGCGTCTTTCTCTCCTCCCTCAACCCTCCCTCCCTCTTCCGCGGCCCACCCCCACGTCCGGACCGGGTCACTCCTCCAGCACTCACGCGATGAAAGTCATTCGATTTGGAATCATTGGATCCGGTTTCATGGGCCGCACGCACGCCGAGGCGGCGCGCCGCCTGCCGAATGCGGAACTCAAGGCGATCGCGGGCGGTTCCCGTGCGCCGGCGCTGGCCGCGCGGTATCAGGTGGCGCTCGAACCGACCAAGGAGTCGCTGTTCGCCCGGCCCGACATTGATGCCGTGGTGCTGACAACCCCGCATCACCTCCATGTCGAGGAGGCGCTGGCGGCGCTGGCCCAGGGAAAGCATGTGTTGGTCGAGAAGCCGCTCGCGACCTCGGTGGAGGACTGCGACCGCATGATGGCGGCCGCTGCGGAGCGAAAGCTCCAGCTCGGGGTCGGTTACCAGCAGCGCTTCCGCGTCAACAACCGCAAGGCCTGCGAGCTGATTCGCAGCGGGGCGATTGGTGACATCCTCGCCGTGCAGGTCTCCATGCCGATGTACGCCGGCGCGATCAAGGCCGGTGGATTTGGCGGCGACTGGTCCTGGTGGAATGATCCGCGCAGCCTCGGCCACCTCCTCAACAGCTCGCCCCACGCGATCGATCTGCTCCGCTGGTTCATGCGTGCCGACGTGACGTCCGTCTCGTCACTGTCCCGAACCTTCCTGCCCGGGATCAAGGTCGAGGACACGACCATGTCGCTGCTCGAGTTTTCCAACGGCGCGATTGGCTCGCTCTTTTCGAGCCGCGCGTTGCCCGCGCCGTCGTTTCCCGGCGAGGATTTCCGCTTCCGGATCACGGGTTCGAAGGCGCTGCTTGACCTGGACGCCTACAGCGAGCTCCGGCTCTCGGATGAGAACGGCTGGCGGGTGGTCTCGCAGCAGCCCCCGGTCAAGCATGAGGGTGCGGACACGGCCTTCGCGGATGTGCGCATGCAGGCCTATTGCGACCAGATGGCCGCCTTCATCGCGGCGATCGAGGGCAAGCCAAGCGAGATCGGCACCGCCGAGGCCGGCCGCGCGTCGGTTGCGGCTTTTCGCTCCATGCTGCAGTCGTCGGCCGAGCGGCGCTGGATCTCGCTGCAGCCCTGAGGAATCGCTCCCATGAGTGCCGACTCCGGGTTGAATCTCGAATCGCTGCTCAACCTCGACGACGTCGAGGACGCGGCTCGGGCGGCGATGCCGCGGGTCGTCTATAATTACGTTTCCGGCGGGGCGGCGGACGAGATCACCGTGCGTTGGAACCGCGAGCGGTTTTCCGACTATCGGCTGCGCCAGCGCGTGCTGCGGGATCTTTCGACGCTCGACTGCTCGACCACGTTGCTCGGTCGGCGCATGCCGCTCCCGCTGCTGCTGGCGCCGACCGCGGGCCATTGCTTCACCCATCCGCGGGGCGAACTCGCGACCGCAGAGGCGGCTGGGGCGATGGGCGTGACCTTTGGACTCAGCTCGGGGACGCACACGAGCATCGAGGACGTGATGAAGGTCGCGAAGGCGCCAATCTGGTACCAGCTGTATGTGGTGAAGGACCGCGGCGTGACGCGGGATCTGGTGGAGCGCGTGCAGGCGGCGGGCGCGGAGGCCATCTGCGTGACGGTCGACAGTCCGCTGGACGGCGCGCGCTACCGCCAGCAGCGCCTGCCGATGGCGCTGCCGCCGGGAGTCACCTATCCGCATCTGGCCGGGAGCCGGGAACCCTCGTCAATCCAGACCCTGGACGCCGTGATCCCGGCCAATCTGACGTGGAAAGACGTGGAGTGGCTGCGCTCGATCTGCCGCGTGCCCCTGCTGCTGAAGGGCGTGATGTGCGGCGAGGACGCCCTGCTGGGGGTCGGCTCCGGCGCCGAGGGGATCATGGTGTCGAATCATGGCGGGCGCTGCCTGGATACGCTGCCGGCGACGATCGAGGTCCTCCCGGAGGTCGTCGCGGCGGTGGCCGGCCGGGTGCCCGTGATTGTGGATGGCGGCGTGCGCCGGGGGACTGATATCGTCAAGGCACTGGCGTTGGGGGCGGCGGCGGTGCAGATCGGGCGGCCGTATGTCTACGGGCTGGCAATCGGCGGCGCGGCGGGCGTCGAGCATGTGATCCGAATCCTGCGCAAGGAATTGCTCATGGCCATGTCCCTGCTCGGTTGTGCCAAGATCTCCGATCTCGATCACCGCGTGCTGTGGGACCGGATACCCTGAACGAAGAAATTTCCCCATGATGCTGCTCCCTCTCGCTGCGTGGAAGTCCGCCGGAGTCATGCCGCTCCCGCGCGCGGGCTGTGCGATCGCCGCGCTGGGGTCGGAGGTCCTGGTGGCCGGAGGCACCTACTGGGCGGAAGGGCGCAAGCATTGGGTCGACACGGCCGACCGCTTCGATCCGGCCACCGGGCGCTGGAGCAGCCTGCCGCCGGTGCCCCGGCTGGCGGGGGATGCGGTGGGCGTGGTCTGCGGCGGGGAATTCGTGGTGCTCGGCGGGGGCGGGGAGACCGAGGGCAGTCGCGAGGTGTGGGCCACCCGTGGCGGCGCGTGGCGTCCGTGGCCGGCGCTGCCGGAGGCGCGCCGGACGGTGGGTGCCGGCGTGATCCGGGAAACGGTGTATGTCGTCGGCGGGCTCGCGGGGCAGGGCACCGACTATGCCTCCGCGACGCGGACGCTGTGGAGTTGCTCAGGCACAGGTGCGTGGGAAGAGCGCGCGCCTCTGCCGGGACCCGCGCGCTTCGTGAGCGCCGTCACCGCGGTGGGCGATTGCCTCGTGGTGGCCGGCGGCTGTGTGCCGGACGGCGCGGGGGTACGGAACCTCGACGAGATTCTCTGCTATGATGCCCGCGACGACCGATGGTCGCGGATCGGCACGCTGCCGCGGCCCTGTCGGGCGATGGGCGGACTGGCCCATGAGGGCCGCGTGCTCTGGTTTGGCGGTTATGCCGATGCCTTTGCCGACGAGATCCTGGCCTGTGACCTTGCGACGGGCGTTGTCACGGTTGTCGGGCGCCTGCCCAAACCCGTCGCGGATCTGCGCCTGGTTCGGCTCGGTGGCGATGTCCTGGCCCTGAGCGGCGAGGATGGAATGAAGCTGCGCTACGCCGACTGCGTGCGGGCGCCGCTGGGCTGAGGTCAGGCTGCGGGCGTGGGCGTGCCGGTCAGCGACAGGGGCGGCCAGTCGTCGACCCGATGGTAGTTCGGTTCCTGCAGCGGGGCGGTGGACGAAAGCAGGGGCTCGCCGCCGCGGGTGCAGTCGTAGCGGCAGATCGCGACGCGCGGTCCGGGCGCAGACGGCGCGGCGGGATCGAGGCCCAGCGCGGTGAAGGGAATCGTCGCATGGGCCGACCAGAAATCAGATCCGAGGTGGGTCGTGCTCGCGATCCACGTGGGATCGCTCACGAGAAAGTCCTCCAACGTCGCGGTACCGGCCCGGAAGCGGGCGAGGCCGTCGCGCGGCCAGCGGAGCTGGAGCCGCTGGTTCTCCGGCGTGACGTGGATCTCCACATAAGTCCGGCCGTCCGGCGCCAGCACGAAGACCTCGGCGATATCGCCCAACTCCCAGGTGCGCTCGTTGAGCTTACGGGCCCGGTTGCGCGGATTGCGCCCGAGAAAGATCGTTTCGACCTCGAGGGCGGAGGGCTGCCAGCGCAGGCGGGCCCAGCCGGGATTGAAGCCCGGCTCGAGCCCGGCGCGCCGCCAGGCCTGGCCGAGTGGGCGCCAGGTTTCGTCGACCCCGCCTGCCTCCTGCGGCGCCGGGCGGTCCGCATTTGGCGCACAGGGGAGGGCGACCCATGGCGCGGCGGACGGCGGGGCGGAAGGGATCATGGGCAATGGTCGGGGTGCAGGCCGCCGCGGGTGTTCACCAGATGGTCCAGCCGCCGTCGACCACGAGGCTGTGCCCGGTGACGAAGGACGCGCTGTCGGTCAGCAGGAACAGGGTCGGGCCCACGATCTCCGGATTCTGGCCGACGCGACCGAGGACGGTCTTCTTGTTCAGGTCGGCAATGAAGGCGGGGTGGTTCTTCTGCACGGTCGGATTCGGGAACGGGCCGGGGGTCACGCAGTTGAACCGGATGTTGGCCGGACCGTAGTGCATGGCGAAGTAGCGCGTGAGCTGGATCGTGGCGGCCTTGGCTGCGCCGTAGTCGATCGGGTTGGGCGCCATGGGATCGTGGTAGATGCGCGCGTCGGGCGCGACCACGCCGTACATGCTGGCGAAGAGCACGATGCTGCCGCTGCCCCGGGGCTTCATCCGCTCGGCCAGGGTGCGGCAGAGGATGAAGGTGGGGGTGAGCGCAAGATCGAAGGTCCGTTGAAACTCCTCAGGCGAGAGGACCTCAAGACGTTTGCCGCCGGAGGAGGCGGTGACGAGGTGGACCACGCCGTCAGGGACTCCGTGCTCGGCGAGGAGGCGGTCGAGCTCGCCGGGAAGCGTGTCAGCGCGGTTGATGTCGACCGTGAGCGGAATAGTCCGCTTGAGCCCGTGGTCACGGACGAGGGCCTCGGCGCGGCCCGGCAGGTCGAAGCAGAGAATCTTGGCCGCGACCTGATCGAGTTCGATCGTGATGGCGGAACCGAGGTAACCGGCGCCGCCGGTGACCCAGACCGTCTTGCCTTCGAGGGAGTGCCAGCGGCTCATTTGGCGGTGTGGCCGCCGTCGACCGGAAGGTTGGCGCCCGTGACGTAGGTGGAGGCGTCGCTGAGCAGGAAGATGACTGCGCCGCCGACCTCGCGGGCGTCGCACATGCGGCCTAGCATGGTGATCTTGTTGTAGCGGGCGATGAACTCGGGGGCCTGGGGCTTCTCCGGATTGTAGATGCCACCGGGGGAGACGACATTGACGCGGACGCGCTGCGGACCGTAGTGGGAGGCGAGGTAGCGGGTGAGGTTGACCATGCCGCCCTTGTGGAAGAAGTAGTCGGGGGCGGTGGTCATGTTCGTGCCCTCGTAGAGCGAGGGATTGCTGCCGACCATGCCGTAGATCGAGCCGATGTTCACGATGCTGCCGCCCTCGGCCTGCTTGGCCATGGCGTCACCAAACACGCGGCAGGTGGCGAAGAAGCCGGTCGCGTTGACCTCCATCGAGGCGCGCCAGATGGAGAGGTCGTCATCCATCGACCGCATCGGGCGGGCCACGGCGTTGAAGACGATGCCGTCGACGCGGCCGTGGGCCTTGAGCACGCGGTCGCGGAGGGCGAGGAGCGACTCCTCGGAGCCGATGTCGGTTTCCTCGATCCGGACGGTGCGTCCGGCCGCGAGCTCTGAGGCGGCGAGGGATTCGAGGGCGGCGCGGTTGCGGGAGGCGACGATGAGGTTGGCGCCGGCCGACGAGAGGGACTTCACGAGCGCGCGACCGAGCAGGCCGGTGCCGCCGAATTGGATGATGACTTTGTCGTGGAGGGAGATGGTGGTGGTTTCAGCCATGGGAGGGAGGAGGAAAGGATTCAGATGCAGCGGCCGCCGTCGACCTCGAGGCAGGCGCCCGTGATGAAGTCGGAGGCGGGATCGGCGAGAAAGACGGCGGCGTGCGCGACGTCGCGGGCCTGGCCAAGGCGGCCGAGCGGAATGGACGCGAGGAACTTCGCGCGCAGCTCGGGCGTATCATTCCCGCCCATGAACGTCGCCAGCAGCGGAGTCTCGGCGAGGGCGGGATTGATCGCGTTGACGCGGATCCGGTCGGGCGCGAGTTCGACCGCCATGGATTTGGTCAGCAGCAGGACTGCGCCCTTGGAGCCATTGTACCAGGTAAGGCCCGGGCGCGGGCGGACGGCGGCGGTGGAGCCGATATTGATGAAGCTGCCGCCGCCCTGGCGGCGAAAAACGGGCACGCAGTGGACGGCGGCCAGGTAGAGGCTCTTGACGTTGACCTGAAAGATCCGGTCGAACTCGGCCTCGCCCACGTTGAGCATGGGCTGGTTGGCGTGGCTGATGCCGGCGTTGTTGACCATCACGTCCAGGCGGCCGAAGTGCGCGAGGCAGTCGGCGACGAGCCGGGCCATGTCGTCGGTCCGGGTGACATCCGTGCGGCAGAACCGGGCCGCGTGTCCAGCCGCCCGCAGCCGCGCGGCGAGGGCCTCCCCTGCGTCCGCGTTGAGATCGGCCACGACCACGCGTGCGCCCTCGGCGGCGAAGGTTTCGGCGATGCCCTCGCCAAAGCCGGAGGCTCCGCCCGTGACGACCGTGACGAGCGAGGCGAGGCGCATGGGCGGCGGAGGGCGGGGGCGGGACGGGCGCCGGAACGCGGGGCGACTCAGGCGTAGGGCGAGCGCAGGGCCGGCTTGAGCGTCGGCGGGAGCTTGTCGATCAGGCCGCGGACCAGATCGAGGCGCTGCTTGGCGTAGCTGGTGATGGCGACCACGTCGGCGCCGATACCGATCACGTGATAGCCCTCGGCGACGAGCTCCTCGAGCGGGGCGATCAGGCCGGCGGTCATGAGGAACTTGCCGTGCTGGCGGGCCGCGACGGCGACACGCTTGCGGGCCGCGACGACCTCGGGGGCGTCGATCTGGCCGGCCTTGCCGATGCGGTGGCTGAAGTCGCCCGGGCCGAAGAGAATGCCGTCGAAGCCCGGAACGGCCGCGATCGCCTCGACATTCTCGAGCGCCTCGGGGGACTCGATCTGGAGAATGACGACCCGCTCGGTATTGGAGTGGCGGATATACTCGTCCATCGGGACGAGGCAGAACTGCCCGTCGATGTTGCCGCCGTCGAGGGCGCGCTTGCCGATCGGATGGAAGCGGACCCACTCGACGATCTGCCGGGCCTCGGCCGCGCTGGCGACGTGGGGCACGATGATGCCGGTGGCGTCAGCCTCAAACGGGCGGATGTAGTCGCTGTAGCTGCCGCGGCCGACGCGGACGAAGCTGTCGATGTTGTGGACCCGTGCCGCGCGGACCTGGTTCTCGATGCCGACCCAGTCATTGGGCACGTGCTCCATGCAGAGCCAGACGGCGTCGACGCCGCTGAGGCCGGCGATCTCGGTGACCCGCGGGTCCGACAGGTTGATCTTGAGGACGGTCGGGAGCTGCTTTTCGCGCAGGAGCTTGAGCACGCGGCTGGGGCGGAGGTTCATAGGGGTGGGGTGGGTGCTTAGATTTCAGTGAGAGGGACCTCGCGGCCACCCTCGTCGCGGCTGCGGAGGCTGGCGATGAGCAGGCGCATCAGTTCGACGGTCTCGGAGAACGGGAACGGACGCGTGCCGGTGCGCAGATAGCTAATGAAGGCCTCGAGTTGCGACTTGAAGGAAAAGAACGTGTCGCCGGTGGTCAGGTTGACGTGGCCGGCGGTGCCGATCAGCTGCAGGCAGCCGAAGCCGCCGTACATGTCGGCGTTGGCCACGACGATGACATCGGCCCCGTTCTGGTGCTTGAGGTGGACGACATTGCGGGAGGGCGAGCCGGTGTTGCGGGCGCTGAGGAAGCCCGGACCGAGGATCGGGTACATGCCCTCCAGAGCGTGGATGCCGTAGGTCTCCCAGCTCTTCGGGGTCGTGATGCTGACGTAGCGGAGGGCGCCGAGCTCGCGGGTGGAGATGCGGTAGGGCAGGTATTCCTTCGCGTAGCGCATGCTGCTGGAGGACATGAGCGGCCGGCCGGCGTCGGCCCAGGCGATGAACGTCCGCAGATCCGGCGCGTTGTCGGTGAGCGGCTTGTCGATGAAGACGGGCAGACCGGCCTCGATGAACGGGCGGGCGCGCTCCACGTGTTCGCCGCCGATGTCGGTCGCGATGATGACGGCGTCCACGTGTCCGATCACATCCGTGGGCTCCTTGACCACGTGCGGGATGAGGGAGCACTTCGCGACATGTTCCGCGGTGAAGCCGCCCTCACCGGTGCAGCAGATATGCGTGACCTGGGCGCCGGGGATGGTGAAGCCCTCGGTCGGCTGCTTGTTGAGGTAGACGGGGATGCCGGCGAAGGGACACTCCTTGGTCATCGCCTCGCGGTTGTAGCCATTGAACATGGCGCTCCACGAGTAGGGATGGCCGTTGCCCGGCGTGCAGCCGAGCATCGCGAGGCGGATGGCGTGGGGATGCTTGACCAGGCTCATGGGTGGGCGGGGCTTACTCGACGTTGAGGGTGAGCTTGCCGGTGCGGTACTCATCCGCCCAGACCTTGAGCACGGCGGTGCTGTAGTCGGCGAGCGAGCGCTTTTCCCCGACATGCTTGAGCAGCTCGGGCAGCCAGCGGCGGCCAAAGCGCACATGCTGGGTCTCGTCGGCGATGTCGTAGCGCACGAACTGCTCGCTCAGCTTGTCACCGGCCTGCTGGTGGGCCTCGACGCGGCGGTGGCGGTAGGGAAAGGCGTGCTCCTCATTGCCCATGGTGAGCATGCAGTACTGCATGACGGGCGGAAACTGACTCCGCCACTTGTAGATGTGGACATACTGCGGCGACTTGAAGGGATTCATGCCGTGGGCGCGCATCCACTCGTAGCCCATCAGGCAGTGCCGGACCTCGTCGTAGAGATGGCGGGCGCTGTCGTACTGGAACTCCCAGGGCATGCCCTCGACGCTGTAGAGGATGAAGGCGACCGTCTCCGCCGCGAGCATCTCGGTGGAGTAGCGCTCGAACTCCTCGACGGTGTGCGCATCGTAGAGTTCCTCATTGGGCATGGCGACCTGGTCGGCGAGCAGATTGGTGAAGCGCTCGTCGCGGGCGGCCTCGCGCGGCATTTTGAATTCCGTCCGGACGGCGGGCGCGGCCACCGGGGCGGCGGCGCGCTTCTCGCGCCCGCTGACGCCGCCGGCGGCGGCGAGCAGGCGGGCGATGTAGCGCTGCCACTGGCGGGCGGCCGGGGTGACCTTGCCGGCGCGCTCGGCGGCGCGAAGCAGGGGCTCGACGCGGGCCATCTGGCCGCGCAGGTCGAGGAGGGCGTGGCTGATCACGTGCACGCTCGGCTGGTCGCTGTTGGGGAAGGTGGCCTTCTCGTGTGACTCGAGGGCGCGGATCAGGCTCGGGTTGATCTCGCGGAAGAGGGCGAGCAGGAATCCGAATTCATCGGGCGCGTGGACGAGCTCGCGCATGACCTGGACGAGGGCGGGATCTGACGGCAGCTGGAAGGCGGGCGACTGGATTTCGCGCAGGCGCAGGTAGAGGGCGTTCACGTGCTGGGAGTATTCCCAGAGCGTGCGGCCCATCTCGCACTTGAGCTCGAAGGTCGCGGCGCGGGGCAGCCAGCCGGCGAGCAGGCGCAGGCCCTCGTGTTCGACGAAGCGATAATTGTTCAGCAGGCGCCGGTTCGCATCGATGTCGATGGCGGGACGGGCGGCGGCGGCCGGGCGGGACTTGCGGACGGGACGAGCGGGCGCCTGGGAGGTGCGCGCGGAAGGCGGGCGGGTGTGGGCTCGTTTCATGGCGACGGGGGAGCGGAGGAGAGGAGCTAGCCCTTGACCGTGGCGCAGGCCACGCGGGAGCCGGACTCGGCGGACTCCAGGGCGGCGAGATTGAAGCGGAGCGTCTGCAGCGCGGCCTCGAGAGAGCAGAGTTGAGCTGGCTTCCCCTCGATCAGGTCGAGGAAGCGATTGGCCTGTTCGGTGAAGTGGGTGTCGCGCTCGACGGCGGGGACCTCGTTCCAGGTCCAGTCCTTGTCGCCGAGACGGAACCAGCCCCAGCGCCGCAGGTGCAGGTCGATGCGCACGCTGCCCTGCGCGGTGTTGAACTGGAGGGTTGACTCGTTGGGCGCCTGGAACTGGTTGAGGGAGTAGTTCACGAGTGCGCCGCCGTTGCGCGCGCTGATGTGGACGGTGTCCTCGACCGTGACGTCGGGAACAGCGAGATGCGCGCAGTCGCAGATCAAGCTGTCGGTCGGCCCGAGCACGCTCTCCATCCAGTTGGCCGTGTGGGTGAGGGCATCCTGAATCGCGCCGCCGCCCATCTTGCGGTCGCGGTAGTACGTCTTCGAGTAGTGCGCGGCGTGCGCCGGCCGGAGACTCGGAAAATTCTGGCCGCTGACGCTGGTGGCGTGCAGCACCGGCCCGAGCGCACCGCTGCGGAGGAAATCGCGCACCTGGCTGAGGATGGGGAACACGTGGAGCACGTAGGCGACCACCGCGACCCGGCGGGACGCATCGCGGGTCTGGATGAGTTCCTGAATGCCGGCGAGCGATTGCGAGAGCGGCTTCTCGATCAGGACCGGAATGCCCTGCTTCAGGATCTGCGTCGCCATCGGCACGTGGAGGTGGGCGGGGGTGCAGATGACCGCCGCGTCAAATGAGCCGGTGGCCAGCGCCTGCTGCCAGTCGGTCGTCGTCGGAACCTGGTAGGTCCTCGCAATGGTCTCGAGCAGGGCAGGGGAGGCGTCGCAGGCGGTGGGCCGGGCCCGGCCGGTCGCCTGGAAGCAACGCAAATGACGCTCGCCTATGCTTCCGCAGCCGATAACGAGAAGTGAATGCACGTGGATTTGGGGTTAGGAAAACCTGCCGGGGTTTCGATCTGGCCTGCACATCCGGTCAGAATATCTGAACGGAGGATTGCGTGTGGGGCAAATTCTATTGTATACACTGAGAGGTCGATCCGGAGATGAAAAGTGTCAACACAGATGTTGCCTATGACTATATCCGCAAACGGGTGCTGAACGGCCAGTTTCCCCCGGGCTTTGCGCTGATGACCGGCTACCTGGCGGAGGAGATCAAGGTCAGTCGCACGCCGATCCGGGATGCCCTGCGCAAATTGGAGGCGGATGGACTGGTGGAGATCAAGCCCCACCTGGGTGCGACAGTTAAATCTATCGATTTAAAGGAGTTCCGTGAGATGTGTGATCTCCGGCTGGCGCTGGAAAGTCATGCGGCCGGCCTGGCGGCGCGCAATCGCACGGACGCGGACCTCCGCGAGATCCGGCAGGCGCTGGAGACCATGGGTGACCTGGTGGAGCGGATCCGCATGTCGGAGCAGGAGCACCCGATGTTGCAGGAACTCGCGCGGGAGGACGCCCGGTTTCACTTGGCCATCATGGAGGCGGCGAAGAACCATCTCATGAAAAAAGAGATTGTTCGCCTGCACCTCCTTGAGCGCGTCCTGGCCGGGCCGAACGTCGGCGAAAAGCCGGCCTCGAACAAGGCGGTTTACGATGCGCGTCGCAAAATGGTCCAGGCCAAGCACGCCGACATTTATCATGCCATCGCGGCCTCAGACTCCTTCGGCGCCAAGCGGGCGATGGAGTACCACCTCCACGAGCTGATCGAACACGATCTCGGCAGTCGCAGCAAAGCGCAAATGGATGCGTTCAATATGCTTGCGGAGCCGATTATCCTTTGATCGGGGGGGCGAGTCCCGCGACGCGGGCCCGACGAAGGTCTCCGGCAAAACCGGTCCGGCCGGTCGCTTTCGGCCCTGCCTCCTGTCGGACGGATTCAAATCAGGGAACACGGTCTTGAACCGGTGTATCTCGCGGGCGGGGTAGGCCGTTCGCAACGTCGCGGGCAGGCAAGATTCCCTGCGGAGAACCGTATGCAGAGGGCTTGACTTAACGTCACGGTGTCGTGACAGTGTATACAATAGTGGTCCGCTTAGCGGTCCTCTTTCTTAGCCCTGCCAACCAAATGACACCCAGTAAATCGCGCACTTCGCTCGTCACCAAGACCCTCACCGCGTGCGTGGCTTCGCTTGCCACGTCCGTGTTCTCTTCCGCCCAGACCTCGCCCGCCGCCACTCCGAGCGCCAACGCCTCGGAGAACGTCGTGCAGATGTCGAAATTCGAAGTTCAGTCGACCCAGGACCGTGGTTACGTTGCCAACAACGCCGCCTCCGGTTTCAAGACGAACCAGGAGCTGATCAAGATTCCCCAGTCGATTCTCGTTATCACGAGCGACTTGGTGAAGGACATCGGCGCCGTCCGCACTTCGGACGTCCTGGCCATCGGCGGTGCCAGCCAGTTCTACCGCGGTGAGTCCGTCCGCCTCCGCGGCGCGCGTACGTTGAACCCGTATCTCGACGATTCGATCGAGAACGTGCCGTACAGCGACAACGTCAACATTGACTCCTACGAGGTCATCCGCGGCCCCGCCGGCGTGCTCTACGCGAATGCGGGTGTCGGCGGCATCGTCCTCAAATCGACGAAGAAGCCCCTCCCGTTCGATCAGCAGATCGTCAACGCCTCGATCACCAGTGAGGGCCTTTATCGCGCGGAGGTCGATTCGACCGGCCCGCTGGGCAATCTCGGTGACACCAAGGTTTCCTACCGTGCGGTCGCGGCCTTCCAGGGCGGCGACACCTTCCTCAAGAACATGAAGGATGACCGCGTGGCGCTCCATCCGACCATGCAGTTCGACTTCAAGAATGCGACCGTCCGTGTCGCGCTTGACTATGTGGACATCGACTCGATCGCTGGCGGCCAGAACTTCGTCCTCCCGAACGGCAAGCTCTACACCGGCGCCGGCCGTGACGAGGGCTATTACCCGAAGGGCATCATGGAAAACCACAACCAGCTGCGCCAGCGCGCCGCGTTGCTCTTCCGTTTTGCTGACAACTGGGAGTCCAAGACCTCCCTCTCGCACCTGAAGTACGTTCGCAAGGGCACGAACCTGCTTCCGCAGGGCCTCGATCTGGTGAAGAACGAGTTCACGCTCTTCGCCCGTCGCAACTACCAGCGCCAGGAAAACTGGGTGCTGAATCAGGACATCATCGGCACCTACAAGATCGGCTCCGTTGAGAACCAGAGCGCGGCCGGCTTCACGCTGACCGACGAGTATGTCCGCGGTTCCTTCCCCCGCAGCACGACCTTCGGCGGCGGCACCGGTGCGCAGGCCTTCTCGATCTCGAACCCGAACATGGATTCCGTGGTCGTCCCGACCTACGACTCCTATGTTCCGGTCGGCTCCTTCGGCACGTGGACGAACAATCGCCGCGCGACCTACTACTACCAGCACCAGGCGACGGTCATTCCTGACCGCCTGATCCTCGTGGCTGGTTGGAGCGCCGCCTCGCTGCAGATCAACGACGTCCCGAACATCCTGACCCGCAACACGGCGGGCGGCACGCGCATCGTGCAGTTCGATGAAAACCTCCACCGTTACGGTGTGGTCTTCAACCCGATCAAGGATGTGGCCCTCTACGTCCTCGACTCCACGACCTTCGCGCCCCAGGGCAACAGCAACACCCGTGACGTGAACGGCATCCTGCTTCCCGCTCAGGTCGGCAAGGGCCAGGAGTTCGGTCTCAAGACTTCCCTCTTCGGCGGTCGTCTGTCCACCACGCTGTCGTACTTCGACATCGAGCTGACCAATGTCGCCGTGCTCCAGGGCGGCCTCAGCCCGATCACCCAGCAGCCGTTCTTCGCGGCCGCCGGCGTACAGTACCAGAAGGGCTGGGACGGCAACATCTCCTGGGCCCCGATCCCGGAGTGGCAGATCATTGCCACGGCCTATCGCGGTACGGTTGAGGACCAGACGGGTGCCAAGGTGAACAACACCTACGACAGCCTCTACAGCTTCTTCACCCGCTATGAGTTCAACGAGGGCGCCCTCAAGGGTGTCAGCATCGGCGGCGGCGCCAGCAAGACCGGTGGCAACTACTTCTCCACCCAGGGCGCTTCCTACATCTATCCGACCGGTGTGACCCCGGCCCCGATCGTCCTCGAGTCGGTCTGGAACATGAACATGTTCGTCGGCTATGTGGTGAACAAGAACTGGACCGTCCGCGTAAACATCGAGAACGTCCTCGACAAGGCGTTCGCGATGGGTGCGCAGACCCCGCTCTTCGTTGACCCGAGCCCGCCGCGCACGTTCACGTTCGCCGCGACCTACAAGTTCTAAGGAACCTGACTCGGTCTTTCGCTTCACTTCCGGATCTGATTCGGGAGTGAAGCTTTTTTATGGCCGCGTTGCGGCGCCTTGGGCGCCGCAACCGTTTTCGAAACGGGTGGCGCAACGCCGCCCAAACCCTCGCTCTTTTCCTTCGTCGTCAGGCCTGACCCCGGCCTGGACCAAAGCCCGGTCCAATGGGCGCGTCCCTGCGGCCTCCGTCTTGCACGTGGACGCTTTGCCCTGCTGACCCGCTCTCGCTGCGCCCCGCCGCGCCGAGAAGTGTCTTTGCCCGTTACCCTTTTCTCATGATCCTCGATACCCTTGACCAAGCTGCGCGTTACAGCGCCTTGTCCCCCCGTTTCCACAAGGCCTTCGCCTTCCTTCGCACCGTCACCGACCAGAAGGCCCCTGGACGCTACGAAATCGACGGCGAGGAGGTCTATGCGTTCGTGCAACGTCACGCCACCAAGCCCGTCGAGGAGCGCCAGTACGAGGCGCACAAAAAGTACATCGACATCCAGTTCATGCTGAGCGGACGCGAGGTCATGTACTGGGCGCCGCTGCCGCTCATGAAGGTGGTCACCATGCCCTTCGACGAGTCCAAGGATGCCGCCCTGTTTGCGCTGATCCCCGAGGGCGTTCCCGTGCAGGTGCGCGAGGGCCAGTATGCGATTTTCTATCCGGAGGATGCCCACATTCCGTCCTGCGCGTGGGGTGCCCCCGCTGAGGTGCTCAAGGTGGTGGTGAAGGTGAAGGTCTAGTTTCACTTCGTTCATGTCCGCCCGCCGTTCCACGCTGGTCCTTCTGGGAGTGCTGGGAACCATCTTCGGCTCTCCGGCCCGCGCGGAGATCGACCTCGTCAAGCTCGGGCTGCATCACCCCCTGTCTCCAGCGCTGGCCCCGGCGCTGGAGCCGGTGGCGGAGGTTCCGGGGCTGCCCCGCGTGCTCCTGATCGGAGACTCGATTTCCATCGCCTACACGCGGGAGGTTCGGGCGCGGCTCGCCGGACGCGCCAATGTCCAGCGCCCGCCCGAGAATTGCGGTCCCACCGTGTACGGGCTGGCGCGCCTGCCGACGTGGCTCGGCGAGCGGCCCTGGTCCGTCATCTACTTCAATTTCGGCCTGCATGACCTCAAGTACATGGACGCGCAGGGCAATTATCTGATTCCGAAGTCCGGGGATCGCCCGCTGGCCACGCCGGCCGAGTATGCGAACCACCTCCGGCAGATCGTGACGCAGCTCCAGACCACCGGGGCCCGCCTCATTTTTGCCACCACGACGCCCGTGCCGGCCGGTACCGTGGGGCGCGTGGAGGGCGAGGAAGTCCTCTATAACGACGCGGCGCGCAGCGTCATGCGCGAGGCCGGCGTCGAGGTCGACGACCTCTGGGCCCTGGCTCGGACTCATCCCGTCTGGCAGCTGCCGGCCAATGTCCATTTCACTCCCGAGGGCTCCGCTGCGCTGTCCGCCCAAGTGGCGTCCCGCATCACCGCCCAGCTCCAACCCTGACCGCCATGAAGACCCCGCCTGATTCCGCCCTGCCCACCATTCTCGCCACCGCCGTCGTTCCCTGGAACGAGCGCTTTGAATTCCAGGAAGACGTGTTTCGCCGCCAGGTGCACACCATCGCGCGCGAGCTGACGCGCCACATCTACGTCTTCGGCACCGCCGGCGAGGGCTATGCCGTGACGGAGTCCCAGTACGACCAGATTACCCGCGCTTTTTGGGAGAGTGCGCGCGAGGCCCAGGCCACGCCCATGATCGGCCTGATCTCCCTGTCCCTGCCGACGATCATTGAGCGCATCGAGCGCAGCCGCGCACGGGGTTTTCGGTTGTTTCAGCTGTCCCTGCCGTCGTGGGGTGCACTGAATGACGCGGAAGTCGACCGCTTCTTCGCCGAGACCTGCGGCCGCTTCCCCGACTGCCAATTTCACCATTACAACCTGATGCGGACCAAGCGCCTGCTGACGTCCGTCGAATATCGCCGGCTCGCCGCCGCGCACCCGAACTTCATCGCGGTGAAGAACAGCACCACCGATCCCGCGGTGATCGCCGACCTGATGAGCCTGCAGCCACGGCTGCGCTTCTACATCACCGAAATGGGCTACGCGATGGCCCGCAAGACCCACGACCTCGGTTTGCTCATCTCACTCGCCTCGGTTCACCCCGGCCGGGCCAAGGCTTTCGTGGCGGGGACCGACGAGCAGCGGGCCGCGGATGTCGAGGATTTCAAGGCGATGGTGGCCGGGCTCAAGGCCGCCGGCGGCAAGTTCCACATCGACGGAGCCTATGACAAGATGCTCTTCCGCATGTCGGACCCGACCTTTCCCCTGCGCCTGCTGCCCCCCTACGAGTCCGCCTCGGAGGAGGATTTCGAGCGCTTCAAGGCCGCGGTCCCGGCCGGCTGGCGTCAACGCTGATTCGCGCCGTGACAACAACGCCCCGTTTCGCGGATCAGCGAGCCCTCATCACCGGCGGCTGCTCGGGCATCGGCCTGGCGGTCGCCCGCCGCCTGAAGAGCGAGGGCGCAACCGTCGCGATCCTCGACCTCGATGCCTCGGGGCTCGCCGCGCTCGCGTCCGAGTTTCCGGCCCCGCACCGGCGTGTGGCGGTGGATGTGACGCGCGAGGCGGACGTATCCGCAGCGATCGCCGAGATCGTGGCGGCCTGGGGTGGGATCGAGATCCTCGTCAACAGCGCGGGCATCACCGGACGCACCAATCTCAAGTCGCATGAAGTCCCGCTCGAGGATTTCGAGCGCGTGCTGCGCCTGAACCTGCTGGGCGTCTTCATCCTCTCGAAGGCGGTTCTCCCGGTGATGCTGGCGCGCGGCTATGGCCGCATCCTCAACCTGGCCTCGATCGCGGGTAAGGACGGCAACGCCGGCATGGTCGCGTACTCGAGTTCCAAGGCCGCGGTGATCGGGCTCACCAAGTCTCAGGGCAAGGAATACGCCGGCACCGGCGTGACCATCAACGCGCTCGCGCCCGCCGTGATTCGCACGCCCCTGGTCGACGCCATGCCGGAGGCGCAGGTGAAGGCGAATACGGACAAGATTCCCATGCAGCGCTGCGGGACCCTCGACGAGGTGGCCGCCATGGTGGCGTTCATCGTGTCCCGCGAGACGAGCTTCACCACCGGCTTCACCTTCGATCTCAGCGGCGGACGCGCCGTTTACTGAGGCGCTTCACCCCGTAACCGAATTCATGAAAATCATCGACGTCCGCACCACGCTCCTGACCGGACCGTGCACCAATGACCCCTTCCTCCGTGAGGCGCGGAAGCTGCGCAGCGCCGCCTTCATCGAGATCATCACGGATGGGCCGCTGATTGGAATTGGGGAGACCTATGCGGGTTACTTCTGCCCCGAGGTGGTGCCCTCGATCGTGGATTTCTTTCGTCCGATCCTGATCGGGCAGACGGTCGACGACATCCCCGAACTCTGGCAGCGCATGTACCGGTGCGGTAATTTCTGGTGCCGAGTGGGTCTGGGGACGTCCGTGCTGAATGGGATCGAGGCGGCGCTATGGGATCTGAAGGGCAAGCTGCTTGGCCTCCCGGTCCATGCGCTGCTGGGCGGGTCCAAGCATGCGCGTCTGCCGGCGTACGCGACGGGCGGTCCCAGCAATTATCCGAAGGAGCGGCTCGCGCAGAAGATTGACCACTATTTCTCGCTCGGCTTCCGCGGCATCAAGGTCGCCACCGGGAGCCGGACGCCCGAGAAGGGTTGGTACACCCCGATGGGCGTGGCCGAGGTGGCTGACTTCGAGGCGGACAAGGTCGCCTTCATGCGGGCGCACGCGGGCAAGGATGCGTGGCTCATGCTCGACGGTCACATGGGCAACAGTCCGGGCAAGACCTGGACGGTCGAGATCGCCATTGCCGCCGCCAAGGCGGTCGAGCCTTTTGATCTCTTTTTCTTCGAAGAGCCCCTGCATTACACGGATCCCTGGGGCTATGCCGAGCTCTGCAAGGCGACCAACGTGCCCATCGCGGGTGGCGAGTGCCTCACCGCAACGTATGAGTGGCGTGTCTTCGCTGCGCAGGATTCGTTCGACATCGGGCAGCCTGATGCGTCGTTCACCGGCGGCATCGGCGAGTTCATGGCGGTCGCGAAGATGATGGAGGAGCGCGGCCGCAAGATCGCCACCCATGCCTGGGGTGCCGGCGGATCGCTCATGCAGAATGTGCACGCGGGCTTTGCCTGTGCCAACACCTGCATCCTTGAGATCGCGCCCGATTATGCGGGGCTGCACTCGGAGGTGATTGACGGTGGGCTGGTCATGAAGGACGGCTACGTGTTCCCGCCGGACCGGCCGGGTTTCGGCGTGGTGCTGACTGACGAGATCAAGCGCCGCTATCCGTTCAAGCCGGGCTCGGGCGAATTCAATAGTGTCCCGGGCAAGATTCTCACAGACTGAGCCCCATGAAAGTCCTCGTTGACGCGGCGGTCGAACCGGTGGCGCTCACCGTGCTACAGGACAGCGGCCGGTTCGAGATCGAGTGCATCCAGCCGCCGGGTGAGACCGTCCGGCCGCTGGCCAGCGCGCATCTGGCGGAGGTGGAGGCGCTGTTCTGCACCTTCCCGCCGACCAATTTTGCGGAGATGAAGGCGGTCCGCTGGGTCCAGATCGCGTCGACGGGCTACACGCAGCTGTTCGGACTGAATCTCCCGGAGCGCGGGATCCGCGCGACGAATGCCCGCGGCTGCTTTGATGTGCCGATTGCCGAATGGGTGATCGCGATGATGGTGAATCTCGCGCGCGACCTGCGTCAGATGGTGCGCAACCAGGACGCGCAGGTGTGGGATCGGGGCGCCGTCTTCCAGCGGGAGATCCGCGGTGCGACGATCGGCCTGTGGGGTTACGGCGGGATCGGCCGGGAAACCGCACGGCTGGCCCGGCAGATGGGCCTGCGCGTGCATGTGCTCACGCGCAAGGGCGTGGATGCCCGCGAGGAGGTCTACACGGTTCCCGGCACGGGCGATCCGAAAGGCGTGCTGCCAGACCGGGTGTTTCGAGCGGGCGAGGAGCGGGCGTTTCTGAGCGGCCTGGACTTCCTGGTGTTCGCGCTTCCCCTGACCAAGGCCACCGAGGGCATGGTCGGGGAGCGCGAACTGCAGGCGCTCCCGCGCCACGCCTTCGTGCTCAACCCTGCGCGCGGGCCCATCATCCAGGAGGCGGCGCTGCTGCGGGCCCTGCGCGAGGGCTGGATCGCGGGCGCGGCGCTCGACACGCACTACCATTACCCGATGCCGCCGGAGCATCCGCTCTGGCGCTTCCCCAATGTGATCTTCACCCCGCACATCTCGGGCTCCAGCCTGAGTCCGCGCTTCAAGGAGCGTCTGTGGGACATCTTCGCGCAGAACCTGCACCGCTTCGCCGATGGCCGCCCGCTCCTGAACGAACTCACGCCGGCCCAGCTGGCGGGCGCCTGAGCCGCGGCGCCATCCGGCCCGCCTTAATCCGACTTGGCCGAAGGTGCGTTCTCCGGCTTGGGCGGCGTGCGCTCGACGAAGCTGATGAGATTGCCCACCCCGCGGAAGGGGCGCAGCAACCAGCCGCCCTGCAGGAGCGCGTCCACCGGTCCGGTCTTTTCCGGCAGCCGACGGACAAAGTAGAAGAGCGCAATCGTGGTCGCGAGCAGTAGGCCGAAGAAAATCTGGAGCACGGGCACATTCACCGCCGCCGTGCCGCTGGTGCCTTTAAGGAAGAGGCCCCAGAGCACGGGTGAGCAGCCGCCGAGGAAGGTGATCACGGCGCCGTGGATCGACACCGGCAGGGCGCGGTCCTTCTCGGGCAGGATCTTGGCGAGGTAGTTGAGATTGGCCGAGGTCCAGCACCCCGAGGCGGCTCCCTGCAGGAAGTAGAGCAGGGGCAGCATGAACAGCCAGCGACCGTCCGTATTGAGGAAGAAGAGCCAGCCGGCGGCGATCAGCGCGAAGAGGAGGTAGGACAGCTTGAAAAAGGGCTTGGTCCCGTGGGAATCCATGTGCGAACGCATGAACCCGTTGGCCACGATCAGGCCGACGTACGTGAGCATGGTCAGCAGCATGATGCCCGCGGTCGTCATTTCACTCGTCGCCTTCAGGTAGTACGCGGTGAACGGGGCAATCGGCGTGATGGTGAAGAAGAGGGCGACCGAGAGCCACAGGTAGGTGCGAAAGAGGCTGGGCTCGACGATCAGGCGGGGTGTCTCCGAGACGATCTTTTCCAAGCTGAGCATCTTGGGCTTCTCCACGTCCGGCAGCTTGTTCAGATAGTGGAAGGCCATCCACGCACCGATGATCGCGACCGAGTATTGCACGACGAAGGCCCAGTAGATCGGGATGAGCGCGAAGAGCAGCGAATAGACCGCCAGCGAACCCATCACGGCGGTGCCGGAGAGGATCTGGTCGTTCGACCAGTACTGCCCCTGGATCTTCGAGGGAATCAGCTGGAAGAGCCACGTGGTGAGGGCCGAGGCCCCGGTGGCCCGCGCAAGGCTGTAGATGAACATCGCCACGGCCACGGCATAGATCATCCACGGCTGGGTCTCGGTCGGGGCCAGCAGGGCCAGTCCGAGGGGTACAACCAGGCACCAGCCGCGCGCGCTCCAGCCGGCGAGCGTGAGGCGCTTGAAGCCGAGGTAGGGCAGGAAGGCCGTGGCCAGCACCTGCGCGGGCGTGAGCAGAAAAGTCCACGAGAACACGAGCCCGACCTGGAATGAATCGGCCCCCAGCTCCTGCATGAAGAGCACGGTCGGGATCCCGATCGCGACCTGCCAGTTGAGCGCGTTGAAGAACGAGAAGTACAACCCGTGCCGGTACGGGTAGAGATCAGGCGATCGCGTCTTGGTCGGCAGGAGCATGAGGACAATCAGGCGGCGCGATGGACGGATTCGCCCGCGACCCAGGTGCCGAGCGACGTGAGGTCCTCGTTCCAGACCACCACGTCGGCGTCCGCGCCCACGCGGATCACGCCCTTGTTGACCAGGCCCATCACCCGCGCCGGGTTGGCGGTGCCCATGGCCCAGATCTGCTCGGAGGGCAGCTTCAGCCAGCGGTGCAGATTGGCGATGCCGACATTCATGGTCAGCGCGGACCCGGCGAGGGATCCGTGGTTTTTGTGACCGGGATCGTGGATCCGGGCGGCGTTGGTGGCCGAGACCTTGACCGGAAAACCAAAGGTCGTCGGGTAGATCCCGTCGGGCAGACCGGCGCCGATGTTCGAGTCGGTGATCAGCACCACGCCCCCAAAGCCCTTGGCGGCCAGCGCGGCGCGGATCGCCACGGGCTCGACGTGCACGCCGTCCGCGATGAAGTCGACGGTCCCGCGCGGATCGGCCAGCAGCACCTCGACCGCACCGCAGGGTCGCACCCCGGGCTCGGAGATGTCCGGCAGGGGAAACACATCGTAGAAGTGCGTGGCGTGGTGCGCCCCGGCGTCGAGGGCCCGCTCCGTCTCCACAACCGAGGCGCGCGTGTGCGTGATGAAGGGCACGATCCCGCGCTCCCGCAGGCGCTCGATCACGGGCAGGATTCCGGGCGTGTCCGGGCTGATCGACATGGCGCGGGTCCGTCCACCCGTTGCCGCGAGGATGTCCTCCAGCAACCCCAGATCCCCCGGAATGGTGTCGGCCCCGGCTCCGGGCAAGCGCAGGAAGGGTCCTTCAAGGTGCCAGCCCGGCACGGAAACCGTGCGGATGCCATCGAGGGCCCGCGACAGCTCGGCCAGCAGGGGCAACGAGGCGCGGTTCATCACCCGGTAGAGCGTGGGCAGGATGCCGGTCGTCCCGAAGCGTGGGGCGAAGGCGAGCCCATTGACGAGCGACTCGGGTCCGGCCTCGTACAGGCTGTGGCCGATACCATGGGTGTGGAGGTCGATCAGACCCGGCGTGAGCAGCCGGTTGCCCGCATCGAAACGCACGCAGCCGGCCGGAATCGCCGCCGGCGCCGGATTGATCGCCGCGATGCGGCCGTCCTGCAGCAACAGTTCGCCGGACGCAATGCGCTCGCCGGGGAAGACGATCCGGGCGTGGGTGATGAGCGTGGAGGTCATGACAGCGAAGGGAAAATCACGGACGGGCTTGATCGATCAGGCCCACCTCGACCGCAATGACATTCAGCTCCTCCGCTGATTCATTGTAGAGGACGATCTCATTCCAACCCTCGCGGATCGCCTGCGGATTGCCGGAGAAATTCCACGCGGCGTGCTCCGCCACGTGATCTCGATACGGGCCGCAGGGAAAGAGCAGTTGCTGCGTCCGCGTCGCCGCGAAGCCGGGCCAGGCTCCGTTGAGGCTGACCCCGAGGGCGGGTTGCGCGGCCGACGCGGGGAGCACGACCTGGATCACGAGGCGCAGCGGGGCGTCCGCTGGTTCCGCGCACATCGGCAGCCGGAGCGCGCGACGGTGCCGGGGCGCGATCCTGACGGGCAACTGCTCCGGGACATCCCACAGCTTGGTCGGCTGCACCGAGGTCGTGTTGAGGGCGTAGTGCTTTTCCTTCCCGCGGAGAAACGCGAGGTCGGTCAGCTGGCGGAGGGCCGCGTAGTCGCCGCGCTGCCCGGGCACGCGCACCTGGTCGGTGACAAAGAAATTGAACTGCTCCAATCCATCCGCGCCGAGCACCAGCTTGCCTGCGGCGTTGGCCCGCATGAACTCGGCGCTGGCCGTCAGGTAGCGCGTGCCGCGGATGGCCGGATCGCGCGCGGGGGCCGTGCTCGTCTTCAGCGCATTGTCACCGGCGAGCTGGATCTCCGGACCCTCAGGCCGCACCGTGAGCGCGGGAGCGTAGGCCTCGAGCCAGTTGGGCGCGTCCTCCATCCCGCCGTAGATCGTGACCTCCGGGCCGAGTTCGCGCCGGAGCTCGTCGTGGGGCATTTCCCATGAGGTCTGCCAGAAATTGCTCACCGTGACGAAATCGATGAGGCCGCGTCGCACCAGGGCCTTCACATCGATGCCGATGCTGCGGAGGTAGGGGAGATTCGACGGGATCCGCAGGCCGACGGGGTAGCCGGGCCGGCGGGCGGACGCGAGGGCGCGGATCCCGGCGAACCACTCGGTCATTTCCTCGGTCGCGCCGGCGCTGGCGCCCGCCTCGAGGCACACGGGATGGCGCAGCCAGTCGAGCTCGAGGCCTTCGTAGTCATACGTCTCGATCCCCTCGCGAATCAGCGCGAGCATGTGATCGCGGACGGCGCGCTGGCCGTAGTTGAGGCCCACCCAGCCGGCATGCGTGGCGTTGCCGGGTCCGGGCACGCGTCCGGAGAGCCGGTTGGCGGGATCGCGGAAGACGACACCATTGACGGGACTGTCCGGCGCGCCCGAGAAGTGGGTCGCATTCATGCGGTAGCTCAGCCAAGGGCTGATGCCCTGCTGGCGGCAGGCGACCGCGCATTCGGCGAGCCAGTCCACCCCGGCCTCGGACAGGTCCAGGTAAAGGTCCAGCAGGCCGATCAGCTGGTTAATGAAGGTCTCGGCCTGCGCGGGTGACAGGCCCGCGTTGCCCGCGGCGATTCGCCGGGCGTAGTCGCGGTCGCCGCGCCGGTAGCCGCGCAGGACGGACTCAAGCTTCGCCGACGGGTACCACGCGACCTGCGTGTTGGGATTGACCAGCAACGTATCGACGCCGCTGCGCGCGAGCAGCGTCACGAAGCGATGAATCGCCGTGGCGCGGTAGGGCCCGCCCTCCGGCTGCCAGAGCTCCGGATTGTAGAAGAGGAAATTGCAATCGCCGTTGAAGAGATTGCGGTGCCGGGCCAGTGGTCGCGGGGCGACCGTCCCCGGCTCGCCCACGGTGGCCGTGGCGGCGCGCGTACGGGACGTTCCGGCCAGTCCGGCCGCGGCGGCCGTCAGGGCGCTGCCGCCGAGGAAGGCCCGGCGGCTGAGGCCGGCGGAGGAGCCATTGCTGCGCGCGGGGGCGGACATCGTTTTCAGGGCCCCGCGACCACCACGGACTTCCGCAGCGCGCTGCCCTCGGCCCCGGCGCGGGGCAGCAGGGTGGCGTGGGAGCCGGCAAGGTCTCCGGTGCGGGACCAGACATCCCCGGACTCGGCGGTGTAGACCGCACCACTGGCGTCGACGGCGATGCCGTGCGGGTAGGTGAACTGGCCGGGATCCGCCCAGACGTCCTCAATGCGGCCGCGGGGTGAGAAACGGATGACCGCGTTGTCGATGCCGGCCGAACCGTAGATCGAGCCATCGGGCGCCGCGTAGAGGCCGTCGACCGAATGCAGGCCGGGCCACTCGGCTTGGAGCGCACCGCTCTCATTGAAGACCTGAATCCGGTCGTTCTCGCGATCGGTCATGTAGAGCAGTCCGTCCGCACCTCGGGTGATGACATGGGGTGTGTGAAAGTTTCCCGGTTCGGTGCCGCGCGCACCCCAGGAAGCGAGGAATCGCCCGCTGGCGTCGAGCTTCACGATCCGCGAGTTGCCGTAGCCATCGGTGATGAACACCTCGCCGGTCGGAACCACGCAGACGTGGGTCGGCTGGCCGAAGAGCTTGTCGTCGCAGCCGGAGACGCCGTCCATCCCGAGGGTGAGCACGAGTTCCCCGGCGGGATTGAACTTCATCACGAGGTGACGGCCCACGTCGGTGATCCAGAGATTGTCCCAGGGATCCACATGAAGCCCATGCAGCCAGTAGCGGGTCGCGATCGGGATCGGCACCGGCCCGCGCAGGTCGTAGGCGGTCGTCTTGGTCAGGACCTCCGCGCCGATCTCGTGATGCAGCGTGCCGTCGGGATTGAGGCAGAGCAGGGGATGGTCACCCCGATGGGCGACGTAGATGCGCTGCTGCGAATCGAGGCCGACGCCGACCACGCGATCAAAGACAATGGAGGCCGGTAGCCGTGGCCAGTCGGGCACGGCTTGGAGACGCCGGCGGCTCGAGGTGACGAAGGATTTGGCGCGAATTGGGTTCATGGCTCGGGGTGAGGTTGGCTCAGGCCAGCCGGGCAAATCCGCGGAGACCGCGGGCGACGCCGGATTCCTCGGCCAGGCGGCCGGATTGGATGATGGCGGCGATCTCGCCCATGCTGGTGTGGGCGGCGTCGAGCATCTGCCGGATGCGGCCCTCGTCGTGGGCCAACATGACGTAGTAGTAAGTTGCGACGAGGAAGCCCCGCGCGCGCATCTTGCGGACATAGAGCGCCTGGGCGAGCGGCGCGTCCGGTCCGAGGTCGAAGGTCATGGTCGGCGTGGCCGGCATGCCGCCGACAACGAGCTTGCAGGCGGGGTGGCTGGCGGCGAGGGCGCGCAGCGAGGCCTGCAGCGCGCCGCCGCGCTGCCACACCTGCTCGTGCACCCCGAGGCGCCGCATCTTGTCCAGCACCGCGAGCGCGGCGGCGGGGCCGACGCCATCGGTCCAGTAGCTGGAGGAAATGAAGCTGCCGTCCGCCTCCTTCATGATGGCGTCGCGGCCCACCACGGCGCCGAAGGGAAAACCATTGCTCATGGCCTTCGCGTAGACCGCGAGATCGGGCTCGATGCCCAGCCGGCTCATCGCACCGGGGAAGCCGTAGCGCAGGCCGCTGGTGACCTCGTCGACCACGAACACGCCGCCCGCCGCCCGGCAGCGCGCGGCGACCTTGGCCAGAAAGTCGTCCTTGGGCAGCTGGGAGCGCATGGGCTCCATCACGACCGCGGCGAGATTGCCGCCGAGCTTGGCGAGCGCGGCGTCCAGCGACTCAAGGTCGTTGTAGCGGAATGGCACCGACGTGCCCTTGAGCTCGCGGGGCACGCCCTTGGGCTCGAGGCCGGGCAGGAGGTGTCCGTTCAGCGCGTCGCTCTCGCCGAGATTGGCCGCAAGGTACCAGTCATGCCAGCCGTGGTAGCCGCAGAATGCCACGCCAGAGCGGCCGGTGGCGGCGCGGGCAATGCGCACGCCCATGGCCATGGCATCACCGCCGCCGCGCGCGTACCGAACCTTGCCGGCCCACGGATGGAGCGCGAGCAGCTGTTCGGCCAAGGCGACCTCCTGTGGATTGACGAGGGAACAGTAGGTGCCGAGCGTGAGCCGGCGCTGCACGGCGGAGGTGACGTCCGCGTCGGCGTAGCCGAGCAGAATCGCGCCGACGCCGCCGGCAAAGTCAACGTAGCGCCGATCGGAGAGGTCCCACACCTCGCAGCCGGAGCAGCGGGAGAAATAAGCGGGCCACGACTGGGCGTCGAACATCTCGGCCCGCTTGGAGAGAAGGCCGGTGCCGCCGGAGATCACGGTGCGCGCGCGCTGCCACAGATCGGGTCCGGCCGTTTCGACTGGCGCCGCGGTGGCCGGCAAATGCGGGGCGAGCAGGCGGAGGGCATTGCCGTGAAACAGATCTTGGATGTCGCCGGAGGTCAGGCCGGTGTCGTCGCAAGCCTCGCGCAGGCTGAGGAGAGATTCGATGCCCACGAGCGTCATGTCGTGGCTGGTCGGGGCAAGGTAGTCGGGCCGGATCAGTTCCGGGTGCAGCCAGAAGAAGAGGCTGCCGGTGGTCACGCAGCGGCCATAGATCTCGCTCACCGCGAAGTCGGAGCCCCAGAGCACGCGACGCGGACCGAGCACCTTGAGGGCGGCGCGGAAAGCCTCGGCCTCGCAGATGGCGGAAGTATCGACCACGACATTGTCGAGATCGGCCAGCGTGTGCAGGGCGCGGCGCGCATTGCGGTAGCTGAAGCTGCGCGAGACATGCGCGAGGATCAGCCGCATGTTCGGGTACGCCCGGCAGAGGCGTCGGAGGGCCGCCTGGTTGCCGGCGTCCTCAATCGCGCCGTCGCGCACGATGTGCAGCAGGAGCACGCCTCGCACCTCGTGGAGGATTTCCCACATCCACTCGGGCACGTACTCCTCGATGCTGGCGTTCATCGTGTCCGGCCGGTTGGCGTAGCAGTGGTACACCTTGATCCCGCAGAATTCCCCGCTGCGCAGCGCCGCGGCGACGGTTGCCGGGTCGTCCGCGGGTGACACGACCATGAGGGCGCGGCTCAGGGCGGTGCCATGGGCCTTCACCTCGGAGGAGACCCAGGCATTCATCGCGGGACGGTTGGCCGTTTTCTTCGGCATGCCGAAGTAAAGGCCATGAATCGTCTTGGCCGGCATGTAGCGCCGCAGGGCCTCGCGGTGCTCGCGGCAGCCGAGGATCGGGTGTCCCTTGAGGAAGGCCCAGTCGCCCGGAGCGAAGTGCTGCTCGTTGTAGGGATGGACGTGGATGTCGTAGATCTCGTCGGGCAGGAAGCCGGCGAGGCCCTCGGCGGCCAGCTGGAGGTCGCGGGGCTTGAGGGTGGTGACGTAGTTCATGGGGTTACGCAGAGGGAGACTTTTTGGGGCGGACGAGCCAGAGCAGCGCGCCGCAGACCACGAGGCCAAAGGCGCCGAAATTGAACACGAGCGAGATGTTGACCTGCGCGTCGCGCAGGACGCCGCCGATGTAGATGGTCAGGCCGCCGATCAGGACGGCGAACATGTTGAGCACGCCGACCGCGGTCGCGAGGTAGCGCGGGTCGACGATCTGGCAAACCAAGGGAACCATGCTGGCATCCGGGAAGGGCCGGGTCAGGCCGTAAAGGATCATGCCCAGCAGCACCAGCATGAGGATGCCGGAGTTGCCGACGAGGAGCACGCCCGGTGCCGCCACCAGCACGCCAATGACGCCGACGTAAATACGGCCCCGCGGATTGGACTGACTCCAGCGGTCGGCCCAGAAGCCGCCGAGCACCATGCCAATGAGACTGGCGGAGTAGATGTAGCCGAGGGCGGTGAGGCCGGCGCGGCCCTGGCTCATCCCGAATTCCTCCTGCAGGAAACTCGGCAGCCAGCCCGAGAAGGACCAGCTGGCGACTCCGAGCAGGCCCCAGAAGGCGAGGGCCAGCAGGAATGCCGGCCGGCTGAAGAGGCTGATCATGGCCTCGCCGAGCTTCACGCGCGGGGCCTCCACCTTCGGCGCGCCGGGTTCCACCGCGTCGGCCGGCCGGTCGCGCAGCACCAGCAGGAGCAATCCCGCGTAGGCCACGCCGAGCGCCCCGAAAAGCTCGAAGACGAAGGTCCAGTCATGCCGCTCCGCAATCCAGCCCCCGAGTCCGCCGAGGCCGGAGCCAACCATCACGCCGCTGAGGTGGATCCCATTCGCAAGCGAGCGGGTCTCGTTGCGATGATAGTTCATGAGCAGCGCCGCCGCGGCCGGAAAATAGCAGGCTTCGCTGATGCCCATCAGCGCGCGGTAGAAGAGCAGTTCGCCAAAGGTGTCGGCGTGCGCGGTGAGCCAGGTCGTCGCCGACCAGGCGAAGAGGGAAAAGATGATGATCTTGCTGCGATTCATCTTGTCGGCGACGAAACCGCCGAGCGGGCTGAGCAGGCCGTAGGTGACCAGAAAAATGGTCGTGAGCAGGCCGAACTGCGCATCGGTCATTGGAATCGATTCCTTGATCGAGCTGCGCATGGTGATCAGGATCATGCGGTCCAGGTAGTTCAGGAACGCGACGAACCAGAGCAGGGCCACCATGAGCCAGGCCCGACGGGAGGGGGAATCGGAGGTGAGGGTCATGGGCGGGAGAATCTCTGGCGGAACAGCGTCGGTGAGGCGGGCGCCGGATTCCTTGAGGGGCGATCGGTGCCAAGGCGGCCCTCCGCAGGCCAGGCTTGGCGCGGATGGCTTGAGTCGGGGGCCATGGTGCGAGGGCGGACTACTGCGTCCGACCGCGGGCGTCGACCGGCCAGGTGTCGACGGCCTGGACGCCATCGGTCACGACCACCGAGTCGGTGAGATTGATCACCGTGCACACGTGGGCGGGCACGAGGCGGATGCGGTCGCCGATCCGGAGGCTGTCCACCTCGGAGCCGCGGAGGTAGCCATGCTCCTCGTTGACCCGCACGACATTGATGTCCCGTCCGTCGGCCGCCGCGCCAAAGAGGTTGAGCGGCGTGCGGTCCGACGAAAACGTCTTCGAGCCGGCATCGATCAGCGCAAGCCCCGGCTCGGGCCGGTCGATGACGGTGGCGAGGATCTCGACCGCGACATCGGCGGGCGACATCACGCCCGTGGTCCGGGCGAGGGAGAGGTCACCAAACATGTAGGCGCCGGGGCGCACCGCCTGGACGCGGCCGGCGCTGTGCTCGGCAATGATGCGGGCGGTCACACTGCAGCCCGGCCAGATCGCCAGCTGGGGATCGATGGCGTTTCGCACCCGGTCGAGCCGACTGACCATCGCCTCGGCCTGGGCGGCGAAGGTGGCGGGGTCGACGCTGTAGAAGTGACCCTCGTGACAGTACAGTCCGCGCAGGGTGAGGTGGCTGCTCTGGGCGAGCCGGGCGGCGAGCTTGCCCGCGGCCTCGTCGGAGCGGACGCCCTCTCGATTCAGGCCGGTGTCGACCGCGAGCATGACATTCAACTTCCGACCGGTCGCGGCGGCCACGCGGGAAAGCGCTTCCATCTGGCCCTCGCTGGTGACGCCCACTCGCAGGTCGTCGAGTTGGGCGGCCAAGGCGGCGAGGCGCGGGGCCTTGCCGGGATCGACGAGGGAGTGGGCGATGAAGATCTCGCGCACGCCGGACGGCAGCATGGCCTCGGCTTCACCGAGCTTGGCGCAGGTCAGCCCGCGGGCACCGGCCGCGAGTTGCAGGCGGGCGACCGCGACCATCTTGTGGGTCTTGATGTGCGGGCGCAGCTCGACGCCGTGAGCGTCGCAGGTGGCCTGCATCCGGCGGATGTTGGCCGCGACCTTGTCGCGGTGGACGAGAACGGCAGGGGTGGGCAGCGCGTCGAACGGGGTCATGGGATTACATGCGCCCGATCTGGCCGAGCGTGAGTCCGCCATCGACCACGATCACCTGGCCGGTGATGTAGCGGGCGGCGGGCGAAAGGAGGAACACGGCGGCACCGGCGCAATCGTCGGGATCGCCGAGGCGCCCGAGGGCGATCTTCTTCTCGTAGTGGCGCTGCTTGTCGGTGTTGAGCAGGCCGGCGGTGAGCGGCGTCTTGATCAGGCCGGGCGCCACGCTGTTCACGCGGATGCCGTGGACGGCAAGCGACTGGGCGAGGGTGCGCGTCATCATGACCATGGCGCCCTTCGATGTGTCGTAGACGGTGGAGTCGTCCTCGGGCTGGAAGCCGTTGGTCGACGTGGTGGTCACAATTGCGCCTGGACGTTTTTTTGCCACCAGCTCGCGGGCGAAGGCCTGGGCGACGAAGTAATTGGCGCGGACATTCAGATTGATCGTCTTCTCGAAGAGCGGGGGCGTCATTTCGAGAAACGGCACATCGAAGAAACTACCGGCATTGCAGACGAGCAGGTCGAGTTCGGGCCGGGCGGCGAAGGCGGCCGCGACTAGGCGGGCGGGACCGTCGGGGTCGAGGAGGTCGCCGGGCAGGTAGACCGAGCCCTCGGGCATGGCCGGGGCGGGGGCATCCTTGCCGTGGAAAACGACGCGAGCGCCGGCGCGGTGGGCACCGAGCGCGATGGCGTGGCCGATTCCCTGGGAGGAACCGGTGACCAGGGCCGTGCTACCGGCGAGAGAGAAGGTGGTCATCTTTAAGGCGGAGAAAGGCGCGGATATTGTCGTCCCCGATCGCCTGCTGGAGCGGGGCGGGGAGGGCCCGGACGCACGCGACCTCCTCGGCATAGGTGCTGCGCAGCGAGACGTACTGGCCGTCGATGTCGG
>CAYZCV010000002.1:29536-68202 GCA_964476965.1 uncultured Opitutus sp. | reverse complement strand
AGCTGACCGCCGGGGGCCAGACGCTCCGCGTGTTTCACGGCCGCGATTTCGGCAGCGTAGAGCGTGGCCAGTGGGTAACCTTCGCCAACGCCGACGGTTTCTTCTGGCTGGCTCGGAATCTCGGCAATGCCGCCGATAGCCTGGGCCTCACCGTGGGCGACGCAGTCGTCATCCGCCGCTACGATTCGGCGGGCCAGCCCTAGGCCGGGGCCCGCTGTAGCCGGGCTCGTTGAGCCCGGGGTTGCGCAATCGCCCCCTCCCTCGGACCGGCCTCAGCGAGGCCGGCTACAGGGCCCCCTTTCGCGGCCATCGTGTAACCCAATAGGTTACACGATGGCCGCGATCCGGAGGGTGGGGGTGAGGTGGGGCGGCGGGCGACGGGGTGCCTTAGCGACGGCTGGGGACGTGGACGACCTGCATGCCGGCGGCGCGGGCGGCGACGATGCCGGGCTCGGCGTCCTCGAACACCAGGCAGTGCTCCGGCCGCACGCCCATGCGCTCGGCCGCGAGGAGGAACATGTCGGGGTGCGGCTTGCCGCGACCCGGCGCGACATCCGCCGGCGTGATCACGATCTCGAAAAGTTCGCTCAGGCCGGAGGCCCGCAGGGACGGCAACGCGACCTCGCGCATGCCACCGGTGGCGATCGCGCGCGGGTGGGTCGCGGCGATCCGGCGGGCGAAGGCGGCGGTTGCCTCAATCACCTTCACGCCTGCGACGAGCTCGAGGTAGAGCTTCTCCTTGTCATGGGAAACCTGCTCCGGATCGATCGTGAGCCGGTAGCGCTCGGCAAAGTGCTCGGCCACGCGCATGGTCGGGACGCCACCGAGCGCATAGAAATAGTCCTCGTCGAGCGTGCCGGGCATGCCGTGCAGGCGCATGGCGGCGTCCCACGCCCGGTAGTGGACGGGCATCGAGTCGACGAGCGTGCCGTCGAGGTCGAACACATAGCCTGCAAAGTCACCGGGCGGAATATCCAGCTGCATAGGAGACCGCACGACACCGCGCCGCGACGAACGTGGCAACCGCTGAATTCGCGGCCATCCCCATTCGACGAGCCCTAGCGGGTCGCCTTGGCGGGAAACCAATGCCGCGTGCGGTTGGCAAACCGGACCAGCGCCAGCATCACCGGAACCTCCACCAAGACACCGACCACCGTCGCGAGAACGACCGGCGACGATGCACCGAAGAGCGTGATCGCCACGGCCACCGACAATTCAAAGAAATTGGACGCGCCAATCATCCCGGCGGGTGCCGCCACCTCGTGCGAAAGCCGGAGCTTCCTGGCGGCTCCGTAGGATAAAAAGAAGATCAAGACCGTTTGCAGGATCAGCGGAACGGCGATCAGCAGGATGTGTACGGGGTTTCCAAGGATGACCTCTCCCTGAAAGGAAAAAATCAGGACGAGCGTCAGCAAAAGCCCGATGATGGTGGCCTGATTGAAGCGGGGGATGAACGCATGATTGAAGTAATCGAGGCCGCGCCGCTTGACCACGGCCCGCCGCGTGAGGATGCCGCCAGCCAGGGGAACCACGACAAAGAGCACGACCGAAAGCAGCAGGGTATTCCACGGGATTGTGACTCCGCCCACGCCGAGCAGAAGGACCACGATCGGCGTGAAGGCGACGAGGATGATCAGGTCGTTGGTGGCCACCTGTACGACGGTGTAGGCCGGATTGCCCTGCGTGAGATGACTCCAGACGAACACCATCGCGGTGCAGGGAGCCGCTCCGAGCAGGATGGCGCCCGCGAGGTAGTCGCGCGCCAGCTCCAGCGGGATGAGGGACTTGAAGACCACAAAGAAGAAGACCCAGGCGATCGCAGCCATCGTGAACGGCTTGATCAACCAGTTCACCACCCAGGTGATGTAGAGCCCCTTGGGATCACGGCCGACGTTCCGAATGCTGGCGAAGTCGACCTTCATCATCATCGGGTAGATCATCAGCCAGATCAGGCCGGCGATCGGAACGGAGACATTGGCGTATTCGAAACGGCTCAGAAAACGCGGGACGCCAGGCGCGAATCTACCGAGGAGGACGCCTCCCACCATGCAAAGGCCCACCCACAGCGTGAGATTGCGCTCAAAGAACGTGATTCCGCCCTCCGCCGGTTCGCGGCTGGGGGGCGTAATCCGTTCGGTCGGTGTGCTCATAACCGGTGCTGATCCCCGATCGCCCGCACGGCAAGCGAATCAAACAACTTATCCGCGGGAAACGCGCACAGCAGATCGCATCGCGCGGCGATTTGCGATGCCACGGCTACAAAGGCGAGCCACCGCTCCTCGTCGCCGCCCGCCACGTGGCCGGGATCCGGCGAGCTCCAATGGGCGAGGATCGGCTGACCCGGCCAGACCGGGCAGGTCTCGCGGGCGTGATCGCAGACCGTGATGACGAAGTGAAACGTTCGCCCCTTGAACTCATCCCACGACTTGGACCGCGCATCGCGGGCGTCGAGGCCGTAGCGCTCCTGCAGGACCTGAATCGCCAGCGGATGAATGCGCCCGGCGGGCTTCGCCCCCGCGCTGACCACATTGAAGCGACCGCGCCCCTTGGCCCGAAGAAGGTACTCAGCCAGCACCGAGCGGGCCGAGTTACCCGTGCAGAGGACGAGGACATCGTAGGGAGGAGCGGGAATCATGGCGGGGTTGGGTTAAAATCAGTCACTGCCATCGCCCCCGACCGTGGCGGCAGCGAGGCGATCCGCGTGCAGCGCTTCGCGCGGCAGCTTGAGGGCGATCACGGCGGCGGCGGCCGCGAACGCGAACGCGCCCCACAGGCAGCCGCCCAGCCCCGCCGCCTGGTAGAGCAGGCCTGACAACAGGCAGCCCACCAGCCGGCCGCCCGCGTTGGCCATGTAATAGAAGCCCACGTTCAGCGCGACCTTGTCCCCTTCGGTGTAGTCGAGAATCAGGTACGAGTGAATGGCCGAGTTGAGCGCGAAGACCGCGCCAAAGAGGGAAAGGCCACCCACAATGGTCAGCCCCGGCGGCATCCCGGCCGCCAGCGCGAGCGGGATCGCCGCGGCCACGGCGGCCAGAACGAAGGCCACGGCCGAGGCCACCCCGCCGGCCGGCGCCCGGCCGCGCAGCAGCAGGGGTGCGGCGGACTGCACGATGCCGTAGCCAATCACCCAGAACGCCATGAAGGTGCCGACCTCCGTGAAGCTCCAGCCAAGGACGCCGCGCAGAAAGACCGGGACCCCCACCACGAACCAGATGTCGCGCGCGCCAAAGAGGAAGAACCGCGCCGCACAGAGCACGTTGATCTCACGGCTCTTTGAAAACAGATCGCCCCACCCGGCCTTGCTCTTCGCCTTGCCCATGCCCGCCGGGAGCGAGGCCCACGAGCCCAGCCAGACCACCGCCAGCACCGCCGCCATGATCAGGAGCGCGCCGGAAAAACCGGCCGCGGCCAGCAGGAAACCGCCGAGGAAAAAGCCCACGCCCTTGAGCGCATTTTTGGAACCGGTCAGCAAGGCGACCCACTTGAAGAGAGCCCCGCGCTCGCCGGCCGGGACCAGGACCTTGATCGCGCTCTTCGAACTCATCTTGGTCAGGTCCTTGGCGATGCCCGACAACGCCTGGGAAAGCATCACATAGGTGACCGAGGTGGCCTCGCTCCACGCCGGATTGAGCAAGGCCAGCATCCCGAGCGCCGCCACCTGCAAGCCGAGCCCGGCAACGAGCGTCACGCGCAGGCCCAGCCGGCTCGCGAGCCAGCCGCCCAGCAGATTGGTCACGATCCCGAAGGCCTCATAGAGCAGAAACAGAAACGCGAGCGTGACCGGGCTGTACCCCAGATTGAAGAAATGCAGCAGGACCAACATCCGCAGCGCCCCGTCCGTGAGTGTGAAGCCCCAGTACGCGGCGGTGACGAGGAGGTAGTTGCGGAGATTCAAGACGGGGACGGGGCCGACGGACTAAAGTGAGCGCGCGACCTTGCGGGCGAGTTCGGCCATGCGATTCGCATAACCCCATTCGTTGTCATACCAGGCGTAAATTTTCACCAGCGTGCCATCGACCACCATCGTCGACAGCGCGTCGATGATCGCGGAGCGGGGGTCGCCCTTGTAGTCGACCGAGACCAGCGGACGCTCCTCGTAGCCCAGAATGCCCTTGAGCGGTCCGGTCTCGCTCGCGGCGCGCAGGAGGGCGTTGACCTCGGCGATCGTCGTCGGGCGTTTGACCTGAAACACACAATCCGTGAGCGAACCCGTCAGCAGCGGCACGCGCACGGCATGCCCGTTGAGCCGCCCCAGCAACTCGGGATAGATGAGCCCGATCGCGGTCGCCGAGCCGGTCGACGTGGGGATGAGGGACATCCCGGCGGCGCGGGCGCGGCGCAGATCCTTGTCGGGCTGGTCGACGACGTGCTGCGTGTTGGTCGCGTCGTGAATGGTGGTGATGGCCCCGCGCTCAATGCCGATGCCCTCGTGGATGACCTTGACGACCGGAGCGAGGCAATTGGTCGTGCAGGACGCATTCGTGATCAGCCGGTGCTTGGCCGAGTCGTAGAGGTGATCATTGACGCCGAGCACGATGTTCAGCGCTTCGCCGCCTTTGACGGGTGCGGCGACGATCACCTTCTTCACCCCGCGGTCAAAGTAAGGCTGCAGATCCTGCGGCGTGCGGAACTTGCCGCTGCACTCGAGCACGATGTCGATGCCGGCGGCGGCCAGGTCGACCTCGCCGGGCTTGGCGAATTCGGTGAAGGCGATCCGCTGATCGCCGATGCGCAAGTCCGCTCCGTCGACCGACGCTTCCTGCGTCCAACGACCCTGAATCGAATCGAAGTTCAGCAGATGTGCGGCGCAGGCTGGCCCGCCCTTGATCTCGTTGATCTGCGACCAAGCAAATTCGGGCCAATTCCAGGCGGCACGAAAAACCAGGCGGCCAATGCGGCCGAATCCATTGATGGCAATGCGGGGAGGACGGGGGCTCATGGGAAAGGGAATCAGCAGCAGCGTTTGCGGCCGGCCGAAGTCGCGGGCGCCGGTGCGAGCTTGTCGACGGCGCAGGTCGACTCGAGCCGGCGCAGGCGAGCCAGATCGCGGCGGAAGCGGGGATCGTCTGCGAGGCAGTCCTGCAGGCAGGCCAAATTGGCCCGCAGACCGGCGGACGGCTTGGCGGGCAACGCATAAACCACCCAATTCCCGCGGCGCTTCGCCTCGACCAGACCGCGGGCTCGCAGGTAGCCGAGGTGCTTGGAGATCTTCACCTGCGGCTCCGCGAGCACGGCCTGAAAATCACACACACAAAGCGGCCCTTGGGAAAGCACGTGCAGGAGCCGCAGCCGGGTCACGTCGCACAGACACTGGTAAATGGTCACCAACTCCATCCCAGAGAGGTATTCCTATACAGGAATATAGTTCAAGGCCCAACCCCAAGCGTGACGGAATCGTTACGGCCCGCGAACTCCCACCCAGTGTCACGTATTACGTGACACTGGGTCACAAGCCACTGGAGGATAGCGGGTTGACTGATCGATCACGAGCCGAGACGAGGGGCGTCACGGGACGAACACGGCTCCGACGAGGCGGAATCTCCGCCGGCGGGGCACAAAAAAGCCGGGGTCGCGAGACCCCGGCGGAGAAGCTGGCTGCGACTGGACCGCTCAGCGGCGGCCGCCGCGCATGCCGCGCATGAGGCGGCCGGTGGTCTTGCCGACCACCGCGTCGGTCGCGGCCGCCTGGGCGGTCTCGTCGAAGAGCGCGGAGTAAATGTAAGGGAAGCCCTCGAGCTTCTTGCGCTCAATGGTCGCGTTGATGAAACGCTCGATGGAGCGAGCATCGCGGACATCCTCCTCGGTGACGAGGGTGAAGGCGTCGCCCGTGTTCTGCGCGCGGCCGGTGCGGCCGATGCGATGCACGTAGTCCTCGGCGTTCTCGGGCACGTCGTAATTCACCACGTGCGAGACACCGGCGATGTCGAGGCCGCGGGCCGCGATATCGGTGGCGACCAGCACTTCAAACGTACCGTTCTTGAAACCCTGCAGGGCCTCGACGCGCTCGCGCTGGTTGCGGTCGGAGTGGAGCACGCCAACCGTGTGATTCTCGCGCTCGAGGCGCGCCGCGATGCGGTCGGCGCCCATGCGGGTGCGGGTGAAGATGATGACACTCTTGAACTCGGTGCGACGCAGCAGCTCGAGCAGGAGGTCGAACTTCTGGGTGGCGACCACCGGGTAGAAGGCGTGGGCCACGGTCTCGGCGGCAGAGCGGCGGGCTCCGATCTTGATCTCGACGGGATCGCGCAGGGCCCAGCCGGCCAGCGAGGCGATCTCAGGCGGGAGGGTCGCGGTGAAGAAGAGCGTCTGGCGTGCGGCCGGGCACTGCTGCACGATGCGGCGGACGTCGGGCAGGAAACCCATGTCGAGCATGCGGTCGACCTCGTCGAGGACGAGGATGTCGATGTCACGCAGGTGGGTGGTACCGTCGCCGAGGAGGTCGAGCAGGCGACCGGGCGTGGCGGCGAGCACGTCGATGCCGCGCTTGAGGTCCTCGCGCTGCTTCCCGTAGCCCACACCGCCATAGACGATGGTGGTCGTCAGGTCGGTGTACTTGGAAAACTTCTGGAAGGCCTCTTCAACCTGCAGCGCGAGCTCGCGGGTCGGTTCGAGGACGAGGCAGCGCATTTTGCCGTGCGCGCCAAGCTTGTGGAGAATCGGGAGCGCGAAGGCCGCGGTCTTGCCCGTGCCGGTTTGGGCCGAGCCAATGACGTCCTTGCCCGCGAGGACCACCGGGATGGCCTGGGCCTGGATCGGAGTCGGATCGGTGTAACCCATTTCGGCGACCGCGAAGGCGAGCGCGTCGTTCAAGCCGAGCTTGGTGAAGGCGTTGTCCTGTGGCGGGATCACGACGGGCGTGACCGGCTTGACCGGGGCGGAGGACGGGTGCTCGAAGGTCGCATCGCGCACGGGACGCTCCGGGCGCTCGTTGCGTCCGGGCCCCCCGCCAAAGCCACCGCGGCCGGAATGACCACCGCCGCGCTCGCCGCGGCCACCGCCCCCGCCACCACCGCCGGAGAAGGACCGACGCTCGCCCGAGGACGCATTGCGCTCACCCTGGGGGCGTCCGCCTTCGCGACCGCCGCCACCGCCACGCCCCCCGCGCTGACCGCCTTCCCGCGGCTCGCGGGGCGGACGGGCTGTACCCTCCGGCTGGGCCTGGGGCCCGGGACCGCCAGCGGGACGAGGTCCGCGCTCACGACGGGTGTCCGGGCGGGGGGTGGGTTTTGAAACAGGTTTGCCGGCGTCCTTAGCCGGCTGGGAGGGGGCCGAAGGCGCAATCGCATTGCGCAGCTTCGCGATGATCTTTCTCAGCATGTGGATGGTTGGTAAACCACCACAATCGGTCTTTCACCGGGGTTGGCAACACTCGATCCCGGCTCGGACCGAGGTGGATGGCGCGGGCGGGTGGGCCCCGTCGGGCGACCAGGACGGTCCACGCTTCGCAGCCCGGGAATCCTCTCAGATTCCGAGGGTTCCGTGGATTTCGCCGCGGATCGAGGAAACCGTACGTCCGGGCAGATGCCGTCAGAGATTGGCCTTGATGCGGTCGAGGATCGAGACCGAGACAAATTCGTCGCCGAAGATGCCGACACGGATCTGCACCTTGCTGAGGTTCTCCGAAACCTTGGTCACCTTGATGTCGATTTTCTTGTCGTCCGCGGTGCGCGCCACGATCAGCGCGGTCAGCGCATCCTGGTTGTCGCTGATCCGGGCGAACTTGAGGTCCGCGACCGCCTCGTTGGCGGCGGCAACCACCGCATCGTAGCGACCTTCAAGCGAGGCCTCGAGTTCTCCCCGGATGTAGGCGACGGTGCCGGCGCCGGCGGCGCCCGCTGCCACGATGAGGCAACCGGATTGCAGCCCCACCAAGGAGGCGAGGATCAGAGCGGCGGACACGCGAACGGCAGAGAAGGAAAGTTTCATGGTGACGGGAGGAGGCTAGTTTTGACCGCCCATCCTGCAACTGGTTTCACCCCCGTGGTCGGAAGATTCGTGAAGTCTTTACGGTCAACGACCTTCGCGCTTGGCACGCACGCTTTCGCCGCCAAGATCGCCGAGACCTTTCGGGCCCCACCATGAACAACGAGATCCGCTGGCTAGTTTGCCTGGGCATCGACCACCGGTTGTTCACGCTCGCTCAGGCGGTGTCGGTGAGCGAGGCCGTCGGCGACGGGGCCGAGGTCACAGACTTTGCGCAAAAGCTGATCGACGAAGGGATCGTTGGCGACGGCGACGTGGAATCGCTGGAGAAGCTGGCCGGGCTGGCGATGGTCAAGGCCCGCTCGGGACCGCCGGCGACCGACCCGTTCGCGCCAGTCGTCGAGGAGGAAGAGCCGACGGCGCCCATCAAGCCAGCGACCCCCGTTCGCCTACGCTCGGCGACGATGCATCCGTTCGCGACCATGCACCCGTTCGGGTCGGGCGAGGCCTTTGCCTTCGAGAAGGTCGGCTCCCTGGATGACGAGGCGCTCGCGCGCGGGCTCAGGGGCCTGCTCATCGCCACGGGCCAGCAGGGCGCGAGCGACCTGCATGTCTCCGCCAACGCGCGGCCATTCATTCGCAAGCAGCGCATCCTGGTGCCGATCTCCGAGCACATCGTCACGCCGGACGAGGCCCTGCGGCTCAACACCGCTCTGCTCGCGCCGCACCAGCGCAAGGTCTTCCTCGACCGCAAGGACTTCGATTACGCCCTGGCCCTCGACGGCACGCACCGGTACCGCGTGAACCTGATGTTCCACAAGAACGGCGCGGCCGGAGCCTATCGCATGGTGCCGGCCAAGCTCCCGGAGCTCGATGACCTCGGCCTGCGCAATCTGGAGGTCATCCGGAAGCTGCTCAGCTACCACAACGGGCTGATTCTGGTCACCGGGCCGGTCGGCGCGGGCAAGACGACCACACTGGCCGCCCTCGTCAACGAGCTGAACGAGAAGCGCGAGGATCACGTCATCACGGTCGAGGACCCGATCGAGGTCGTGCAGCCGGCCAAGGGCTGCAACATCACCCAGCGCGAGGTCGGCCCGCACACCAAGTCGTTCGCGACCGCGCTCAAGGGCGCACTGCGCGAGGATCCGGATGTGATCGTGATCGGCGAGCTGCGCGATCTGGAGACGATTGAGATGGCGATCAGCGCGTCGGAGACGGGACACCTGGTCATTGGCACGATGCACACCAGCGACGCGTCCACGACGCTGAACCGGCTGCTCGACGTGTTTCCGCCCGCGCAGCAGACGCAGATGCGGTCGAGCGTGGCCGAGAGTCTGCGCGGCGTGATCTGCCAACGCCTGCTCCCGGGGATCGACGGAAACCTCGTGCTGGCCTGCGAGATCCTGATCTCCAATCCCGCGGTAGCCAACCTGATCAAGGAGGGCAAGACCCAGGGTCTGCGCAATGTGATGGAGACCGGCGTTAAGGAAGGCATGTGCCTGATGGACAACGTGGTCTTCGAGCTGCACCAGCAGCGGAAGATCTCGGCCGAGACGGCGCTCCAGAACATCACCAACCGCGTCCTGCGGGCCAAAATCACCTAACGGACGACCCCATGGCCGCGATCGACTCCCTCCTGCGTCTGATGCTCGAAAAGGGCGGCTCGGACCTTCACCTGACCGTCGGGCTGCCGCCGAAGGCGCGCATTTCCGGCGCCCTGGCCCCGTTAAGCGATCAGCCAATCGAGGCGGCCAAGATGGAAGTGCTACTGAAGGAGATCTGCCCGGAGCGGCGCTGGAACGACTTCCTCGAACGCAAGGACCTCGACCTCGCGCATGAGATTCCCGGGCTTGCGCGCTTCCGCGGCAATTACCTCTACAACCATTGGGGCCAGGCGGCGGTGTTCCGCCAGATTCCCTCAAAAATCCTCTCCTTCGATGACCTCAAGCTGCCCGAGGCGCTGAAGAAACTCTGTCACCTGACGGAGGGTCTGGTCGTGGTCACGGGACCGACCGGCAGCGGCAAGTCGACCACGCTCGCGGCGATGATCGACTACATCAACACGAACCTCGGACGGCATATCATCACGATCGAGGACCCGATCGAGTTCGTGCACCAGAACAAGAAGTCGGTGATCGTGCACCGCGAGGTCGGTGAGCACACCCGCACCTTTGCCGATGCGCTGAAGGGCGCGATGCGCCACGATCCCGATATCCTGCTGCTGGGTGAGATGCGTGAGCTCGAGACGATCAAGCTCGCGCTCTCCTGTGCGTCGATGGGCATGCTGGTCTTCGGCACGCTGCACACGAACAATGCGCCCAAGACGGTTGACCGCATCATCAACGCCTTCCCGGCGGAGGAACAGAATCAGGTTCGCGTCATGCTCGCCGGCTGCCTGGCCGGAGTGGTCGCGCAATTGCTCTGCAAGCGCATCCCCAAGGGCCGCTGCGCGGTGCACGAAATCCTGCTCCAGCACGAGGCCCTGCCCAACACGATCCGCAGCGGCCAGATCAGCAATATCCGCGCGATCATCGAGAGCGGCGGCGCCGATGGGATGATCACGATGGACAACAGCTTGATGGCGCGGTTGAAGGACAACACGATCGAGGCGAAGGAAGCCTACATGAAGGCGGCCAACAAGGCCCTCTTCGCGCCCCTCCTGAAGCCGGGCGATCTTGAAGGATCTCATTGATAGCGAGCGCTTCAGACCTGTTTTTGCGGGAATAAAACCGCCCCCCAACCCCTCTCTCCTCCCAGCAGCCCTTTACCAGCCCACCCCGGGTTGGTTTTTACGCAACCCATCACTCCGACCACCACCTCCGGAGGAGCCCATACCATGAAGTTCATCAAGACCGCCTTGGCGCTTACCGCCCTGTCCCTCGCCGCTGCGCTGCCCCTCAGCGCCCAGCAGGCCCGCCCCAGCCCGCACGATGTCACCAGCGCCGTGATCGGCCCTCGTGGCAGCCCACGGGTGATCATCTTCTACGGCCGCCCCTACTCCAAGGACCCCAAGACCGGAGAGATCCGCAAGATCTGGGGCGGGCTGGTTCCGTTCGGCAAGGCCGACCGCCTGGGCGCGAACGAGGCCACTACGCTGCTGACCTCCAAGCCCATGGTCATCGGTTCCACGACGATCCCCGCCGGCGCGTACACCCTCTACCTTGTGCCTTCGGAGACCGGTCCCTCGAAACTCGCCTTCAGCAAGAACATCGGCAAGTGGGGCATCCCGGTCGACGAGACCCAGGACGTGGCCCGCGTCGACCTGACCAAGACCACGGTCGACACGCGCGTTGATCAGCTGACCATCGCCGTCACCAACGTGCCCGCCGGCGGCGGCCAGATCGCCATCACCTGGGAAAACACGCAGTTCACCGTGCCGTTCACCCTCGCGAACTGAGGCCCGGTCCTTTCACCGTTTGCAATGAATCACCGCGCGCCGGACCGATCGTCCGGGCGCGGTGATTCTCCGTTTATCCCCCGCGCATGAACCCCCTCTTCTCGTCCACCTTCACGCGCGTCTGCCTGCTCGCAGGTCTGGCGACGACCTCCGTCCCGGCCCGCGCTGCGGCCGCCCCCTCGACGCCCCCCGAGATTCTGCAGGAGCTGCGCGAGTTCGCCCAGATGGGCCGCGTGCTGCACATCGCCGCACACCCGGACGACGAGAACACGCTCCAGATCACTTACCTGGCACGGGCGCGTCACTACCAGACCGCCTACCTGTCCATCACGCGCGGCGACGGTGGTCAGAATGAAATCGGCCCCGAATTCGACGCCGAACTCGGCCTGGCCCGCACGCAGGAACTGCTCGAGGCCCGCAAGGACGACCGCGGGCGCCAGTACTTCACGCGCGCCCTCGATTTCGGTTTCTCCAAGGACTACGCCGAGACCCTCCGCGTCTGGGATCGGCAGGCGATCCTCGGTGATGTGGTGCGCGTGATCCGGACGTTTCGTCCGGACGTGATCACCACCGCCTTTTCCCCCATTCCGAGCACCACGCACGGCCACCACACGGCCTCGGCGGTGCTGGCGCTCGAGGCTTTCAAGATTGCCGGCAATCCACAGGCCTACCCGGAGCAACTCGCCGACGGTCTCACGCCGTGGCAGCCCACGCGCATTTTCACGGGCGCCGGCGGCGGCGGGCGCGGCGGCCCGGTGCCAACCACGCCGGACATTGTGCGACTGGAGGTCAGCGGCGTCGACGAAGTCACCGGCGAGGCCTACGGCGTCATTTCCGCCCGCAGCCGCGGCCGACACATCACCCAATTCGGTCGTCCCGGCACCGGTGCCGGCGGCGGGCCCGGTCCCGGCGGACCTGGTGGCGCCGGTCGAGGGGGAGCCCCGGGTGCTGCGACCGTGATCGCGCTCCGCTTTGCCGATGGCACACCGGCGACCAATGATCTCATGGAAGGCATCGACACGACCTGGGCCCGGATCCCGGGTGGCGCCGACCTGGTTCGCGCGACGGAGGCGGTCATCACATCCTTCAACCGCGACAACCCGTCCTCGAGTGTGCCGGCCCTGCTCGATCTCCGCACGCGCCTCGGCGCATTGCCCCGCGATCCCATTCTCGATGAGAAGCGCGCGCAGCTTGATCGTATCCTGCAGGCCTGCCTCGGGCTCACGGCCGAAACCCTCGTCGACAATGCGGAAGCCGTCCCGGGCGAAACGCTGAATCTGCAGCACGTGGTCACGGCCCGTTCGTCCGTTCCGGTGCGCTGGACCGGCATGCGCTACCCGACGGCGGCGCCGCGCGCGGATTCGCCCGCAGCGGTCGCGCTGAAGCCCGGTGAGACCGTGCGCCGCACCGATCCGGTCGGCCTGCCGCTGGGCACCGAGGTCACGCAGCCGTATTGGCTGCGCGAGCCGGCCCTGCCCGGTATGTTCCGCGTCGCCGATCGCACCTTGATCGGACGTCCGGAAAACCCACCCGCTTTTCCGGTCGAATTCCTGTTTGAGGTCGGCGGCCAGACGCTCGTCGTCGCCACGGAGCCCGTGCAGATCATCCCCCGCCCGGGCCTGGCCGACCGGCGTCGCCGGCTGGACGTCGTGTCGCCCGTCAACGTCCACTTCCCCACCCTCGTCAAGGTCATCGCCCCCGGCCGCAGCTCGCAGGTCCAGGTTGAAGTCCGGGCCAACCGCACCGCGGCCGACGGCTCGCTCAAGCTCGAGCTGCCCGCGGGCTGGACGGCCTCGCCGGCATCCCAGCCCTTCACGTTGGCCGCGGCTGGCGCCACGGCGCGCCTCACGTTCACGGTCACCGCTCCGGCCACGGTGGCCAGCGCTGATCTGCGCGCAGTGGCGGAGGTCGGTGGCCAGCGTTACTCGGCCGACCGGTCGGTGATCGATTACGACCACATTCCGCTGCAGCTCCTGCAACCGCCCGCGCGCACGCGGGGTGTCAGCGTCGACCTCGCGATCCGCGGTCGCAACATTGGCTACCTGCCGGGCGCCGGTGACGATGTCGCCGAGTGCATCGCCCAGATGGGTTACACCGTGACGGCCCTGACCGGCGCTGATCTGACTCCGGAAAAGCTCAAGGGCTTTGATGCGGTCGTGATCGGGGTGCGCGCCTTCAACGAGCGCACCGATCTCGCCGCCAATTTCCCCGGACTCCTCGCCTATGTCGAGGCCGGCGGCACGGTGGTGGCGCAGTACAACCGCCCGAACGCGCTCACCGCGACGCAGCTCGGGCCCTACGAGCTGAGCATCGCCGGCCCGGCGCCCGATCTCCGTGTCACCGACGAGAACTCGCCCATCACCGTGCTCGCGACGGATCACCCGGCGGTCAATACGCCGAACCGCATCGCCCCGGCCGACTTTGAAGGCTGGGTGCAGGAGCGCGGCGCCTATTTCCCCAGCAGCTGGGATCAGGAGCGCTACACGACCATTCTCGGGATGAACGATCCGGGTCAGGCCCCGTTGAACAGCTCGATCCTCATCGCGCGTCACGGCCAGGGCCACTACGTTTACACCGGACTAGCCTTCTTCCGCCAGCTGCCCAAGGGCGTCCCCGGCGCTTACCGCCTCTTCGCCAATCTTGTCTCGCTCGGGAAATGAAGCGTGCCCGACCTGAGGATTCCGCCCCCACCCCGCCGTCGGCTGACGACGCGGAGGGCACGGGCGTGCCCGGCCTCACCAGCTGGCGCGCCGTGTACCTGTGCCTCCTGGGCGGGTTTCTGTTCTACGTCGTCGCCCTCGCCGTGATCACGCGCGTTTACGCCCCATGACGCTGATCGACTACATTGTGCTGCTGGGGACGATGCTCGGCATCATCGGCTACGGCATGTGGCGGACGCGCGGCAAGAGCGACCTGCGCACGTACCTCAAGGGCGACCAGAACACGCGCTGGACGACCATCGGTCTTTCGGTGATGGCCACCCAGGCCAGCGCGATCACCTTTCTTTCCACGCCGGGTCAGGGCTATGCCGACGGACTGAAGTTCGTGCAGATCTACTTCGGGCTCCCGATCGCGATGATCATCATCTCGGCGTTCTTCCTGCCGCTTTACCGCGGGCTCAACGTCTACACGGCCTACGAATTCCTCGGCAAGCGCTTCGACCGCAAGACCCGCCTCGCCGGCGCCACCTTGTTCATGCTCCAGCGCGGCCTCGGCGCTGGCCTCACGATTTACGCTCCTGCCATCGTGATCTCAACGGTGCTCGGCTGGTCGCTCGACTACACCATCCTCGCGAGCGGCCTGTTGGTGATCGTCTACACCGCCTCCGGCGGAAGCGAGGCAGTGAATGTCACGCAGAAGCAGCAGATGATCCTCATCTTCGTGGGCCTGGTGGTCGCCTTCGTCATCCTGATCGTGAAGATGCCCGCGGGCATTGGCCTTGGCGATGCGCTGCGCGTGGCGGGCAATGCCGGACGCCTGCAGGCGATCGACACGTCGTTCGATCCCAATAATCGCTACACGATCTGGACGGGGATTTTCGGCGGGGTGTTTCTTTCGCTCGCCTACTTCGGCACCGACCAATCCCAGGTGCAGCGCTACCTCTCGGGCGGCTCGCTGCGGCAGAGCCGCCTCGGGCTGCTCTTCAACGGTTTCTTCAAGATTCCCATGCAGTTCTTCATCCTGCTGCTGGGCACGCTGGTGTTCGCGTTCTACCAGTTCGAGAAACCGCCGCTGTTTTTCAATCAGGCGCAATGGCGGGCGGCGGAGCAGACGGAGGCCGGCGCGGCGTTGCGCACGCTGGAATCGCAGTTTGCGCCGGTTCACGCCGAGCGCGCCGGTCATTTGCGCAGCTGGCTCGAGGCCACGGACGCGGGAGACGAAGCGGCGGCTGACGCCGCCCGCGCCGCAGCCCTCGCCGCCGACCAACAGGCGAAGGCCCTGCGCACAGAAGCAGTCCGGACGCTGGCCGCCGCCAACCCGAAGGCCTCCTCCAGCGACACGGACTACGTCTTCATGACCTTCGTGCTCGATCATCTGCCCCATGGCGTGATCGGTCTGCTGATTGCCGTGATCTTTGCGGGCGGCCTCTCGTCCATCTCGTCGGAGCTGAATGCCCTCGGATCAACCACCACGGTGGATTTCTACCGTCATGTGATCCGTCCCACGGAATCCGACGGCCACTATGTGCTGGCCTCGAAGACCTTCACGGCCGTCTGGGGCCTGATCGCCGTGGGCTTCGCCTTCTACTTCCAGCTCGCGGAGAACCTCATCCAGGCGGTCAATCTCATAGGTTCCCTTTTCTACGGACCGGTCCTCGGGCTGTTCATCGTGGCCTTCTTTTTCAAGCGAATCGGGGGCACCGCGGTCTTCTGGGGCGCGCTCGGCGCTCAGGCGCTGGTGATCGCGGTCCACCTGAGCGGGCAGGTCGCCTTCCTCTGGTACAATCCGATCGGCTGCGGCGCCTGCGTGGTGTTCGCGTCGATCCTCCAGCTGCTCCTTCGCGGCCAGGTGCGCACGGCGCAAGATGCTTCATGACGAATCCGGTGATCTGTTTCGGCCAGCAACCCTGCGGGATCTTTCCGCGCCGCTTCCTCTATGCGAAGTTCATGACGGCGCGAAAGCTGAAGGCCGAGACCGGCGGGCGCGTCGTGTTCTTCTACCACGACAGCGACCATGATCCCCGCGAGACGCAGACGACGGTTCGCCACCGCAAGACCGACGAGGCCCTCACCCTCAATTTCGCATTCGAGAACAAGACCCAGCGCAAGTACTCGCCGCTTTACCTGAAGCGCATCCCCGCTGGCTGGCAGGCCAACACCGCGCGGCAACTGCCCGCCTTTGTGCCGGCCTGCTGGGTGGACGCCTTCAAGGCCGTCACCGCGACCAATGTCGCTGATTTCTGCCTCGAGATGTACCGGCGCATGGGCCTGCTCGAGGGGGTTGAGGTGGTCCGCTCCAGTGATCCCGCGGTTCGGCGCGCGGCCTGCCCCATTGACGATTACTTCGTCGACGTGCCTCACCAGGGTGAAGTCGTGCGGGCCCGCTGCCTCAACGGCACGCTCCAGCTGCACGAGGGAGGCGACTCGATGCTGGCGCTGCCGCCGTGCACCTACGAACCCGCTCAAGTCAGCCCGACGCGCGACAGCCGCCTCAAGTGGATGCAGTCCGTGATCCATTGCACCCATTATATTGCCGGCATGGGCGAACAGGCTTATCTCAACAAATCCGACGCGCCCGACATTCAGTTCGTGAACCGCGACGTGATCGACCGATCTGATGAAGCCTACACCGATGCCCCCGCCTGAGTCCGTCTGGTTGCTCGCCTTCGGCGCTCATCCGGACGACATCGAGTTCGGTTGCGGCGGCGTGATTGCCCGCGAGACCCAGGCCGGGCGGAGCGCACACTTCGTGATTTGCTCCCGCGGCGAGTCCGCAACCCACGGAACGCCGGACGAGCGCACCGCCGAGGCCGCGGCCGGCGCCGCCCGCCTGGGTGCGTCGCTGGAGTTCGCCGATCTGGGTGGCGATGCCCACATGGAGCATCGGCTGGCCCACGTCCTTTCCTTTGCCGCGCTCATCCGCCGCCTGCGCCCGACGGTGCTGATTGCGCCCACGGTCGTCCCCAATCAGCACCCGGACCACGCCGTCGTTGGCACCCTGGTGCGCGACGCCGCCCGGCTCGCCCGCTACGGCGGCGTCGCGGAACTCAAGGGCACGCCAGCCCACGCGATCTCGCTTCTGCTCTACTACGCCGTCGCGCCCGAAGGAGAGCCCGCCGGCGTTACGCCGCTGGTGGTCGACGTCTCCACCCCGGCGGTGGTCACAGCGTGGACGGCCGCGATGGAGGCCCACGCGTCCCAGCAGCGCACGCGCAACTACGTCGAGCTTCACCTCGCCCGCGCGCGCGTCCTCGGACTGCGCGCCGGCGTGGGCCATGCCATGGCACTCTATCCCAACGACCCGCTCGTCGTGGGCTCGCTGAGCGAGCTCGGTCCGGGCGCGCGCCGCTTCTGACATGGCCGCGGCGAGCAGCACCCTGCGCATCGGGATCACCTGCTACCCCACGGTTGGCGGGAGCGGAATTCTCGCCACGGAGCTGGGGGAGGAACTCGCGGCGCGCGGACACGAGATCCACTTCATCAGCTATGATCCGCCCTTCCGGCTGAAGCAGGACACTCCGCACATCCACTTTCATCCGGTGCAGGTCAACAGCTACGACCTGTTCAAGTACCCCGACTACACGCTGCCGCTGTCGGTGAAGATGGCGGAGGTCAGCCGTGCGCACCGGCTCGATTTGCTGCATGTGCACTACGCGGTGCCCCATGCCACGGCCGCGGTGCTCGCGCAGGATATGCTCCCTCCGGGCGAGCGCCCAGGGGTGATCACGACCCTGCACGGCACGGACACCACGCTGCTCGGACGGGACCCGGGTTACGGACCGGCCATCCGGCATGCGCTCGACCGCTCGGATGCCGTGACCGCGGTGTCTGACTACCTGCGCGGCGAGACCCTGCGGCTGCTCGGGGTGACGCGACCGATCGAGGTCATCCACAATTTCTTTGAGCCGAAACCAGCCCAACGATCCCGCGAGGAAGTCCGCGCCGAGCTGGGGCTGCGGGACGAGGCCCTCGTGCTTCACCTCTCGAATCTCCGGTCGGTGAAGCGAATCCCGCTGCTCCTGGAGGCCGCCGCGCGAATCCAGCCCCGCACGAGCTTCAAGCTGGTGATTCTGGCCGGCGGCTCCTTTGCCCCCTTCGAGGCGGATGTGAAGCGGCTTGGCCTCGAGGACCGGGTCATCGTTCGCTCCCAGGTGATCGATATCGAATCCTATTTGCAGGCGGCCGATGTGGGATTCTTCACCTCGGAGTCGGAGAGCTTCTGCCTGAGCATTCTCGAGGCGATGAACTTCGGGTGTCCGAGCGTTTCCACCCGGGTCGGGGGAATTCCCGAGCTCGTCGAGGACGGCATCAGTGCCCTGCTCGTGCCCTCCGCCGATCCGGACGAACTTGCCCGGGCCGTCGAGTGCCTGATGCACGATCCGGTCCGACGCCAGCGGCTCGGGGAGGCAGCGCGCCAGCGGGCCCGGGAGCGCTTTTCCGCTGCAACCATTGTTCCCCGCTACGAGTCGCTCTACCATCGGGTGTGCGCCCGCTGAAAGGACCAGGCCTAGGGGGCCCGAAGAGGCCTAGCCGGGTACGCTCGACCGAGACCGCAGATCGACCGGCGGCCGGCGGATGGTTGCAATCTCGCGAGGAATGCGCGGGATAGCACCATGCCGAAGCCCCATGGCTGCCTCCGCTGAACGACCGCTCCGCCTCCGGCCCTCCGGGCGGGGGGCACCGCGGCTGCCAACGACGGGGGCGGCCTTCAACCGCTTGTGCAGCCTGGCGCCGTCATGACATCCACCCCCAGTCGCCCATGGATCACAACCGCCGCAGCCGCGGTCTGCGGCGCGATGGGAGCGGCCGCCTTTCTGGGCTGGGAGCTGGGGCTGCCGGAACTGACCCGGTTCAGTCCCACGCAGGAGTCAATGAAGGTGAACACGAGCCTCTGCCTCATGATGGCCGCAGCCGTCCTGCTGCTGGTGCGCCGGCGGGAGCAGCGACCGGCGGCGGCGAGGATCGCGATCTTCCTGAGCGTGGTGGGCATCCTCGTCGCGCTCGGCAACCTGATCCAGACGATCTTTGGCCACGACCTTGGCATCGATGAATTGCTGGCAAAGGATCCGTATCCACTGGGCGGATATTCCGGGCGCATGGCGCCCAATACCGCGGTTTCACTGATCTTCGGCTTTGTCGGCCTGGGGACCTATGCCGCCGCCGGCGCCCGGGTCTGGAGCCGGCATCTGCTCGTGGCCGGCACGGGCGTGGTGCTGCTGCTGACCGGGTTCTCGCTGGTCGGACACGCGGCCAACATCTCGGCCGGACGCCAGTGGGGTCAGGCCACGGTCATGGCCCTGCCCACGTCCCTCGCGCTGCTCGCCTTCGGCGTGGGGCTCGTTTCCCTGTTGCGGGAGACCCACGGACTCCGCTGGTACCTGGGCGCCCGCCAGACCGGCACGCTGACGGCCGGGCTGATCTCGCTGATCACCGCCGCCACGCTGGGCTGGGAGGCGTCGGTCCGTCTGCACGAGAGCAGCCAGGCCCTGGTCGCCGCCGCCCGTTCACAGGTCGTGCTCAGCGAGTTGCTCTCGGCGGCCCAGGACCTCGAGAGCGTATTTCACCGGGCTTTTCTGCCCGAGGACAATCAGGCCCATCCGTCTCTCAGCTCCATCCGCGAGCGCCTGCCTGAGTTGATCAGCCGGTTACGCGCTGAGTTGCCCGCCGAGGCCAGTCGGGCCGATCTTGATCGGATTGAGACGGGTCTGGTCGCCCTGATCGACTTCGAGGCACGGCAGCTGGCCCTGCTCAGCGAGGGCTCCTCTGAAGAGGTGCTGCGACAGCTGCGCTCGGGCGAGGGGGATCGGTTGCTGGCGGGCGTCCGCGGCGCAATCCAGTTCCTGCAGGCCGACCGGAATCGCAGCGTCGCATTTCTTGAGGCTGAGGCCAACCGCTGGCGGCGCGGCTCAACCCTGGTCCTTTTCCTCGCCGGACTGATTGCCGTGATCACGCTCTCCGCGGGTCTGATTTCCCTGAACACCGAGGCCGCACAGCGCCAGGCGGGGGAGACGCGCTTTCGCGGGATCTTCAACAGCACACTGCAGTTCATCGGTCTCCTGAAACCCGACGGCACGGTCATCGAGACCAACCAGGCCGCGCTCGACTTCGTTGGAGCCCGGCTCGAGGACGTGGTCGGCAGACCCTTCTGGGAGACGGCTTGGTGGAAGGGATCGCCGCAGGACAAGCAGCGCCTGCAGGAATCGGTTCGACGGGCCGCGGCCGGAGAGGCGGTGCGCCACGAGACCGAGCACATCGGCACGGACGGTCGGCGGATCATCGTCGATTTTTCGATCAAGCCCGCGCGCAACGAGGCCGGCGACATTGTCTATCTCGTGCCGGAGGGCCGGGACATCACGGCCGCCAAGGAATTCGAGCGGGCGCTGGCCGAGAGCGAGGCCCGGTGGAATTTTGCGCTGTCGGCGAGCGACCTGGGGGTCTGGGACTGGAACACCCGGACCAATGAGGTCTACTACTCCGAGCGCTGGGCCGCCATGCTCGGTTATCACCGGGAGGAGCTCGGACCGACGGTCGACGAGTGGGCGAATCGCATTCACCCCGACGACGTCGCCCACACCCTGGCGCTCGTCCGCGACCACCTGGAAGGCCGCACTCCCCTTTATCGCTCCGAGCACCGTATCCGCGCCAAGGACGGGCGCTACCGCTGGGTCCTCGACCAGGGCAAGGTGATCCTCCGCTCGGACGATGGCAGCCCGCTCCGCGTGGTGGGCACGCATGCCGACATCGATGCCCAGAAGATCGCCGAACAACAGGCGGCCGAACTTCAGGCCCAGATCACGAGCATCCTCGAGTTCAGCCCGAATCTGATCACCCTGATCGACCGCGAGGGCCGCTATCTGCTCGCCGGGCCGCGGGCCGCGGCGGCCATCGGCCTGGCCGAAACCTCTCTCGTGGGAAAAAGCTTTCGCGAGCTCATGCCCGCCGCCATGGCGGACGTTTTCGCCGAGCGGATCGCCCGCATGAACGCCCACCCGGAGCCCTTCGAGGTCGAGGATATCATTCCAACCCCGGCCGGGGACCGCATTTTCCAAACGCAGCTCTTTCCCGTGACCGACGCGCGCGGGAATCATGTGGCCACCGGCGGCATCGCCCGCGACGTGACGGACGCCCGAAAAGCGCTCGCCGCCGTGCAGTCGGCGCTGGCCGAGCGGGAAGTGCTCCTTCGCGAAATTCATCACCGGGTGAAGAACAATCTCCAGACCATCTCCAGCCTGCTCAATCTGCAGGCGCGCGCGCTGAGCGACCCCGCCCTGCGGGCTCCCTTCGAGGATTCGAAGCGACGGATCATGTCCATGTCGCTGATCCACGATCAGCTCTACCGCCACGACGACCTCGCGCGCATCGACTTCGCGCACTATGTTGACGACCTGATCAAGCTTCAGCGCACGACCCTCGGCCCCGGCTTGTCGCGGATTGCGACCGAGATCGACATTCGCATTCCTCCCGTCGGCATCGCCGTCGCCGTGCCCTGTGGTCTCATCATCAACGAACTCTTTGCCAACGCGTGCAAGCACGCGTTCCCCCTCGGCCGCGCGGGCACCGTGCGCCTGAGCATGACCGCGGAAGGCGACCGCTGGCAGCTGCTGGTGACCGACGACGGCGTGGGCGCGCCCGCGTTCTCCGCCGCCGGTGGCGTGGGCGGTCTCGGCCTCCAATTGATCAAGGCGCTCGTCAAGCAACTCAACGGTACGATGGAGGAGTCCGCCGGTGAACGGGGCCGACGAACCGTTATCCGCTTCCCCGCGCCCCTCACTCCCTGAACGCCCTCCGCCCATGAAGCCTCCGCGCGACCGCATCCTGATCGTGGAAGACGAGCACATCGTCGCTCTTGACCTCCAAGGCCTGCTCGAGGAACTCGGTTACGAGCCGGTGGGCCATGCCTCGTCCGCGGCGGAGGCGGTTGCCCTCGCGGCCGAAGTGAAGCCCGACCTTGCGCTGATCGACATCAATCTGACGGGCAAGGAGGATGGCATCGACGCCGCGCAGCAGATCAAACGGAACCAGGGAATTCCCGTGATTTTTGTCACGGCCTATGATGATGAGCGCACCCTGGCCCGAGCCCAGATCACCGAACCCTACGGCTATATCCTGAAGCCCTATCAGGGGCGCGAGCTGCGGGCCTGCATCCAGATGGCGCTCTATCACCACGTGATGCAGAACGAGCGGCAGCGGTTGCGGACTGAGCTTGAGGCCGCGCTGAACGAGAACCGGATTCTGCAGGGCCTGCTGACCACTTGCTGCCAGTGCCATCGCATCAAGGACCGCGACCAAGGCTGGGTGAGCCTCGAGAGCTACGTCCAGCGCCACTCCCTGCTGCGCTTCTCGCATGGGTACTGCCCCGAGTGCGAGAAGACCTACATCGAGAGCATCCGCCCGCGCTGAGGCTCGGCCTCAGGTCATCACAAAGCCCAGCGCCTCGAGTTCCGACAGGTGAAAGGGGGCGCTCGCCAGCACCTCCTCCAGCTTGCCCAGCGTCTCGGCGCGCGCGGGCGCGCCGAAGACCGCGGCCCCATCATCCGAATCATGAAGGTGGATCTCCCAGCGGCCGGAAGCCTCGTCGGGACCGACGTGAAAGACCGAGCCATGCAGGTAGTTGCCCGGCAGCCCGGGGTTGGGTCCCGCCCCGGGGACCAGAAAAAGCATGTGCAGCGGATCATGCACCTCCGCACCCCCGTGTTTCGCCCGGTGGTGATGGGGCTTGCCGATCACGGCGACACGAAAGGACTCCGCCCGCGCGCGCAGGGCGGGCGGGAGTGACTGCACATAGCGGTCGTAGATCGACGCGTTGGGCTCCAGGTCGGCCTCGCTCACACGGCCAGCCATGAAGGCCTCCAGATTGTGCGCGTGGAAGAAGGGCAGCTGAGCCACGGATCGTGCGGTGACATGCCCACCCTTGTGGTCGGCGTGGGCGTAGACCTGATGGGAGGCATACAGCCGCTTGAGCGCGTCCTGGTAGGCGGGCGTCGACGGGATGGCCCCGATCGGACTCAGTTCAATCTTGTCGAGGACAGCGTGGTCAAACTCAGCATGGGGGTCGTGGCTCATGGGAAGGAAACGCAGCTTCTGGCCGCGCGGGGTTGCGCGGACCCTGGCAGGACTCCGCGCCCGAAGCAAGGGGCCGGGCAAAATCCGCACCGGATTCGGCACGGCATGCGCAGCCGCCGATCTAAATCCGGACTACACTGTACCCATGATCCACGAAGTATCCGGAGACATTCTGCTCACTGCCGCCCAAGCCACCGCCCACGGCGTGGCCCCGCACGACCACTTTGACCGCGGCCTGGCCCTCGCCCTCCGCACGGACTGGCCCGCGATGTACAAGGACTTCCGTCACTATTGTCACGAAGCCACCCCCAAGCCCGGCACTCTCTGGACGTGGGGCGGCGTTGGCGGCAAGCGCATCGTCTGCCTCCTGACGCAGAACCCGGTGCCCGAGGGCAGCGGACATCCCGGTCGGGCATCGCTGGAGAACGTCAACCACGCGCTCCATGCCCTGCGCAAGCTGGTGGTCGACGAGAAGTTCACCAGCCTCGCCCTGCCGCGTCTCGCCACGGGCGTCGGTGGCCTGAAATGGGAGGAGGTCCGCCCCGTGATCGACCGCCAGCTCGGCGACCTGCCCCTGCCCATCTTCATCTACACCGTCTACCACAAGGGCCTGAAGGCCAACGAAGGTCTGACGCCCGGCGCGAGCTGAGGAACGCGGATCGCCCGCGCGCCTGGCCCCGGCCAAGGGCCGGGCGCCGGCCATGGACGATGACGGTGATCGGGCCGCTGGGGACGGGCAAAATCCGACCCAGCAGATGCTTGCTCCCCGCGAGCGCTGCCTCTTGCCTCGCCGCCTGTCCATGGCGCCCCGTCCGCTTCTCACCCGCCCGCTTCACCCGGCCCGCTTGCGCAGCCTGCGCAGCAGCCTGCGGCTATCGGTGCGCGATGCCGGCCTGACCGATCTCTCGCACGCCGCTGAGACGACCGGTGCCACGGAGGAAAGCTTCTGGGAAATCGAACCGCAGCCCCTGGTCATTGACTCGACCGAGTGGGCCGTGCTCGAGGCCGCCCTGCGGCAGCGGGCGCGTTTCGTGAACGCCTTCCTCGTCGACCTCTACGCCCGCCAGGAGATGCTGAAGCAGAAGCTGCTGCCCCCGGAGGTGGTCCTCGCCGATCCCTACTACCGCCGCCCCTGTCTCGGCCTGGAACCTCATCGGCAGAATCCCGCCACGCTGCTGCGCTTCGATCTGGTCAAGACCGGCACCGGCTGGATGTTCACCTCCACCCACGCGAACACCCCGGTGGGCCTGAGCTATGCCGTGCAGACCCGGCGCTTCATGACCCAGGAGGGCGCCGACCTCTACCGCAGCCTGCCCGACTACCACAGCACGATCAATTTTCCGCTGCAGGTCCTCGACGCCCTCCACCACCTCGCGCCAAATTCCACCCGCGCCCCGTCCATCGTGGTGCTGACCGGTGGTCCGCGCGACCCGTTCTACTCGGAGCACAGCTTCCTCGCCCGCAAGATGGGCCTGCCCCTGGCCCGGGGTGACGACCTCATCGTTCTCGATAACTCCGTCTATCTCAAGACCATCGCCGGTCTCGAGCGGGTCGACGTCATCTACCGGCGTCTGAACGATGCCCACATCGATCCCGTCGTCTTTTCAACCGATCGCGAGCGCGCCGGCATCCCGGGCCTGCTGCAGTGCATCCGTCGCGGAACCGTCGTCCTCGCCAACGCCATCGGTACGGGCGTGGCCGAAAGTCGCGCGCTCGACGCGGCCCTGCCGCGCCTCATGCGGTTCTACTTTGGCGAGTCCCCGCTCCTGCCCTCCGTCCCGACCTACACCTGCGGCGACACCGACCAGCTCGATTTCATCATGGATCACCGGGATTCCCTCGTGATCCGTCCCGTGCACGAGCGTCGTCTCGCCGACCCCCGCCCGCCGCTGCGGGCGGAGGATCTGCTCGGGCCCAACGGACTTGGCCAGGCGGTGCGCGAGGCACCCCATGAATTCGTAGCGCAGCGCCGTGTCGAACCGCTGCCGGTCGCTCCGGGCCAGCGCAAGTCACCGCCGTTCCGCCTGAGCGCGTTCGTCCTCTCCAACGGTCGTCAGTTCGACGTCTTCCCCGGCGGCCTTGTGCGGCTGGGCGCGGGTGACCCGCCCGCGCAGCGCGTGGGCACCACCGCGGATGCCATCGTGCTGGCTTCCACCGACACCGGCGCCGGCGCGGTCGCTGATCTTGAGGCGACCGTCGCCAGCGGGGTCAGCATCACGACTCTGGGCTCACGACCGGCGGAGCACCTCTTCTGGCTCGGCCGGTACCTGGAGCGGGCCGAATCCACGGCCCGCATGGCGGCCATCCTCGACGACGTTGCCCTCGAGGAAATCCCCGCCCGTGACCGGCGGCGCTGGCTCCCGGTCTGGCGGGGTCTGCTTGAGGCCACCGGTCAGGTCCACGAGAAGATCACCGCCCGCGCCAAACCTGAGGCCACCTTGTCCTCGGACCTGTCGTGGCGCATGACGCTCGATGCCGACAACCCCGGCTCGATCTACTCATCCGTATCCGCCGCCTGCGACAACGCACGCCAGCTGCGGGATTACGTGAGTCCCGAGGTGTGGACGATTCTGACCCGGCTCCTCGGCCGGCTCGATTATCTGCGCTCTCCCCGACGCAATCGAGGAGGCAACCAGCGGCGCGCGGCCCAGCCGGCGGCGGCGGAGGCGATCGCCCTAGTCATCACCGACGTCAACGCGCTGCTCGCGACCGCCGAGCGCACCCTTCTGCACGACGCCGGCTGGCATTTCCTGCGCATGGGGCTGCATCTGGAGCGCGGCATCATGACCTGCAGCGCGCTGCGTCACGTGATCGGATCGCACGACGCCGCCCCGGTTTCGGTCACGGCGTCCATGATCTACCGGGACAATCCCGAGCTGTCCGCGCTGCTCCGCATGCTGGGGTCGCAGGATGCGTATCGCCGCCTCTACCAGACACGCAGTCAGCCACGCTTCGTGGCGCAACTCTTCCTGCAGCAGAGCGAGGCGCCGCGCAGCATTTTCTACAATCTGCACCACATGCGCATGAGCCTGCACGCCATCCAGCGCGACACGGAGCGGGCGCCTTCGGCCCCGGCGCAGGGCGTGGCGGACATTCTCCACTTTCTCGGCAGCCTGCGACTCGACCAGCACTTCGGCCAACGCGAGGCCACGGATGCGGCGGACCGCCAGTCCCTCGGCGAGCTGCTCGCCGACCTGCTCAGCCGACTTTACCAGCTCCATCCCTTGCTGAGCGACTTGTACTTCAGCCATCAGGCCCGGCTCACTCCGGCCGACCGGCAGGCCGAGCTCACGCTCTAGCCATTGCGGAAGGTGGATTGGGGAATGCGGATTCGCTCGACCAAGGCGCCCCTCCACCAATGGGTGAGAGTCGTGGTTGTCGGGAACGAATGCGTTGACGCACTCAGACCTCGTCGCGGCGGCGGGTATCGGGGACCACGCCATTGATCCGCCAGCCTGCGCCCTCGCGGACCAGCAGGTAACGATAACGCACCGGGCTGCCCTCGGACGGCGTGACCCGCACGGAGAGTTCGCCGGTCGTCCCGTTGTCCTGCGCCTGGCTGAACTCGGCGCGACGATTGGACGCGATCTCCGGGTAGCCGCGGCGAACCATCACCACGAAGGCCTCAAGGGGAAACTGGGCCCGGATCGACGCCGACGCGCAGGCGTAGGCATCCGCGGGACGATTCTCGCGCCACGCCGTCAGCTGCGCCGACACGATCGCCTCGAGCGCGGCCTTCACGTCGGGCCGGCTCGGGCGCAGTGCCGGCTCCGCTGCGCCGAGCGACGTCACGCCCAGCGCGAGGGCCAGGGCCACGGCCAGAGCGTTTCCAAGGAGTCGTGTGCCCTGGCTCATTTTCCTTACTCCAGCTCGCAGGCCAGCGTCGTTCCGATGGGTTGGCCCGGGGGGGCCGGGCTCACCGGCGGCGGCGTGTACTCGCGGGGGTTCGCAAAGAAATCGCCGATCTGACGCGCGCCCTGCAGGAGGTGCGCGCGCTGCGCGGCGGGCGAAGCCTGCACCGCGGCGGTCTGCAGTGCGGCTTGCAGGGCTTCCAGTTCGGCCATGACGACCGCCCTCACCTGCGGTGCCGCCCGCGGATTGGCCGCGAGCGTGAAGAGGCGCGAAAGGGCCACGGTGGAGACCACCCGCTGCACCTCGCCGGCATAGTCAGCGCCGGCGTGCGTGCGCCACGTGGCGTCGAGCACCGCCTTCAGGAGCTCCTCCAGTCCGGGTGCCTCGGGATTCAGCGCGCGCTGCTGCACGAGCCGGCCGGCGCGATCCGCATTGAGCAGAAGATCGAAGGTCAGCCCCGCGGCGGCCTCGGCCGGCGCGAGCGCGTCAAAGGTCAGACCCGTGCGGCTCGCGAAGAGTTCGCGGTGCCGGCCGTACCCGGGCGGGCGCGGGGGGATCAGATTGAGGAGGGCCGGCGGCAGGGCCAAGGTTGCCGGACTAGTCGCCGCGAGCACGGCCTCGAGGGCGCGGCGCTGCTCGTTCGCCGGCACGGGAATGAGCGGAACCTGCCCATCTCCGCGGAGCGCATACGTGTAGGTGGTGCCGGCGATGACCTTGCTCGCGGCCTCAAGCTGGTAACGGTGGGCGAGGTAAAGCGGCACGAGCGTTTCCTCGATCGTGGCCAAGGGCCGGCCGCGGGGAATCACGTTTTCACCGAATCGCGCCAACGCGGCCGCACGGACGGTGAGCACGCGCTGGAACTCATCGACCGCATTGCTGCCATTGTCCCAAAGGTGCACGCCCGGGTGCGCGCTGCCCAGCGGACGCGCGTCCTGATCGGTCAGGTAACCGAGCCCGCGGGAACGCGCGTCGGCCAGAATCCGGTCAAGCCCCGCCGCGACGTCCGCGCCGGGCGCGAACTGCCGATAGCCGTAGTCAATCGCCACCTTGTCCCATGCGCCGATCTCACCGGTGTAGGCCTGATCGAGCGACGGCGTCGCTCCCTGCAGGAGCGCCAGCGGGTGCGGGTAGTCCATGACCGAGGAGCGGTCGGCGGTGCTGGCGTAGAAATTGTGGGCGACGCCCAGGGTGTGTCCGACCTCGTGAGCCGACAGCTGGCGCAGGCGGGCAAGTGCCATGCGCTCCATCGCGGGCGAGACCGGACGGCCCTCCTCGTAGGGCGCGAGCAGGCCCTCGGCGATCAGGTAATCCTGGCGTACGCGCAGCGAGCCAAGCGATACATGACCCTTGATGATCTCGCCCGTACGCGGGTCCGCGATGCTGGCACCATAGGACCAGCCACGCGTGGAGCGATGGACCCACTGGATCACGTTGTAGCGCACGTCCATCGGGTCCGCATCCTCCGGGAGCATCTCGACCCGGTAGGCATTGATGAACCCAGCGGCTTCGAAGGCCTGCGCCCACCAACGGGCCCCATCGAGCAGCGCCGAGCGGATCGGCTCGGGTGTGGCGGGATCGAGGTAGTAAATGATCGGGGCAACCGGTTCGCTGCGTTCGGCGGTCGGATCCTTCTTCACCAGCCGGTGACGATTGATGAAGCGCTGGGTGATCGGCTCGCCGATCGGCGTTGAGTAGTCGGCGAAGGACGTCCCGAAATAGCCCGCGCGGGGATCAAACACCCGCGGCTCGTAACCGGAATCGGGCAGCCGCACGAACGAGTGACGCTCCCGCACGGTGAGCGAGCGGGGATCGGGCGCGACATCGCGCACGTATTCGCCCGGCTCGTTGCCCGCGAACGTGAGGATGACCTCCACCTCGGTGTTGCGTGGGAAGGCCTTGGTCCGCGGCAGGTGGAAGGCACTGCGTTTCGCATCCAGCGTGAAGGTCCCCTGCCGCGTCGAGCGCAGCGTGCCGATCACGTCATGCGCATCGCGCAGATAAAACTCGGTGGCATCGACCAGCACGCGACCGCCCTCTTCCGCCGCCACGTCGAAACCGGCGAGGACCGACTGGGCGAACGAATCCTCCACCGCGCTCCGCTCGGCCGCGCTGCCCCGCTCCGCGCGGAAGGCCAGATTGCGCTGCACGAGCAGGACCCGCGGACCGCTGCGAACAAAGCGCACGAGTCGTTCGTTGCTGAGCTGCCCGCGATCGAGGCCGATGTCATTCGATCCCAGGCCGGCGGGCAGCGAGGCGATGTAGAGAAAATCATCGTCGAGCCGCGGGATCTCCAGCCAGAGCTTGCCCGCCTTGTCGTCCCAATGAAGCGGGAAGAATCCGGGCATGGACCGCAGTCCCTTCACCTTGTCGGCGATGCCGGGTCGGCCGGCATCGGCGGGAGCCGTCGCGGTCACCGGCTGGGCGGGGACGGCTGCGCTGGCGCAGCCGGCGAGCACAGAGACCATCGTCAGCAACGCGGGGACGGAGAGAGTCTTCATAGAAGGGGTGGTGGCGAAAACCGGCGCCGACCAGGCCAGAGAAGCAGCGGCGGCCGGTGAATTCGACCCTTTTCCCGCAGCACCTGTCGCGCCAGCCGGCGAGGTCAGCCACCGAACGCCGGAGCCGGCACAGGCGGTTTGACGGTTGTCGGGAAGCGCGCGGTCGTTTCCGCTGGGCGCCATGAAGATTCCCTTCTTTTGGGTCGATGCCTTCGCCAGCCGTCCCTTCGCCGGAAATCCGGCCGGCGTGTGCCTGCTCGACGCGTGGCTGGACGACGCACTCCTGCAGCGCATGGCGTGGCAGCACGGACTTTCGGAGACCGCCTATGTTGTGCCGGCCGGAGCGGCGCGCTTTCACCTCCGCTGGTTCACGCCCACGGTGGAGGTCGATCTCTGCGGCCACGCGACGCTCGCCACCGCTCATGTATTGTTCAACGAGCGCGGGCTCGCCGCGGACGAACTCACCTTCGATTCACGCAGCGGACCGCTGGTGGTGCGTCGAACCGCCGACGGGCGGATCGAACTCAATTTTCCATCGACCCCGCCCGAGGTCGACGCCGATCCGCAGTTGGCGCAGGATCTCGAGGCTGCACTGGGCGTCCGGCCCGCGTGGATCGGACGGAGCCGCTTCGACAAGCTGGTGCTGCTCACCGATCCGGCCGCGGTGAGATCGCTCCGCCCCGACCTCGCAAGGCTGGCCGCCATTCGCAGCCGGGGCGTGATCGTGACGGCGCCGGGGGACGATGGTTGCGACTTCATCTCGCGCTTCTTTGCCCCGCAGTCGGGCGTGCCGGAGGATCCCGTGACCGGTTCCGCGCATTGCGCCCTGATTCCCTTCTGGGCCGCACGGCTGGGGCGGAACGTGCTGCATGCCCGGCAGGTTTCGGCGCGCGGAGGCGAACTCTGGTGCCGCCTGGCCGGCGATCGCGTCGCCATGGCGGGCCAGGCAGTGACTTACCTGCAGGGGACCGTGAGACCGGTTTAGGCATCCGGAAAGAAAGGGGGGACGTACTTGATTACATCCCTTTACCTCCCACCCTACCATGATGTCGTCCCGCCTCTGTCTCACTTCCCTCGTTTTCGCCGCCACGGCGGCACTGGCCGGCGCCCAGGCCCCGGCCGTCTCTCTGGTTGAGTCCTATTCCGCTCGCGCTGGGTATTCCTCCGAGGAGGCCATCGGGGCCGCTGAGGTTGCGGTCAGTCACTTCGAATTTGGCCTCAACGGTCGATTCGCTGCTGGCAATGCCGGCATGGGCCTGGCCGGGCTCGGCTACAAAACCTACCAGATTGATGCCACCGGGCCACTGCTCGTCCCCGAGTCGCTGAACGAGGCCTTTGTGTCCGTCGGGCTCGCCACCCGCTTTTCCTCGACCTGGGCGGCGATCGCCGTGATCAAGCCGGGTTTCTACGGCGACTTTGAGGAGATTGATGGAGACAGCTTTAACGCGCCGCTGCTCGTGCTGACGACCTACACCGCCCGGCCGGACCTGATGTGGACCTTTGGTCTGAATGTGAATGCCGCGTCGGAGAATCCCGTGTTGCCCGCCCTCGGCGTGCGCTGGGGCTTCGCCCCCGATTGGACCTTCAATTTGGCCTTTCCCCGGACCGACGTGACCTACCAGGCGAGCGAGTCGCTGGCCTACTCCCTCGGCATCCGTTTTGAAGGCGGCAACTACCGGGTCACTGACAATCTCGGCGTCCCGGCGGCGGGCGTGGCGCGTCTGGCCAACACCTACGTCGATTTCACCGAGATTCGGGTCGGTGGCGGATTGAGCTATGCGATCAGCGAGTCGATGAAACTTCAGCTGGAAGCGGGCATCATGACCGACCGAAAGTTCGACTACTTCGATCGCGACTACACCTACAACGGGGATGCGGGCGCGTTCTTTTCGATCAGTCTGGACGGACGCTTCTAAGCGCTCAGCCGCTTGTGGGGGCCACGGGGCCGCGGGATGTCGCCATGTACGGCGCGCGAGCCGAGTTTACTCGCTGGGCGATTCTCACCGGCCCTGCTGATGGGCAAGCGGGCACCGGAGGTCCCGCTTCGGCTCAACCCAGTCCGTTTTGCAGGCACCACCGGACAAGGCTCGCGACCTCGCGGACGCCCAGCTTGTCCATGATGTTGGCGCGGTGCTTTTCCACGGTGCGCGTGCTGAGGTCGAGTTTGGACGCGACCTCCTTGGACGAAAGCCCGGAGGCAACGAGGCGGGCCACTTCCAGTTCGCGCGGGGAAAGAATGGTGGGCGAAGCGCCACTGGCAGCGGCCGCTGGTGCGGGCAGGACCGTGAGCTTCTCCGGCTGGATATTGGCGGCGAAGAACATGCCCCCGCCCATCACCGTCTCGATGGCCTGCAGCACGTAGGTCAGAGGCGCGGTCTTGTCGACGAAGCCCGCCACGCCAAGTCCCATCAGTTGAGCAGGAAGCTTTGGCTCCGCATGCCCAGTCAGGACGAGAATCCGCGTGGTTTCTGAACGCGCGCGCACTTCACGGATGATCTCCAGCCCGTGTCGCCCCGGAAGATTCAGATCCACCAGCAAGAGCTCCGGCGGATGCTGGAGGCAGTAGTCCATGCCCTGCTGGCCATCCGAGAAATCCTCTACCTCATCCCAGCCCTTCTTTTTCTGCAGGGCGCGCTTCAGCAGCTGGCGAAAGACCGTCTCGTCCTCGATCAAAACGACCGTCGGCGGCCGGACGGACGGTTGAAAGGGAGCTTTTGACGCCATAGTGCAACTCAGTGGGTAGAGGTTGATTCCCTAGCCGGCAAGCGTGGGTTTCGGTTCACGGGGCGGGCGGCGACAGATTTCGCAGCGCGCGAAAATCCTCCGGCAAGTACACCTCGATTCCCGCGGACAGCGCCGCCGGTCCGGCCTGCCACTCGCCGGCGAGCCAGGACCCATGCTCCAATGGCGCGAGCCGCCAGTAAGGACAGTCAATGCAGTGCGCGCCGCTCATCCGGAGGCGATCGTACTCCCATTCCTGACGGCGGCAGCGTCCGGACGCATCCTTCTGACGGTACGATAGGCGGCAAGTCGTGGGATCCGGCTGAAAACAGGCCTTGAGCAATTGCTTGGCCAAGGGCGCAAAGGCCGGGCCCCGGCCAGGAAAAAGGGCCGCGACGCGGTCAACCCAAGCCCGGACCAACGCTTCGGGGAGCTCCTCGCCTCCACCCGCCCGGCGGCGCGCCCACCCCTCCTGACGGCCCAGCGACTCGAGCAGGGCCGCCAACCGGTCGAGTTCCTCCGCGTTGGCGGGCGCCTGACCGGTCTGGGCCAGCATGCGGGTCATCACCGCGGCAACCAAGCGGGCAAATTCCGGTCGCGGAACGGGAAGGGTCAGCTCAGCAGGCACGACCCTGTCGTCGGCCCCGCGGGCGCGTTCGGCAATCTTCAAAATTGTCATGGTTACACTACCGCGTTCATAAAACTGTACTCCCAGTCAATTTCCCGGACTGCCGCTGCCCGCCGGCCGCGCCCTGCCGTAGGATAGGGACGTATCGTCATGATCCAGACCCTCACCGCCCCCCGGGGCACTCCGCTCTACGTCGAGCTCGCCGAGTCGCTCCAGCAACTCATCACCCAGGGCACCCTGCGCCCCGGGCACCGCGTGCCGTCGGTCCGCCGGATGTCGATCCAGCGGGGCGTGAGCATCTCGACCGTGCTGCAGGCCTACACCCTGCTCGAGAATCGCGGCTACCTGGAGGCGAGGCCCCAGTCCGGTTACTACGTGCGTCCGCGCCTTCCCTTCGAGGCGCCGGAACCGCGCATGGCACGCCCGATGGCCAAGCCCAGCACAGTTGGGGTCAGCGACCTCGCGGCCGATCTCATGACGCTTGCGGTCGATCCAGGCTATGTGCCGTTGGGCGCGGCCTGCCCGGACCACACGCTCTTCCCGACCAAGAAGCTGGCCCGTCTGCTCGGGGCGGTGGGTCGGGACGATCCGTCATTGCTGGGCAAATACGCGATGAACTGGGCCTACGAGCCGCTTTCGCGTGAGATCGCCCGGCGCTATCTCCAGGCCGGCGCGCCGCTTTCGCACGACGAACTCGTGATCACGCTCGGCTGCACCGAGGCCCTCAACCTGGCCCTGCGGGCCGTGACCTCCCCCGGTGACACCGTCGCGGTGGAGACTCCGGCCTACTTCGGCTTCCTGCAGATCCTCCAGAGCCTCGGGCTCAAGGTGCTCGAGATCCCGACGGACCCGCGCGAGGGCATCTGCCTGGACGCCCTCCGCGACGCGCTGACCAACTGCAAGGTCAAGGCCGTGATGGTGATGCCCAGCTACCAGAATCCGCTCGGCTCCTGCATGCCGGACGAGAAGAAGGAGCGGCTCTACGCGCTGCTGGCCGAGTTCGATGTTCCCGGCATTGAGGACGACATCTACGGCGACCTCTATTTCGGTGAACGCCGACCCAAGCCGCTCAAGGCATGGGACACGGACGGCCGCATCCTGCTGTGCAGCTCCTTCGGCAAGACGCTCGCTCCGTCGCTCCGCATTGGCTGGGTCGCCCCCGGTCGCTACACCGAGCGCGTGCGCCGACTTAAGTTTGCCAATACGCTCGGAACGCCGGTCGTGCTGCAGAAGACGGTGTCGGACTTCCTGCGCAACGGCGGCTATGATCACCACCTCCGCTCCATCCGGCGCGCCTACCAGCACCAGCTGCAGCTCTTTTCGCAGGCGGTCGTGCGTTTCTTCCCTCCGGGGACACGCCTGAGCCGGCCACAAGGCGGCTTCATTCTGTGGATCGAGTTGCCCGCGAAGGTCGATACCGTGCGTCTGCACGCCGACGCGTTGCGCCATCACATCAACACCGCCCCCGGCCCGCTCTTCTCCGTCAAGGAACGCTACCGTCACTGCCTGCGCCTCAACTGCGGCATTCCCTGGACGGAAAAGATCGAGACCGCGCTGCGAACCCTGGGCGAACTCGCGGCGGCGCAGCTCGCGCCGGCGGCGAACGTCACTCCGCGGGCCTGAGCCTGACGCACCGATGTCCACGCTGACGCCAACGCGCACGGCACTCGTGCTCGCCTTCGCCACGATCTACCTGGTCTGGGGCTCGACCTACCTCGCGATCCGGGTCGCGGTCGAGTCCATGCCACCCTTCGCGATGGCGGCCTGCCGCTTCCTCATTGCCGGCACCCTCATGGCGGCCTTCCTGCGCCTCCGCGGTGCCGCCTGGCCGAGCGGTCCGCAATGGCGCGACCACGCACGGGTCGGGCTCCTGCTCCTGCTGGGCGGCAACGGGCTCGTCGTCTGGGCCGAACAGCACATCGCTTCAGGCATCGCGGCGCTCCTGATCGGCGTCGGCCCACTCTTCATCGTCCTCATCGAGTGGGCGTGGCCGGGCGGCACCCGTCCGGGCGCGGTCACGATCGCGGCCCTCCTCGTGGGTCTCTCCGGCGTCGCGTGGCTCGCGGCACCGTGGGAAAGCGCGGCGACCGGCGGACTTCATGTGGGTGGTGTCATTGCGTTGATCCTTTCCTGCGCCCTTTGGTCCCTTGGGTCGATTGTCTCGCGTCACTCCAAGAGTGGGGCGCCGCCTCTGGTGGCCGCCTCGGTCCAGATGCTCAGCGGCGGCGTCGGGCTCACGTTGGCCGCCCTCGTCCACGGCGACTTCGCCCGGGTCAACCTCGGAGCCATCACGCCTCACGCGTGGATCTCCTTCGCCTACCTCATTCTCTTCGGTTCCCTCATCGGCTACTCGGCTTTTGCCTTTCTGCTCAAGCACAGCCAGCCGGCCCGGGTCGCGACCTTTGCCTACGTCAATCCGGTGGTCGCGGTGTTTCTTGGCTGGCTCCTGCTCGACGAGCCCATCACCCCGCGCACGTTGATCGCCTCCGCCATCATCATTGCGGCGGTCGTGATCATCACCTTGCAGAAGTCCAAGCCTAAGGCCACGCCAGTCGAGCTGGCCCCGATCAAGCCCGCCGCCGGGTCAGCCAAAGCCTGAGGCGGGGCCGCTCGGCCGGCCGGGTTCGATCGGGCGAATCCCCTTTCGGGAAAGGTGGCCTTTTGCCGATGGACTCGCTGAACTCCGCTTCAGCCCAGCGAATTCCGAGACCAACGACTGAACCCACCATGATCGAAGTCGCCGTCTACGACAGCAAACCGTACGATCGGGAGTTCCTCGGGGCGGCTCCCTGTGCCCAGGGGATTTCGTGGCGGTACCACGATTTTCGCCTGACGACCGAATCCGTCTCGACCGCGCGCGGCGCGGCCGCCGTCTGCGTCTTCGTCAACGACCGGGTCGACCGGGCCTGTCTTTCCCTCCTGGCCGAAGCCGGCATCCGGCTGGTCGCCCTGCGCTGCGCCGGCTTCAACAATGTCGACCTCGAGGCCGCGAAGGCCCTCGGCATCGCCGTGACGCGCGTGCCCGCGTACTCCCCGCATGCCGTGGCCGAACACGCGGTGGCGCTGCTGCTCACGCTCAATCGCAAGATCCACCGCGCGTTCAACCGCGTACGGGAGTACAATTTTTCCCTGGCCGGGCTGACCGGCTTCGATGTCCACGGACGCACCGTGGGCATCGTGGGAACGGGAAAGATCGGGCGGATCACCGCCCAGATTTTTCGAGGATTCGGCGCCCGGGTGCTGGCGTTTGATCCCCAGCCGGATCCAGTCTGGGCGGCGGCGAATGGCGTCGAGTACGCCGCCTTCGACACCGTGCTCACCTCCAGTGACATCCTCTCGCTCCACACGCCGCTCACCCCTGCGACCCACCACCTCCTCAATCAAGAGTCGATCGCCCGGCTCAAACCCGGCGCCTATGTGGTCAACACGAGCCGCGGCAAGCTGATCGACACCACCGCTCTCCTGCACCACCTGAAGACCGGGCACCTCGGCGGAGTCGCGCTCGATGTGTACGAGGAAGAGGAGGGCATCTTTTTCGAGGATCACTCCGGCCAGGCTCTCCCCGACGAGGAGCTGAACCTGCTGCTCTCCTTTCCCAACGTCCTGATCACCTCCCACCAGGCATTCCTGACCCGCGAGGCGCTTTCGGAGATTGCCCGCGTGACCACCGAAAACCTGTTGCAAGTGGCCTCCGGAAAATTCCTCGCCGGCACCCAGCTGGTCTAACCGGCGCGCCAAGGAACTTCTTTTCACAAAGACCGAGGGATTGAGGCCTTCCCGACGTAGTACGGGGAAATGAAATCCTCTCTCCTCGTCATTCTCGTCGCCCTGACCGCCCTCTCCGCTCGCGCCGCCGAGCACTCGAGCCATGGCTCGGCCCCCAAGGAACCTGTCGCCGACGCAGTTCCGGCGAACTACCCCCTGAAGACCTGTGTCGTCAGCGACGAGGATCTGGGGAGTATGGGTAAACCTTTCGAAGTCATTTACAAGCAGGAGGGGAAGCCCGATCGCAAGGTCCTGCTCTGCTGCAGCAACTGCGAGGAGGGCTTCCTCAAGGATCCCGCCAAGGCGCTCGCCAAGCTGGATGCCGCCGAGAAGGCCGCCGCCGCGAATCACACCGCGGACGGTCACAAGAAGTAAGCCGGGCTAGCCGGGGTCGCTGCCCCCGGTTGACCTGACTTGAGATGGGCCCAGGTACCGGGTCAGCGACCCGGCCCAACCACGCTCCCTCCATGAAATCCTCGTCTCTCGCTCCGCTTCTTCTGACCGCCCTCCTCGCCGGCGGCGCCGGGTACTTTGCGGCCACCCAACGGCAACCGGCGCCGGGGGCGGCGGCCGCAGTCGCCAGCGGCGAGCGCAAAATCAAGTTCTACCAGTCACCCATGCATCCGTGGATCACCTCGGATCGCCCGGGGAAGTGCACGATCTGCGGCATGGATCTCGTGCCGGTGTACGAGGGTGAGGCCGGATTTTCAACCGACGGGTCGGTCGTGACCCTGACTCCTGCGAGCGCCGCGGTGATCGGAGTCCAGACGGCCGAGGTTCGCGCCGCCGCCCTGCAGCGCACCCTGCGCGTTTCCGGCGTGCTCGACGACGACGAGACCAAGCACCGGGTGGTCGTCGCCCGCGCGCCGGGACGGATCGAGCAGCTCCACGTCAATCAGGTGGGCGCCGAGGTCGCCGCCGGCGAAGCCCTTGCCACGCTCTACAGCCCGGAGATTCTCAGCGCGCAGCGCACCTACATCGAGCGCATCAAGGCCGGCCCTTCCGGCTTCACTGCCTCCGAGCAGGCCTCCGCCCGGGAACGGCTGCTCATTCTCGGGCTCACCGAGGAGGTCGTGAAGCGCGTCGAGACCACGCGCACCCCGCAGGACTCGGTGACGCTCTATGCCCCTTTCGCCGGAACCATCGTCGAGCGGAAGGCCTACCCGGGCCAGTACGTCGAGACGGATACCCCACTCTTCGAACTGGGGGACCTGTCGACGCTTTGGTTCATTTTTGATGCCTACGAGGCCGATCTCGCCTGGCTGCGCGTCGGTCAGGTGGTTGAGGTCTCGACACCGTCGCGACCGGGCGAGGTCTTCACCGCGCCCATCACCTTCATCGACCCCAATCTCAACGAGACCACCCGGACCGCACGCGTGCGCGTCGTGCTCGACAACACGGCCCGCCAACTTCTCCACCGACAGACGGCCACCGGGCGGGTGCTGATCACATCGCCCGAGGCACTCCTCGTTCCCCGCAGCGCCGTCCTGCACACGCGCAGCGAACCGATCGTCTATGTCGACAAGGGCGGCGGTGCCTACGAACCCCGCACGGTCAAGACCGGCCGGGCCGGCGACTCCGAAATCGAAATCATCAACGGCCTGCGAGCCGGCGAACGCGTCGTGACGCAAGGTGCGCTCCTCTTGGACGGACAGGCCCAGCTCGCCCACGCCGCGGGCCCAAGCCAGCGGCAAGAGGCCGGAGGTCAGAAGTCAGAGGTCAGTCCCACCCTTGCGATCGATGCCGCGGCCATCACACCACTGGCCCTCGCCTTGGCGGAAGCCTCCGCCGCGCTGGCGGCGGACGATTTGGCCGGGTACCAGAAGGTCTTGCCGGCGATGTCGGCGGCCGTGCACCAGAGCGGATCAATCCACACGACCCTGATGCCGCTCGCCGAAAAGCTGGTGCCTGGACCCGACATCAAGACCGCCCGGCGGGCCTTCGAACCGTTCGCCACGGCCGTCGCGGACGCGGCCAAAGCCGCCGGTCTTCACACCTCAGGTGTCGTCCGCATCTTCCAATGCCCGATGACTCCCGTGCTCGGCACCGGACGCTGGTTGCAGACGACGGCAGCCCTGCGCAATCCCTTCTTCGGCTCCGCCATGCTCACGTGTGGCGAGGAGATCCGCTGACGCGGGGCGTCAGCGGAAATGTCC
>CAYZCV010000002.1:0-29436 GCA_964476965.1 uncultured Opitutus sp. | reverse complement strand
CATGCTCACGTGTGGCGAGGAGATCCGCTGACGCGGGGCGTCAGCGGAAATGTCCCATGCTCACTGTCCAATGACCAATGACGGGCACAGCTGGATTGAAAGTGTAGCCGGGGTCGCTGGCCCCGGCTTCAGCAGCCTCCGCCATCGGGCATTGGCCATTGGGCATTGCTCATTTCGTGATGCCCGGAGGGCTCCACGATGATTGCCCGCATCGTTCACTGGTCGCTGCACAACCGCTTCATTGTGATGGCGGGCCTGCTGGCCGTGTGCGTCTGGGGCGTGCTCTCCGTGCGACAGGTCCCGATCGACGCCATCCCGGATCTGTCGGAGAACCAAGTCATCGTCTACGCTGACTGGGCCGGACGTTCACCGCAGGAAGTCGAGGATCAGATCACCTACCCGCTCAGTGTCTCGCTCCAGGGTCTCGCCGGGGTCAAGACGGTGCGGGCCACGTCGATGTTCGGGTTCTCGTTCCTCACGGTCATTTTCGAGGACTCGGTCGAGACGTACTTTGCGCGCACCCGGGTGCTGGAGCGGCTCAACTCCCTCGGCGATGTGCTGCCCGCGGGTGTCACCGCCCGCCTCGGCCCGGACGCCACGGGACTCGGCTGGGTGTACCAGTACTACCTGCATGACGAGTCCGGCACGCAGGATCTCGGGTCCCTTCGCACGCTGCAGGACACGTTCGTCCGCTACCAACTCGCTTCGGTCCCCGGCGTGGCCGAGGTCGCGAGCATCGGTGGATTCGTCCGGCAGTACCAGGTTGAGGTTTCCTCCCAGAAGCTCCGGCAGTACGGCCTCACGCTGGGTCAGGTGATGTCCGCGGTCTCGGACGGAAATCTCAATGTGGGGGGTAAGACGCTGGAGGAAAATGGGGCAGAGTTCGTGGTGCGCGGGGTCGGCCTGGTGCAGAGCGAGGCCGACATCGAGTCCATCGTCGTCCTCCCCCGCGACGGCACGCCGCTGTACGTGCGCGACGTGGCCACGGTGCGGATCGGTGGCGACTTTCGGCGCGGAGCGCTTGATGTCAACGGCCGCGAAGTGGTGGGGGGCATCGTGGTCATGCGCTACGGGGAGAACGCCTACCGCGTGATTCAGGACGTGAAGGCCAAGCTCGGCGTCATGGCGCCAGGCCTTCCGGCCGGGGTGACCGTGAAGCCGTTCTACGACCGCAGCGACCTGATCTCACGGGCGATCGCAACCCTGAAGGACGCGCTGATTGAGGAGATCATCCTCGTCACGCTCATGCACGTTTTCTTCCTGTGGCACTTCCGCAGCATCCTGATCGTCACCCTGCCCCTGCCCGCCTCGATTCTCGTGTCGTTCATTCTGATGCGGCAGTTTGGGATTCCCTCAAACATCATGTCGCTGACGGGCATCGCCATCGCGATCGGTGTGCTGGTCGACGCCGGGATCGTCATGACCGAGAATGTCATCCGGCACTGTGAGCTGGAGGAGCAGCGATTACGCCGGCGCCTGAATGGGCCGGAGGTGTTCGCCGTCACACTGACGGCCTGCCAGCAGATCGGCCGGCCCATGTTCTTCTCCATTCTTGTGGTCGTGCTGGCCTTTGTGCCGGTGTTCATGCTCACGGGCCAGGAGGGCAAGTTGTTTCACCCGCTGGCGTGGACCAAGGTCTTTGCCATCACAGGTGCCCTGATCCTCGCGATCACCGCGGTGCCGGTGCTGTGCACCTTCTTTGTCCGCGGGCCCTTCCGGTCGGAGGATGAGAACGTGCTGATGCGCTTTCTCCTGCGCTGCTACGATCCCTTTCTCAATTTCGCGCTGCGGCGGCGGGCCGCGGTGCTGGTTCTGGCCGCGCTCCTGCTGATCGCCAGCGTAGTGCTGGCCTTTGGACTCCCCCGGGCGGTCAACGAACGGCTGCCCGGAACGATCGCCCGGCACACCCAGGGCTTTGGCAGCGAGTTCATGCCGACGCTGGAGGAAGGTTCCCTGCTCTTCATGCCGGTGCTCCTGCCCGCGACGTCCCTCAGCGAAGTGAAGCGCATCATGTCCTGGCAGGACCGGGTGATGAGTGCCCATCCCGCCGTCGCGTCGGTGGCAGGAAAGCTGGGCCGCGCGGAGACTGCCACCGATCCGGCCCCCGTGGAGATGATCGAGACGACCATCATACTGAAGCCGGAGGCCGAGTGGCCGGTCGGGACCACCAAGGCTTCGCTGATCGCCGAACTATCGGCCATGCTCACGCAGGTCCCCGGCTATGTGCCCGGCTTTCTCCAGCCGATCGAGAACCGCATTCTCATGACCAGCACGGGCATCCGCGCCCAGGTGGGCGTGAAGATCTTCGGCGATGATCTCGACGCCCTCCAGGCCAAGGCCTTCGAGGTCGAGCGCGTGGTTTCCAGTATCTCCGGTGCGGTGGGGGTCGCGCCCTCCCGGATCCAGGGCAAACCCTATCTGGAGGTCGCCGTCCGCCGGGCGGATCTCGGGCGCTACGGACTGAGTGTGCGCGAAGTCTACGATCTCGTGGAGGCGGGGTTGGGAGGAGTGACGGTGGGCACGACGATCAAGGGGCGCGAGCGCTGGCCACTGCAGGTCAGGCTGGAGGAGGCGGACCGCGGAGACCTTGAACGCATTGGCGACCTTGCATTGACGACCCCGTCCGGCGCCGTGATCCCACTCAGCCAGGTAGCCGATGTGCGCCGCACGATTGGACCGAGCGAGATCACGTCGGAGAATGGGCGTCTGCGCGTGTTTGTTCAGGCCAACGTGAACGATCGCGACCTCGGCAGTTTTGTGGCCGAGATCCGGGAGCGAGTCGCCAAGGAGATCCGCCTCGATCCCGGCATGACCATCGACTACTCCGGCCAGTACGAGAACCAGCTGCGCGCCCGACGCACCCTGATGATCGTTTTCCCGACGGTCTTCCTGATCATCTTCGGGGTCCTCGTTATCACGTTCCGGAGCGTGGCAGAGGCAGCCCACGTGATCTTGGCGGTGCCGTTCGCCCTGACGGGTGGCGTGCTGCTGCAGTGGTGGATGGGCTTCAATTTCAGCGTCGCCGTCTGGGTCGGCTACATCGCGCTGTTCGGCACCGCGATCCAGACGGGCGTGGTCATGGTCGTCTATCTCGAGGAAGCGGTGGCACGCGCACGCGCGCGACTCGGTCGCGAGCTCACGCGCGAGGAACTGCTGGTGGCCGTCCGCGAGGGCGCGCGACTTCGCCTGCGGCCGAAAATCATGACCGTGGCCACGACGGTGGCCTCGCTCCTGCCCATCCTGTGGAGCAATCAGACCGGATCCGAGGTCATGCAACCCCTCGCCGCGCCGGTCGTTGGCGGCAGCATCTCGAGCCTGCTCCATATCCTGGTCGTGACGCCGGTGATTTTCGCCTGGCTGCACGGAAGAAAACTCACGTCGTGATGCCCCATGCTCACTCCGGCGCAGGATCTCGCGGAGCGGCTGTCGGGCCAGCGAGACGCGTTTCTCGGCTTCCTCCGCTCGAGGATGCAAAATCCGGCTGACGCGGAGGATCTTTTGCAGACTTCCCTAGTCCGCGCGATCCGGGAAGCAGATCAGCTCAACGATCGGACCAAGTTGGAGCCGTGGTTCTACCAGATCATGCGCCATGCGATGATCGATCACGCGAGAAGCCGCGAGGCGGCGCGGGCAAGAGAAGCGGCTTGGTCGCTCCTCGCGGAAGGCGAGGAGCTTCGCGCCCGGACCTGCGCCTGCCTGATGGGGGTGATCGCCACCCTCAGACCTGACTACGCGCGCCTGATCACCGAAGTCGAATTGGAAGGGTCACACCTTGCGCTGGCGGCCGCCCGCGTCGGTGTTTCCCCGGGGCATGCGGCGGTGATTGTCCATCGGGCGCGACGGGAACTCAGGAAGAGGCTGGAGCTGGTTTGCGGTGATTGTTCAGCGCAAAGCTGCCAGGACTGCGATTGCGACCTCTGAGCCGATGGCCTCATTTTTCCTGTAAGGTCGCACGGACGTCTCCGTCTTCTGGGCATGAAAACCGAATCCTGTCATTCCAAGCCCGCGGCAGACGGGGCCCCTCAGGCCCCCACGCACCCCCACGCGATCCCTCAGTCGCCGGGGGGCCCCTCCCACCAACCCGTTTACATGGGTTTACCGGACGAACGGGTGCTCCGCCCCCGCTTCTGGCTCGCGCTGGTGTTTTCCATCCCGGTGATGGTCTTGGCAATGGGCGAAATGGTCGCCCCCGCCGCGTTCCATCGACTTCACGCCTGGAATCCGCAGGTCAGCCCTTGGCTCCAGTGGGCGTTGACCACGCCCGTGTTCTTTTGGAGCGGAGGCTTCTTTATCGGCCGGTGGTGGAAATCAATCCGCGAGCGTGACGCGAACATGTTTACACTGACCGTCACCGGAACCGGGGCGGCCTACCTCTATAGCACGGTTGCGACGATCTGGGGCGATGCCTTTCCGGCGGAACTCCGCGGTGTGCACGGCGCACCGCTCTACTTCGAGGCGACCGCCTTCATCACCACGATCGTGCTCCTCGGCCAAATCCTGGAGCAGCGCGCGCACGCACGCACCGATGCCGCCATTCGCGCCCTGATGAACCTCGCGCCCAAGACCGCGCACGTCGTTGACGCCAGCGGCCTCGAACGGGACCTCCCCGTGGCGGCGGTCCGGCCAGGCGATCGGCTGCGCGTCCGCCCCGGCGAGAATCTGCCGGTCGATGGTGTGCTGGTCGAGGGGCAGTCCGAGCTCGACGAATCCATGCTCACTGGCGAGCCCCTCCCCGTGGCCAAGACCGCGGGGGACCGGGTGAACGCCGGAACCCTCAACACCACAGGCAGCTTTCTCTACCGCGCGGAACGGGTCGGTGCCGACACCCTTCTCGCGCAGATCGTCCGGTTGGTTGAGCAGGCAACGGAGAGCGAGGCACCGATCGCCCGGCTCGCCGATCGCGTCTCGGCCTGGTTCGCCCCCACGGTGCTCGGCATCGCGCTGGCGACCCTACTCGTGTGGGCCTACTTCGTGCCGGATCGGGGCTGGCTGTATGGCCTGCTGAACGCGGTTGCGGTGCTCATCATTGCGTGCCCCTGCGCGCTCGGGCTCGCGACGCCGGTTTCGCTCGTCACCGGTATTGGTCGCGGCGCCCAAGCCGGCATTCTCGTCAAGGATGCGGCCGACCTCGAGGCACTCGCCCGTGCCGGCACGTTGCTGATCGACAAGACCGGCACGTTGACGGAAGGGAAGCCTCGCGTGGTGGCGATCGAACCTGCGGCGGGCTTCACCGAAGACCAGCTGCTGGCCCTGGCCGCCGCCGTCGAGAGCGGCAGCGAACATCCGCTCGGGAGGGCGATCGTCGCCGCAGCCTCAGACCGGGGGCTTGCGCTGGCTCCCGCGACTGAATTTTCGGCCGAGGCCGGCGCCGGTGTGCGCGCACGCGTCTCCGGTCGGAGCATTGCCATCGGTCGCGCTGCCGCGGGCGCAAGCAACGCGGCTTACCCCACGGCCTCTCTGATTGCCGTATCGGTCGACGGGAGGGAGGCGGGGGTGATCGCCCTGGCGGATACGATCAAGCCCTCCAGCCCGTCGGCGATCGCCGCGCTGAAGCGCGAGGGTCTGAAGATCTACCTCGTCACGGGCGACCGCACCGAGACCGCACGCGCCGTCTCTGCCGCGCTCGATCTGGATGGCTACTACGCCGAAGTCACTCCCGCCCGGAAGCAGGAGCTGGTGCGCGAACACCAGGCGCGGGGCGAGCGGGTGGTGTTTGCCGGCGATGGGTTGAATGACGCCCCGGCGCTGGCCGCGGCCGATGCCGGAGTCGCCATGGGGACAGGTACGGATGTGGCGATGCACAGTGCAGGGCTGGTCCTGCTGACGGGCGATCTCGGAGCTCTGGTCCGGGCGGTCCATCTGAGCCGGGCGGTCATGCGTAACATCCGACAGAATCTCTTCTGGGCGTTCTTCTACAACGTAGCCGGCATCCCCGTCGCGGCCGGCGTTCTCTATCCCCTGTTCGGTTGGCTGCTCAATCCCATGATCGCGGGCGCAGCCATGAGCCTGAGCTCGATCACGGTGGTCGCCAACGCGCTTCGCCTGCGCAAGGTTCGCCTGTGAGCCGGCAACGGGTCAACCGAGGTCCGGAAAGCGACGATTCAGCTCCGACAGGATTTCATCCTGATCGGTCTGGGTCTCCCCGGCGACATCGCGGGCGATGCTGAACAGGGTTTCCTTGGTCCGGGCGGCGGGCCCCGCCAGGGCCATGGCCTCGGCCGGACTGATCAGCCGCCCTGCGCCCAGCGCTGCCTCCGCCCGCCGAAACGCGAGGGAGATCGCCTGTTCCGTCTCCGGCGTGTGCCGCACCGGAGCCCCGGGGATGCAGACCTGGGCCGGTCCGTCCGGCCCCTGGACCGTGTGACAGTGGCCGCGATGGCGCGAACCCGGGTGCAGATGATGGCCTTGCCGATACATGGGAGATGGCTTTCGCCAAACCCTCTCATCGGCACCTTTCGTTAAAACTTAAGGGGGAACCGGAGCTTCGCCCGCGCGGTCTCAAGCCCCATGCGCAAGTCACTCCTTTTCCTTACCGTTGCCGTCCTCCTCACGGGCTGCAGCACCTTCGAGCGCCGCGCCGAGGAAAAATCGACCACGTTCAGCCAGCTGGACGCGTCGACCCGCCAGCGACTCAAGGACCGCGACATCACGGTCGGGGACAATCAGGACATGGTCTACATTGCCCTCGGCGTTCCCGACGAGAAACGCGATCGGATCTCGCTGGAGGGTTCGGAGACCACCTGGATCTACAACGCCTACTGGCAGGAGTACCAGGGGCAGGCCTTGGTCGGCTACCGGCGGCACGTGGTCTTCGATCCCTCCTCGCGCCGCTACCGCGTTTACTACACGCCCGTCGAGCAGAGCGTCTATGCCGAGCGCGAGGAGGAGCGGATCCGCGTGACGTTCAGCGACGGGCTCGTCACCAGCGTCGAACAGGTCAAGTGACCGCGGCTATTCGCGCTTGAGGCCGCGGGTCATCAGGGCCGCGAGCGCCTGCGCGGGCTTCTTGCCCTCGAACAGGATCCGGTTCACTTCGGCGAGAATGGGCGCCTCGATGCCACGCTCCACGCAAAGTCCGTGGAACGACTGCGCCGTCTTGTAGCCTTCAACCACGGTCTTGCGATGGGCCACCAGATCGGCGGCGGAGGCACCCTCGCCGAGGCGCTGACCGAATTCGCGGTTGCGGCTCCACGCGCCGTGGCAGGTGGCGACGAGGTCGCCAAAGCCGCTGAGTCCGTAAAAGGTTTCGGGTCGCGCCCCGAGGGCTGCGCCGACGCGCACCATTTCCGCGAGGGCGCGGGTCAGCAGCGCGGCCTTGGTGTTATCGCCCAACTTGAGCCCGTCACAGCAGCCCGCCGCGATCGCATAGATGTTCTTCAGGCAGCCGCCGAACTCGACGCCGGCGAGGTCATCGCTGGTGTAGACGCGCAACGTGGGACTGCTCAGGGCAATCTGGACTTCGCCGATCACCGGGTCGCTGCGGTTAGGGGCGAGGACCATCGCCGCCGGCAGGCCGCGCGCAAATTCACCGGCATTGGTCGGTCCGCTCAGGGCGCCCATCAGCAGGCCCGGAAGCAGGGCCGCCACGACCTCGGACGGCCGGAGATGGGTCCCCAGTTCAAGACCCTTGGCCAGGCTGAGCACCAACCGGAGCCGGCTGGCCTGCTCCCGCACCTCGGCGAGGCGGCCGCAGGTCTCGCGCAGCGCGTGCGACGGGCAGGCCAACACCACCACATCCGCCTCCAGGACCACGGGGGCGAGCTCATGCCCCAGTTGCAGGCTGGGCGGGAAGACCGCGTCCGGGAGGTACTCGGGGTTGACCCGGGACGACGCGAGATCAAGGGCCTGCTCGAACCGGCGCGGCACCAGCGTCACGGTGTGACCGAGACGGCAGAGGTGGATGGCAAACGCGGTGCCCCATGCACCGGCGCCCAGGACCGCGAAGTTCATGCACCACCACTAGCCGACCCGGGGTGGAATTGGCACGGAAAAAGAAACCGTCTTTCCGTGCCGGCCGTTCACTTGAGAAAGGCGGGGACTTTTTCCCCGGCGATCATCTGTTCAAACGTCTCCCGGGCGTTGATCAGCTCGAAGGTGCTGCCATGGACGAAAACTTCCGCCGCCATGCCGCGGGTATTGTAGCGGCTGGCCATGGTGTAGCCGTAGGCACCGGCGCTCATGAAGGCGAGGTATTCGCCCTCGCCGACCTCCTGGAGCGAGCGATCCTTGGCGAAGCAGTCGCCACTCTCGCAGATCGGGCCGACCACGTCCGCGACGAGCGCGCGGCGCGAGGTGTCGCGGTGGAGGGGAACAATCTCATGGAACGCCTCGTACATGGCGGGCCGCACCAGATCGTTCATGGCGGCATCCACGACGAGGAAGTTCTTCCCGGCGCCGCGCTTGAGGTGCTCAACCCGCGACAAGAGGACGCCGGCGTTGCCGACCATGAAGCGGCCGTGTTCGAGCAGGATCTTGAGGCCGAGCGGCTTCAGCAGCGGGGTCAGGGCGGCGCCGTAGACCTCGGGGGTCAGCGGGCGCTGGTCCGCGGGCTGGGCGTCCCACCAGGAGGCGGGACCGCTGGCCAGGGCGTCCTTGTAGACAATCCCCATGCCGCCGCCGATCGAGAAGTAGGTGATCCCGTAACGGGCCTTGAGGTCGGCGACGAACGGCGCGACCTTTTGCACGGCCTCGACGAAGGGCGTGACCGACGTGAGCTGGGAGCCGATGTGCATCTGCACGCCCTTGATCTGGATGTGCGGAAACTTGGCAGCCGCCTCGTAAGCCGCGCCGGCATTGCGGAGCGGGATGCCGAACTTGTTGTCGCTCTTGCCGGTGGTGATCTTGGCGTGCGTATGGGCGTCGACATCCGGGTTGATGCGAATCGCGATGGGGGCCTTCACGCCGAGCTTGCCGGCGACATGATTGATGCGGGCCAGTTCGGGTTCGCTTTCGACGTGGAAGGCGAAAATGCCGTTGTCCAACGCCAGCTTGATCTCGGCCTCGGTCTTGCCGACCCCGGCGAAGACGCTCCGCTTCACGTCGGCGCCGGCCGCGAGGACGCGGCGAATCTCACCCCCGCTGACCAGGTCGAAGCCTGCGCCGAGGTTCGCGAAGTGACGGAGAAGGGCGATGTTGGAGTTCGCCTTCATCGCGTAGCAGATCTGGACATCCAGGCCCTCAAGTCCCTGCGCGAGGCGCCGATAATTATCCGCCATCGTTCCGGCACTATAGACGTAGGTTGGTGTCCCGTAGAGCTGTGCAACAGCGCCGAGATCAACCGATTCACAGTGCAGACTGGGCCCAACGTAGCGGAAGTGGTGCATAGACTGGAAAAAAGACGTGAAAGACCACCACGGTAGCGGCTTTCCCCTTGAAAAAACGAACCTAAATTTCACTAACCTTTCCGTACGATGCGCACCCTCCGCCACTGGCTTCACCGTCCTCCGATCCGCATGGGATCGGTCGACAACAGCCGTATCCGGACGACGCCCATCCGCAACGCAGGCTTTGTGAGCTTCTTTGCCGAGCAAGGCTGCCTGACGGCCCGCAGCCATGACCACTTTGATGCCCGGCTGCGACGCCACCGGACGGCGCGGACCCTCGGTCTGATCGGGGTCACGGCACTGGCGACCTGGGTCATCATCGAAAGCGCCCGGGCGATCTCGGTGTTCTGATCCTGCTCGCTGGGCGGCGCCGGGCCCACCTCGGCCTTGCTTCGGTCGCACAGCTTGTTTGCTTAGGCGTCATGCCCGACGCGACGGCGCCCGCCCGGCCCACTCCCCTCGCCACCCGGTTGCTCAACGGCGTTGAGCGTGCGGGGAATGCATTGCCCCACCCGGTCACCCTCTTCATCGGGCTGTCGGCCCTCGTGATGGTGGTCTCCTGGATCCTGCATCGCTTGGGGGTACAGGTCGCGCACCCCGCCACCGGACAACCGGTCGCCGTCGTGGATCTGCTGTCACTCTCGGGCCTGCAACGGCTGCTGGTGGGAGCCTTGCCCAATTTCATTGGCTTCGCGCCCCTCGGCACGGTGTTGGTCAGTCTGCTCGGCCTGTCGATCGCCGAGGGCAGCGGGCTGATTGCGGCATTGCTACGCCGGATCTCCGCCGCGGCGCGCCCGCGAACCCTGACTATTCTCATCGTGCTTGCCGGGGTCATCTCCCACGCCGGCACCGACGTGGGCTATGTCCTCCTGATTCCCCTGAGTGCCGGCCTGTTCCTCGCGGTCGGACGCCATCCCCTCGCGGGCCTCGCCGCCGCCTTTGCCGGCGTCTCGGGCGGCTTCAGCGCAAACTTCCTGATCAGCGCGATCGACGTCGTTCTTGCGGGTATGACGCAGGAAGCAGCCCGTCTGATCGACCCGGCCTACGTGGTGACACCCATGGCCAACTACTACTTCATGGCGGCTTCCAGCGTCGTGATCGTGGTCGCGGGCACCTGGGTGACCGAGGCCATCATCGAGCCCCGGCTCGGCGCCTACCGCGGTTCGGCGACCCGCGACACCCTCGAACCCCTTTCGCCGGCAGAGCAGCGTGGCCTGCGCGCCGCCGGCATTGCCACCTTGCTTTTGACCGCCGTGGTCCTGCTCGGCACGGTCCCGGCCCAAGGCTTTCTGAATGATCCGGCCAAGCCCGGATTCCTGAACTCCTATGCCCTGCGCGGGTTCGTCATGATCATTTTCCTGTACGGGGCGGTCTCGGGCCTGGCCTACGGGTTTGTTTCGGGAAGCTTCCGCACTGACCACGATGTGGTGAAGGCGATGACCAAGGCGATCGAGACGCTGGCCGGCTACGTCGTGCTGGTGTTCTTCATCGCGCAATTCGTCGCCCTCTTCAACTGGACCAATGTCGGGATTGTGACGGCGGTGGAGGGCGCCGACCTGCTGCGTCAGCTGGGCCTTGGCCCGATCCCGCTGATGATCGCCTTTGTGCTCCTCGCCGCGTTCATCGATCTCGTCCTGGGCAGCGCGACCGCCAAGTGGGCGGTGATGGCCCCGATTTTCGTACCGATGTTCATGCTGCTCGGCTATTCACCTGAACTGGCCCAGTCAGCCTACCGGATCGGCGACAGTGTCGTGAACATCATCACCCCGTTGATGAGCTACTTCCCGTTGGTGCTGACCTTCGCCCAGCGCTACGAGCCAAAGGCCGGCATCGGCACGCTGGTGGCAACGATGCTCCCTTACTCGCTCACCTTCCTGGTCGTCTGGACCCTGCTGCTGGTGCTCTGGCTGCTCGCGGGCTGGCCGCTCGGACCCGGTGCGCCCCTCTTCCTTGCGCGGCCCTGATCCGCAATCGGTGCAAGAGCCCCCAGCGCCCGAGCCTTGCGCTTCCGCCTGAACCCCTGTTCGCTGCCCCGCATGAATCTCTCCTGGATCAAAGCCCTCCCCCTGCTGTTGGTCGCCCTCCTGGTGTCCGGGTGCGCGACCAAGGTCCCTGCCCTCTCGAGCATCACCATGACGCTCGTCGATGTGAAAACGGAAAACGGCCGGCCCGTCGCCTCGGTCCGCTACCTCAACGAGAGCGTCATCTCGATCGGTCTGGCGGCAACCCGCCACAAGATTTACGTGAACGGTGCGGCGATCGGTGAGGCGACGCATTCTGATGCGGTCGGCCTCGCCTCCGCTCTGCCGGTGGTGGTCAAGATCCCGCTCGATGTACCGGCCGGAGCCGTGCTGCCCGCCCCCGGAAGCACGATTTCCTATCGGATGGAAAACCGCCTCACGGTTCTGGTCGGTGACCGCCGGGTGAACTCGGATTCCGCCTCCGCGGGATCGGTCACCCTGCCCTGATCCGCGGATTTCGGAAAGAGCGGCCCCCGCCTCAGGCAGGAGCCGCTCCCAGTGCCGACGGCGGGTGATGAAACCGACTTCCCCGGTATAACCCGCCAAGCCGTAAAAAGTTGCTGTCTTCCGTGTTGCCCGCGGACGAAACCCCCTGTTAACCTTTCCACCTTATGGGACGCCAGTGGCTCCACGCTAAACGCGCAGTCGTCAATCAACGCAAAGGCCAGATTGTCGGTAAGCTGGTCAAGGAAATCACGGTAGCCGCCAAGCTGGGCGGCCCGGATCCCGCGGCCAATGCCCGGCTTTTCGCCGCCTTGGAAAAGGCCCGTAAGGCCAGCGTCACGCGTGACGTGATCGAACGCGCGATCAAGAAGGGCTCGGGCACAGGTGACGACAAGATCGTCCTCGAGCACGTCGTTTTTGAGGGATACGCCCCCCACAAGGTGCCCGTGGTGGTGGAAGTCTATACCGACAACCACCAGCGCACGGCTCCCGAGATCCGGGTTCTTTTCAAAAAGGGCATCCTCGGGACAGCGGGCAGCAACAAGTTCCTCTTCGACCATGTCGGTCTGGTTGAGGCTCACCACCCGGATGCAGCCACCGATCTGGAGGCCGCAGCTATTGAGGCGGGAGCCAATGAGTTTGAAGTGGTCACTCATCAGCAGAATGACGACATGCCCGAGGGGCATGCCGGCGCACGCTTCATCACCGACCGCACTGCGGTTCATGCCGTCTCAACCTGGCTTTCGGGCCACGGCTGGACGGTCGTCACCAGTGAAATCGGCTACGTCGCCAAGCAGTTTCCTGAGTTGAGCGACGAGCAGCGGGCTGAAGTCGGCGAGTTTCTCCACGCCCTCGACGACCACGACGACGTCCAGCGCGTCTGGGCGGCCTTCAAGTAAGCAAAAAGCCGGGGGGCAGAGCCCCTCCGGCTTCAGGGAGTGAACGGCGCAGGCGCCGCGATCAGGGGTACAGCTCGAAGTACCGGTTCCGGTCGTAGTTATTGTACGGCGTGACCCGCAGGAGCGGCATGGCCTGAGGCGTCACCACACGCATCATCGGCAGGCGCTGCTTGCGATCCATCTCCTGACGGGCGCGCGCCTGCAGCTGGGCGCGCTGCGCATCCGTCAGCGCGGCGCCTTCAACCGCCTGCATCAGGGTGGCCTCCGCCTCGGCCACATTCTCGGGCGTGACCTGGAGCAGGTGATTGGCCCAGCCCCACGTAACGAGGTTGTCGCTCGTCTCCGGCTCCATGAGTTCCGTGATCAAATTAGCCCGGGTCTGGGCGGTGGGGATATAGTACCAGCCCGCCGGCACCTGGATCTTCTGGTTGGTCCGCTCGACCTCCACCTTCATGAGGTAGTGACCTTGGAAGTACTCGGCCTGCTTGACCGACGTTGCGTCGTAGGCCTCGACATCGATCGTGGCGGGGGCCGTGAAACGGTAGACGGCGATGTCGTGATCATACAGCCGCGGGAGAACATTGCCCATCGAAGCAGGGAGGAGGTAGCCCAGCGGGCGAGTCGTGGTCTTGGTGGCGCGTCCCTGGAGGTAGACCGGAACATTGATGAGCACGTAGCCGCCCGGCGCTTCGCCATCCGGCATCCAAACCGGCTCCGTCCCGCGCGAGACGACCTCATGCTGGAGAACGATCTGGTCCCCACCCCGCGCACCGGCCTCGAGGGCCCGCCGGCGGGCGCCGTTGGTGACGGCGCGGATCTCATTCCGCTGCTCGGCGGCCACGCGCAGGACTTCGCCCATCATGATGAACTGGCCCTGCACCTGGTGGAAATAGCGTTCGGCCTCGGGAATCTGCTTCAGCGTTCCATCGCGCATCACCCGTACGCCGTTGCGGGGCGTCTCGGTTAGGATGCCGATCGAATTGACCAGGCCGGTGTAGACATGGTGCTTGCGGGCCTCCAGCGAGGTCGAGCCCCAGGCGCGCTGGCCGTTGACGGTGCGGGGGCCCGAGTAATCGAAGCCATCATAGTCCTTCGCCTGGAGTGCGGCTCGGATCCGCGGGAAAATCTTCTCATACGGGTAGGCGCGGAGCTCGGCATCCGCCGCCGGATTCAGCGTGCCCTGCCACGTGATGGTGTAGGGCTCGGCGCCACCGTGGTGCGCATCAACGTGGATGTCAGGCGTCCACTCGTTCATCACCTGGGTGACGAGGGCCCGCATTTCCTGCGACTCGAGCTTGATGTAATCCCGGTTCATATCGAACCCCTGCTCGTTGGTACGCCGGAGGACCTCGCCCCCGTCGGGATTGATCAGCGGGATGAAGAGGACGATGACATCGTCAAGGGTGGAGCGGAGCGAGCCCCCCAGCAGTTCCTTCGCGATGAGCTGGGCGGCTTCCTTGCCGGCGGTTTCGCCCCCGTGGACGGAGCTGCCGATCAGAACAATGGTTTTTCCCGTGCGCAGGGCGTCCTGCGGGGTGAGCACGCGCTCCTTGGAAATCGTGACCAGCGTGAGCTCGCGACCGAGGAGGGTACGGGTGAGCGGCTTGATGTGAACCTCCGGGCTGATCCGGGCCAGCTCATACCAAAACTCCATCAGCGGTTGGAACGGGGTCGGCCCGGCGCGGAACTGGTTTTTCTCCTGCCAGGTCTGCGGGAGGTCCTGCGCGGGGACCGGGGCGGAGAGGAACGAGGCGGCCAACACGACCACCGCAAAAAGGCGGCAGCCGGACACGAAGAGGCTTCGAACGAACGGGGTGGTGCTCATAGCTGGGCCATGAGCCTACTTCGCCTCCCCCCGGCGGCAACGCGAACAGGTCAGGATCCCGGAAATTACGAGGAATCCCGGGTCGCGAACGAGCGGACGCTTCAGGCGCCGCCGCTGGTGTTGACCGATTTCGGACTGAACGAGGCGCGGACGCTGGCCTTCAGATAGTCGCGGTTCAGGCGGGCGATGAAGTCGTGTGAAATCTGCTTCGGGCAGGCCGCGCTGCACTCGTACTGGTTCGTGCAGTTGCCGAACCCGAGTTCGTCCATCGTCGAGACCATGGAGAGTACGCGGCTGTCACGCTCGGGCTGGCCCTGCGGCAGGAGGGCGAGCTGCGAGACCTTGGCCGAGACGAAGAGCATGGCGGATGCGTTCTTGCAGGCCGCGACACAGGCACCGCAGCCGATGCAGGCTGCCGCGTCCATGGCGAGGTCGGCGTTCTCCTTCGGCACGGGAATCGCGTTGGCATCACAGGCCGCGCCGGTGCGCACGCTGATGAAGCCGCCTGCTTGCTGGATCTTGTCGAAGGCCGAGCGATCGGTGACGAGGTCCTTGATGACAGGAAACGGATCGGCGCGAAACGGCTCGACGGTGATGACCGCCCCGTTTTCGAAGCTGCGCATATAGGTCTGGCAGCTGGCGACGCCCCGGTGGGGTCCGTGGGGCTTGCCGTCGATGACCAGGGAACAGGTTCCGCAGATCCCCTCGCGGCAGTCGTGGGCAAACGCAATCGGGTCCTCCCCCTTGGCCTCCAGGGCGTCATTCACGACGTCCAGGAGCTCGAGGAAGGACATGTTGCGATTCAGATCCTTTGCCGGATATTCGACGAAGCGGCCGGGCTGGCCGGGACCGGCCTGCCGCCAGATGCGGAGCGTGACGGAAATGAGCGCGGAAGTGGAGGCGGCAACCATGGGAGAATTTTCGATTTTCGAAGGTGAAGTTTCGATCGGGCTCCGGATCACTTGTAGGAGCGGACGCTCATCTTCACGAACTCGTAATTGAGCGGTTCGATGTTGCGGAGCGGGGCCTTGCCCTCGCCTTGGAATTCCCAGGCCGCGACGTGGCCGAACTTCTCGTCGTCGCGTTTGCACTCGCCGTCCGGATACTGGTACTCCTCGCGGAAGTGGCCGCCACAGCTCTCCTCGCGCTCGAGGGCATCGCGGCACATCAGTTCGCCCAGTTCGATGAAGTCGGCGACCCGCCCGGCCTTTTCGAGGGCCTGGTTCAGGTTGTCGGCCGAACCGGGAACATTGACGTTGGCCCAGAATTCCTCGCGCAGCTTGGGGATCTCAACGAGGGCCTTCTGCAGACCCTCGCGGGTGCGGGCCATTCCGCAGTAGTCCCACATGAGCTTGCCGAGGCGACGGTGGAAATTGCCGACCGGTTCGGTGCCCTTGATTGCCATGAGGCGCTTGACCATTGCGGCGACATTGTCTTCCGCCTGCTTGAACTCCGGGGCATCGGTCTTGGGCCGGGAGCCAGGCTTTTGGGAGGCCAGGTAGTCGCCGATGGTGTAAGGAACGACGAAGTAGCCGTCGGCCAGGCCCTGCATCAGCGCGGAAGCGCCCAGCCGGTTGGCCCCGTGATCGGAGAAATTGGCCTCGCCCAGCACGAACAGGCCCGGGACGTTCGACATCAGGTTGTAGTCAACCCAGAGCCCGCCCATGGTGTAGTGCACCGCGGGATAAATGCGCATCGGGGTCTTGTAAGCACTCTCATCGGTGATCTCGTGATAGATATCGAAGAGATTGCCGTAGCGCTCGCGGACGGTGTTCTCGCCCAGGCGCTGGATCGCGTCGGAAAAATCAAGGTAGACGCCGAGGCCGGTCTCGCCGACGCCACGGCCCTCATCGCACACGCGCTTGGCGGCGCGGGAGGCGACGTCGCGCGGGGCGAGGTTGCCGAAGCTGGGATAGATGCGCTCGAGGTAGTAGTCGCGGTCCTCCTCCGGAATCGTATTCGGATCCTTCTTACAGTCCTCCTTCTTCTTCGGAACCCAGATGCGTCCGTCGTTGCGCAATGACTCGGACATCAGCGTCAGCTTCGACTGGTAGTCGCCGGAAACGGGGATGCAGGTCGGATGGATCTGCGTGTAGCACGGGTTGGCGAAGCAGGCCCCGCGCTTGTAGGCACGCCAGATCGCGGTCGCGTTGGAGCCGCGCGCGTAGGTGGAGAGGTTAAAGACATTGCCGTAGCCGCCGGTCCCCAGAATCACCGCGTCGCCCGCAAAGCGGTTGAGCTTGCCGGTGACGAGGTCGCGGGTGATCACGCCCTTCGCGTGGCCACCGACCACGACGAGATCGACCATCTCATGCTGCGTGACGAGGGTGACCGCACCCTGCCCAACCATTTTGGAAAGCGCCGAGTAAGCGCCCAGGAGCAGCTGCTGGCCGGTCTGGCCGCGGGCGTAAAACGTGCGCGAGACTTGGGCGCCGCCGAAGGAGCGATTGGCGAGGAGACCGCCATACTCGCGGGCGAAGGGCACGCCTTGGGCGACGCACTGGTCGATGATGTTGACCGAGACCTCCGCGAGGCGGTGGACATTGGCCTCACGTGCGCGGTAGTCGCCGCCCTTGATCGTATCGTAGAAGAGGCGGTAGACGCTGTCTCCGTCGTTCTGGTAGTTCTTCGCGGCATTGATGCCGCCCTGCGCGGCGATCGAATGCGCGCGGCGCGGGCTGTCGTGGAACACGATGCAGGTGACCTTGTAGCCGAGTTCCGCGAGCGTTGCGGCCGCGGACGCTCCGGCAAGGCCGGCACCCACCACCACGACCTCGTACTTCCGCTTGTTGGCAGGATTGACGAGCTTGATCTCCGCCTTGTGCTTGCGCCACTTGTCGGCGAGCGGACCGGAGGGAACCTTGGATTCGAGCTTGGCCATGGGTCGGGTCGGGAAAAGTTAGCGTGGAAGCGAGGTGGAAGCGGTAACCTCGGGTCGGAGGGAGACCTTGCCCAGCAGAACGGAGGCTGGAATCGCAAGATTGCCGAGGAAGTACACCACGCATAGGAGGACGACCGCCCTTCGCAAGGCGCCCGCCCATTTGTAGCTTCGCCAGCCCAGCGTTTGGAACATGCTGTCCGCCCCGTGCACGAGGTGGAAGCTGAGCAGGCCAACGGCGAGGATGTAGAAGCCCGAAACGATCGTGCTCTGGAAGCCGAAGATCACCATGCTGTGAACATCGAGGACTTCGGCTCCGGCCTTCACCACGGGGAATCCGGCCACATAGTAGTCGTTCACCAAAGTGTAGCGCGGCAGGTTCTCCTTGAAGGTATCCGCTTGAGCGCCGCCGAGAGTGAAGTGGGCCAGGTGAAAGGCAATGAACGCAAGGACCACGAATCCAGTCAGACGCATCGTGCGGGACGCGAGCGTGGCGCGGATCGTATTTTTGACCCCGTAGTCATTCACGCCGCGCGCCTTGCGATTCTCGAGGGTGAGCACCACGGCCATCCACACATGAATCACAACCGCCGCGATGATCGTCAGGCGAGCCACCCACAGGAGCGGTCCCAGATCATGGAGAAACTGGGCGTAGCCGTTGATCTTGTCCGGATGAGAGAAGATTTGGAGGTTACCGACCAGATGGCCGATCACGAATCCAACGAGGATCAGGCCCGATGCGGCCATCAGGAACTTACGGCCGATTGAGGAACGAAATAGATTACCGAGAAGGCTCATCGCTGGTCAGTGAGGGGGAGGGATCGCCAAAGGTAAACGCGCGAAACCATCGCACGGATACATTCGGCGGGTTGTTGATAACCAACTGCTCCCGCAAATGTAAAGGTCCCCGATGATCGAGCCAAACCACCCTCCGTTCTATTAGGCTCCCTAACCCGAAGCAGAAGGGCCTTCCGCCCGAACTCTACTTCGACAAAGGCTTGAGGAGGGCAAACTTACCACTGGCGGCCGGGGCGATGAACCGTCGACGGAAAGCCACCACGCGGTGCCCATCACCTAGGACACCGGCCAGCGCCACCTCGAGTTCGGGCGGCGCGACCTCATCGGAAACATAATGGAAGTCCCAACGATTGTCCGTCGTCTGCACGAGCGAGTAATGCCAGCACTGAAACGCCGAAGGGAGGGCCGCATCGATGTCGTGCGGCGAGACCAAGGAGCCGTCGGCGCGGAAAAAGAGCCCCGATTCACGCCCGAGGACGCGAAATCCCGTGGCGAAGCGCTGCACGATATCGCCGGTGTGGTAGCGCAGCAGGGGCATGGCCTCGCGGTCACGCGTCGTCACCACAATCTGAAACACATCCGCCCGACCCCGGTACGTTACGAGTTCGACGAATGCATTGTCATCGATCACGCGCGAGTTGTCCTTGAAAGCCTCCCCCACGAACAAATAGCCCGCTTCGGTCGAACCGTAGAGGTCGACCTGCGGAGCGGGGAACACTTCGGCAATCCGCCGGCTGTGCTGAAGGCTCGCCTTCCCATAGGTGAGAATGACCGCTTTGATGCTCGGCACCGTCACCCGCCGCTTCTTGACGGCGCGGGCCAGCAGCGAAAGGTAGATGGGTTCGCCTTCCAGCACTTCCGGTTGGACCGCCTGGAGTTCGACCACAATGCGGTCCCATTCCGCTTCCGGAAAAACAAAGGGATCGCTGGTGAGATTCAGGTAAACCGTGCCGTCAAAGTAGCGGTGCGGGAACGGATGGTCCTCATAGGGACAGATGTTGCTGGAGCAACCTACCGGGGCCAGAACGCACTTGCGGTAGGGCCGGCCAACATAGGAACGAAGGATGGGCGAAGCCGCATAGGCGCGAGCCGTCTGCGCGTTCCACCAACCATCCTCCATGATCACGGTCATCGGCGACTGGGTCGTGCCGCCGGTGCTCTCGTATTCGAAGCGTTTGTCGGCGAGACCCCGCTCGATTTCGGCGTAGTCGCGAAAGAAGGCTTGGTGCCCGCGCTCGACGATTTCCTTCTTCGTCAGCGTGGGAATCTCCCGGTAACAGCTCCACTCCAAAGGTTCGGTGTGCAGCGCAAACCGCTGCGGGTAGAGCGGGCTCCGGTCATAAATGCGACGGATCTCCGTCTCGAGCGGCAGGGGCAGGCGATCGCCCTCGGCGGAGCCGAGCGAATCGGGACGGTTGGCAAACAGAGGGACGGACATCTTCAAGCCTCCAGCTAACGGTCGCGCACCATGAAGTCAAACGCCCGGCCCCATCCGGATCTCAGCCCAACGAGGTTCGAACAGCAGCAGTGCGTTCAGGGTCAGCGCGTGCGTGATGCGACCTGAGCGCGCCCAGGCCAAAGCGTCCTCCACCGGCACCGTGCTGATTTCAATTTCCTCGTCCGGGTCCCAATCGGTGCCGGCCACGCGCGCGGCCTGCTCCACCAGCACGAAGTGGCAGCGGTTCGACTGAATCGCAGGATTCGGGTGCACGGAGCCGAGCAGCCTCGCCCGTGGCCCGAAGTAGCCGGTCTCCTCGCCCAGTTCACGCACGCCCGCGGCCACCGGATCCTCACCCGAATCGATCACTCCGCCTGGCAGCTCGAGTGAGAAGCCATCGATGCCAAACCGAAACTGATTCACCATGACCAGATGCCGGTCCGCCGTCAGCGCCACGGCGACGACCCACGAGGGCGCGTTAATGACGATGAAGTCGCGCTCCGTCCCTCGGACCGGATGCCGGAATCGCACCTCACGCAGATCGAGAATTCTCGTCGAGGCCAGCGAGCGATCCCCCCGCTTCTCCCAACGCGCCGGAGGAGGATTCGATGGGTCCATGGGCAAAAAAAAGCCTCCCAACCGAAAAGGCGGGAGGCGAAAGCTGGGTGGCGGAGGCCGCTTACTTCTGCGGGAGCTTGACCTTCTGGCCAACCTTGAGGCTGTTCCAGTTCACGCCGGGGTTAACCGCCTGCAGGTCACCGATGGCGACGCTGTTGGCGCGGGCGATCTTCACGCCGGTATCACCGGCCTTGACGACGTACTCGCCGGGACCAGCAACCACGGGACCGCTCTTGCCGGCAGCAGCGCGCGGCGCGGCCTTAGCGGACTCCTGGATCTTCACGATCTCGCCGCGAACGTTGCCAATCTCGAGTGCTACCTGCTGGAAGGCATCGTTGGTCTGCTTCGCGAGATTCGTAACGGAGGTGTTCACCTTCTCGCTCGTCGCGACCGCGTTGCGGACCTCGGCCTCGAGCGACTCAACCTTGGTGAGCTGCTCGGTGTGGAGGGCAAGGGTCTTGGTGGCCGACGAGATCTTGAACAGCGCAACGACCGCCAGAAGAGCTCCGAGCACTCCTGCGATGAGGCTGCCAATCGGCAGAATGCTGCTGTTACTTTCGCGAGAAATAGTATCCATGTGGTGAAAAGGAGAGATATGAGGGGTAGGTGGGATGAGGGGCTGAGGCAAGCCGGGAAATGACGGGATCAGATTCCTGGAAATTCGGTGGGGCCACTTGGCGCCCAAATAATGAATTTAGCCTGTTTTTGATCACCACCATTGACACCTGCGCCGGCAGCCGGTGCCCTGTCCCTCTGTGGTTTTCGGGGTGTAGCTTAGCCTGGTAGAGCGCCTGGTTTGGGACCAGGAGGTCGTAGGTTCGAATCCTATCGCCCCGACCACTGTCGATCCGTCCGCCTTAGTCTACTTTCCGTCGACTTTGAACTGGATGGCGGGAGCCGCCTCTGGGGTGGCAGACGCTGGGGCCGCCGAGGCAGCCACCGGTGCCGACACGGCGGCGCGGGCGCGAAGCATCAGGGCCCGCTGGGTCCAGATACTGTCAGGATCAATGCTCATAACCTGTTCGGCCAGCTTCGAAGCTTCCTCCGACCGGCCCGCATCGGTTGCCACGATAGCCAGGTGATATGCGGCTTCGGCGCGAACGGCCTTAAGGCCGGAAACATCGTCTAACAAGGCCTTTAGGGCAGCCTCGCCCGCCGTCGCGTCGCCACCATTGAGCTTCGCCATGGCCAAACCCAGCTGGACCCGGCCCGAAAAGAGGGTGTCCTTCAGGATCGGGGCCGCCTTACCATATTCGGACTGGGCGTCGGCAAACTTGCCGGCCGCGAAAGCCTCATCGGCGAGGCGAAGGTGCGCCGCGCCGGCCAGCAGGTGGCCCGAGTTGGCGGCTGCAAACGTCTTCAACTGATCCGTCGTGGTGGCCGCGCCGTAGGCTGCCGCGATCCCGGCCTCACGCTGGGCCGAGACAAGGCCGTAGGCTCCCCGGGCAACGATCGCGAGCAGCACCGCAGAGCAGACGATGATGACCAGCTTGCCATTCTTCTCCCAAAACAGGCGGAGGGTTTCTTCAAAGCCCGGGGAGACGGCCGCGGCATCCACGGGGGCGGGCTGCTGATCACCACTGACGGGGGAAGGCGTGTTGGGCGTGGACATGAGAATGATGAATTTTGGAAAACCGCCACGCAAACACATCGCTTCGGGGCCGTAAAGGCGGGAGTTGACCCCCAGCGGCGAGGGTTGGCGGGCAAATGAACCCGTCCTCCCCCACCCGGTTCGAACGATGCCGAAGTCTCTCGGCCTACAGAACCACCACGTTACCGCGGTACTTTTGAATTGGGCGGACCCCGATCTTCTTGTTCTTGAGGGCCTTGATACCCTCAATCGCCGCGTAGGCACCGGTGATCGTGGTCATGATGCACACATTGTGAGCGTAGGCCGCGGAGCGAATCTGATTCTCGTCGCGGCGCGGGATCATGCCACCCGGCGTGTTGATCACCATCTGGACCTGGCCGTTCTTGATCATGTCGACCGTGGTTGGACGGCCCTCGCCGATCTTCGCCACACGCGTGACCGGAACGCCACTCTCAACGAGCGTCTTGGCCGTGCCGCTCGTGGAGAGGATGCTGAAACCGAGGCCCACGAGTTGGCGGGCAAGGTCAACGGCCCGCGCCTTGTCGCCATCCTTGACCGAGAGGAACACATTACCCTTGGTCGGCAGGCCGGGCTTCGCCGCAGCCTGAGCCTTGGCGAAGGCGACGCCCAGATCGTCATCCAGTCCCATGACTTCCCCCGTCGAGCGCATCTCCGGTCCGAGCGTGATGGTCGCCCCGGGAAACCGCACGAACGGGAAGACGGCTTCCTTGACGCACCAGTGCTTGGGCGTCTGCTCCCGGGTGAAACCAAGGTCCTTGAGTTTCATCCCCACCATGACCTTGGCCGCCAGCTTCGCCAGCGGGAGGCCGATCGCCTTGGCGACGAAGGGCACTGTGCGGGAGGCGCGTGGATTGACCTCCAGAATGTAGAGCTGGTTGTCCTTGATCGCGAACTGGACGTTCATCAGTCCGACGACCTTGAGTTCGCGCGCGAGCGCATGCGTAGCGGTCCGGACAACCTCGAGCATCTCCTTCGAAAGCGTGTGCGGAGGCATCACCATGGCCGCGTCACCCGAGTGGACGCCGGCAAACTCAATGTGCTCAAGCATACCGCCAATGACCGAGATCTCGCCGTCGCTGATGCAATCCACATCGAGTTCGATCGCGTCCTCGAGGAACTTGTCGATCAGCACGGGCTTGTCCGGCATCACATCGAACGCCTGGCGCACAACGCCCCGGAATTCCTCCTCGCTGAAGACGATGAACATTCCGCGACCTCCGAGGACGAACGAGGGCCGCAGCAGCACCGGGAAGCCGATTTCCTTGGCGAACTTGAGCGCATCCGCCTCGTTCATCGCCGTCCGGTTGGCTGGCGACTTGAGTCCGGTCTTGTCCAAAATCGCGGAGAACTGCTTACGGTCTTCGGCCAGCTCGATGCTCTCCGGCGAGGTTCCGATGATGTTCACCCCGTTCGCCTTCAGCGCCGTGGCGAGATTGAGCGGGGTCTGGCCACCAAACTGCACGATCACGCCGTCGCATTTCTCCTGCTGATAGATTTCCAGCACGTCCTCGAGGGTGAGGGGTTCGAAGTAGAGCCGGTCGCTGGTATCGTAATCGGTCGAGACGGTCTCAGGATTCGAGTTCACCATCACGCTCTCGAAGCCCAGCTCGCGGAGGGCGAAACTCGCGTGAACGCAGCAGTAGTCGAACTCAATGCCCTGGCCGATGCGGTTCGGGCCTCCGCCCAGAATCATGATCTTCTTTTTCCCGCTCGGGGCCATGACCTCGTTTTCGTCGCCGTAGCTCGAGTAGTAGTAGGGCGTGAAGGCCTCGAATTCCGCGGCACACGTATCGACCAGGCGATAGGTGGTGTTGACGCCGCGCTTCTTGCGCTCGGCGCGCACGGCTGCGAAGTCAGCCTTGAGAATGTGGGCCAATTGGACGTCGGAGAAGCCGAACTGTTTCGCCCGGCGCAGTGCGACCGTGTCGACGGTGGCGAGCGTGTGCTTGGACAGCGCCTGCTCCATCTCAAAGATCTCATGGAGCTGCGTAAGGAACCAGCGATCAATCTTCGTGATGTCGAAGACGCGGTCGACCGAGTAGCCCGCCTTGAAAGCGTGACGGATGAAGTAAACGCGCTCCGCGTTGGGCGTGCCCAACTTCGCGTTGATGAGCTTCTCCTCAACGGCTTCATCGCCGCCGTGCTTGCCTCCGCCGCCGAAACCGCGCGCGCCCGTCTCGAGCGAGCGCAGGCACTTCTGCATGGACTCTTTGAACGTGCGGCCAATGGCCATGGCCTCGCCCACGGACTTCATGGCCGAGGTCAGCGTGCTGTCGGCGTCGGGAAATTTCTCGAACGTGAAACGCGGGATCTTTGTCACCACGTAATCAATCGTCGGCTCGAACGATGCCGGCGTGAGACGGGTGATGTCGTTGCGCAGTTCGTCGAGGGTGTAGCCGACCGCGAGCTTGGCCGCGATCTTGGCAATCGGGAAGCCCGTGGCCTTCGAGGCGAGCGCAGAGGAGCGCGAAACGCGGGGATTCATCTCAATGACGACCTGACGACCGGTATCCGGATCGATCGAGAACTGGATGTTCGAGCCGCCTGTCTCGACGCCGATTTCGCGGATGACCGCGAACGACGCATCGCGCATGACCTGGAACTCCTTGTCGGTGAGGGTCATCGCCGGAGCCACCGTGATGGAGTCACCCGTATGAACGCCCATCGGATCGAAATTCTCGATCGAGCAGATCACGACGCACTGGTCCTTGTGATCCCGCATGACCTCCATCTCATACTCCTTCCAGCCGAGGAGACATTCCTCGACCAGGACCTCGTGGACCGGGGACAGGTCGAGCCCATTGGCGACGATCCGCTCGAACTCCTCCTTGTTGTACGCGATGCCGCCACCGGAGCCGCCCAGCGTGAAGGACGGACGGATGATGAGAGGAAATTTTCCGAGCATCTCGGCCGCGGAGCGTGCCTCTTCCATCGTCTTGACCGTGCGCGAGCGAGCGACATCCAGCCCGATCTTGATCATGGCCTGCTTGAAGGCCTCGCGGTCTTCGCCCTTGTGGATCGCCTCGGGCTTGGCGCCGATCATTTCAACTCCGTATTTCTCCAGGATGCCCTGCTTGTGCAGTTCCATCGAGAGATTGAGCGCCGTCTGGCCGCCCAGCGTGGGCAAGAGTGCGGAGGGTTTTTCCGCAGCGATGATCTTCTCCAGAAATTCGACCGTGAGCGGCTCAATGTAGGTAACGTCCGCGAACTCCGGATCGGTCATGATCGTCGCCGGGTTAGAGTTCACCAGAATGACCCGGTAGCCCTCCTCCTTGAGCGCCTTGCACGCCTGGGTGCCCGAGTAATCGAACTCGCAGGCCTGGCCGATCACAATAGGACCGGCGCCGATGATGAGAATGGACTGAAGATCGGTGCGCTTCGGCATGGACGTAGATTAGGCCGAGGGTTGCGGGCGCATCCGGGCGCGGCAAGCGGGAAGTCGCGCAGAAAGGAAATCAGGCGCACACGCCGGCGCTGGCCAAGCGAAGCACCCGGATCAACCCAGCTGGCTGCGGTCGATCCCCAAGGCCCGGGCCGCCGCGTCCTTGTCCCCCCGGCTGGCGTGGAGAATGCGGTCAATGTACTGCTGGCGCTGGCCGGCCAGGTAATCCGCGAGAGTCGGCCAATCCTTCAGCTCCTTGAGCCGCAGGGGAAGCTGTTGGGAGGTGATGACCCGCGTCTCGGTGGTGGCGGCGATCTTCGAGACGACCTGGCCCAGCTCGACCACATTCCCCGGCCATTGGTAGGCCGTCAGTACGGCCAGAGCATCCGGAGTGAATTCGACGAGGTTTGCATCGAACTGCGGATTGGCGGCCTTGGACAGGAAGTGCCTCACCAGCTGAGGGATGTCGTCGGCATGCTCGCGCAGGGCCGGCATCGTGACCGGCAGGGAAGCGACCCGATAGAAGAGTTCGTCGTGAAATTGGCCCTCGTCGGTCAGTTTTTCGAGATCGACGTTCGTGGTGCAGACCAGGCGGAAGCCATGGGCGGTGTTGCGCAGCACGCTGACCAGCTCCTTCTGCATGGGCATGGGCAGGGCCTGCAGATGCTGCAGAAAAAGCGACCCGCCCCGCGCCCGCTGGACCCATTCTCCCCCGGCGCCATTCTCGCCGATCAGACCGGCGCGAAAACTTGCCTCGGAGCTGAGGGAGCAATCGATGCCGATGAAGGGGGCATCCGCCGGGGCGCTCGCGTGCAACACCTCGGCGACGGTGGTCTTGCCGGTTCCGTTCTCTCCCTGCAGGAGGACGGGCGTGCGCACGGTGGCCAGTTTTCGGATCTGCTGGTGGAGTTTCTTGATCACCGCGCTGCCGCCCACGAGCCTGGCCTCGAGGTCCGCAGCCTTCACGGTCGGGGCGCCCGTCGCTCCGGCCCGTTCCGCCTGAAACTGGCGAAACTCCAAGCCGCGGCGGAGCGTGGCAATGAGTTCGTCGACCCGGAACGGCTTCTGCAGGTAGTCGAACGCCCCGTATTTCAGCGCTTGAATCGCACTTTCGGTGCTCGCGTAAGCCGTCATGATCACCACCACGGCACTCGGGTCATAGACCTTGAGCTGCTTGAGCAAAGTGATGCCGTCCATCGGTTTCATGTCGATGTCAGCCAGGACGAGGTCGAATCGCTCGGCCTTATACCGGACCAGAGCCTTTTCGCCGTCGGTCGCGAACGAGGTGGCAAATCCAGTGGGCTGGATCACCGCATCGAGCATCTCGTGGATCGAGAGCAGGTCATCGACGATGAGGACGGAAGGCATGGCGTGGGAACCCGTACTGGGAGCGGGAGCTCACCAATGGGCGAGCAAAAAAGGCCTATTGCAAGCCACCCGCCACCGCACCGAGCTGGAAGATCGGCAGGAACATCGCCATGACGATGCCGCCAACGACCACGCCGAGGAAGACAATCAGCATCGGCTCGATCAGCGACGTGAGGGCCGCCACGGTCGCCTCGGATTCCGTGTCATAAAAATCGGCGATCTTGTTCATCATGCCATCCACATTGCCCGTGGATTCACCCGCCTTGACCATGTGCTTCATCATGGGGGGGAAAAACGGATTCACCGCGAGGATGTCGGATACCTGACCGCCCTGGCTGACATGCTTGGTGATCTCAACGCAGGCATCCTCGACCTGCACCTTGTTGCTGGCCGCCGCCACGATCTCCAGGGTCCGCAGGATCGGCACGCCTGATCGAATCAGGGTCGCATAAGTGCGGCAGAAGCGCGAGAGGGCGATTTTGTGGATCAGGTTCCCGAAGATCGGCGCTTTCACGAGAAACTGGTCCTTCGCCCGACGACCCTTGGGTGTGCTGATGAAGCGCTTCGTGAGCCAGAACACGCCATAGGCACCGAGCACAAGCCAGTGAAAGTTGCCCTTCATGAAGTCCGACAGATCGATCAGAAACTGGGTCGGCGCAGGCAGCTTGGCTCCGAAGTCGGCGAACATCGCCGCAAAGACCGGAATGACGAAAATCAGGAGCACGTTCACCAGCGCGACGGCCAGGCCAATGACCGCGACCGGATAGGTCATGGCCGACTTGACCTTCTTGGTGAGCTTCACGCTGGACTCAAAATAGCCGGCGACCTTGCCGAGAATCTCCGCCAGCGCGCCGGAGGCCTCGCCCGCCTCAATCATCGAAATGAAGAGGGAATTGAACGACTTCGGGAATTTTTTCACCGCCGCCGAGAACGAGTTACCAGAGGAGATGTCCGCCCGAACATCGCGGATGATGATGCGGAAAATCGGGTCTTCCGTTTGATCCTGCAGGGCCTCGAGGCACTGCACCAGCGGGAGACCCGCCGTCAGGAGCGAAGCGAGCTGCTGGGTGAAAATCGCCAGTTCGCCCAAGGGCAATTTGTAGTTCTGCGCCTTTTTTTCCAACGCCTTCTGCTTGGCCATGGCCTGTGCCGCCTTCACATTGGGGCGCTTGGGCTGGTTCGCAGGACGCAACGTCTGCGTCTGACCAGACGGGGCGGACGAAAGAAATGCCATAGGCGAATGCAAGTCGGGCGGAACGACGCCCGCAACCCCATTTGAAACCGGCTCTCGTAAAAAAAACGCGAGACTGGCCCCCCAGGGGAACCGGCTGACGGAGGATGACGCCAAACCCGGCTTGACCAGAGACGCGCCGCCGTGGACGATCCCCACCCACGCCTCCGCGGGTGTAGTTTAGTGGCAAAACACCACTCTTCCAAAGTGGTTTCGACGGTTCGATTCCGTCCACCCGCACCAAACCTTCCTTACGGCAGGCCCTTTCTCTTGTTTTCATAGGTGAACACCTGGAGTCTGACAGTCAGCGGCCGGTTAAGGACTTGCACGGTCACGGCCCGAGCTGAGAGCTTCGGCACCCCACGGACCTAATACTTATCATCACCGTCCCCTGACCTGTTCCATGAAGCGGATCCTCCTTACGACGACCTCATTCCAAGACACGCCCGGCGTGCACCATCAATTGCTGGCAGAGGGCGGCTACGATATCGTGCGGGAGCGGGGCCCCCTTTCCGAAGCCCGGATGCTGGAGCTGGCGGGACAATTTGATGCCTACCTCTGCGGCGATGACGCGCTGACCCGGGCCGTCATTCAGAAGTCCCTGCCGCGTCTACAGGTTATCTCCAAGTACGGAATCGGTTTGGACAAGATCGACGTCAAGGCGGCCACCGACCTCAAGGTTCCGGTGCTGTTCACGCCCGGCGTAAACCATACGACCGTGGCTGAGCATACCTTCGCCCTGATGTTGGCCGCCGTCCGCAATCTTGTCGTCGAAGCCAACCACGTCGCCGCCGGTCGCTGGACCCGGATCACTGGCAACGAGGTCTGCGGCAAAACCCTCGCGATCGTTGGCTTCGGCCGCATCGGCAAGGAGGTCGCAATTCGCGCGGCCGCGTTCGGCCTCAAGATCATCGGCTACGGCAATTACTGGGACGAGGATTTTGCCCGCTGGTACGGCATCGAGCGGGTCGAGGACTTTTCCGAGGTCCTGAAGCGCGCGGACATTATCTCGCTTCACACCAAGCTGACGCCGGCGACCAAGCACCTGATCAACGCGAAGAATTTCCCGCTGATCAAGAAGGGCGCCGTCATCGTCAATACGGGCCGCGGCGAATTGCTCGAGCTGACCGCCCTCGTCGAGGCGCTGAAGTCAAAGCACCTGCTGGCCTATGCGGCCGATGTGCTCGATCAGGAGCCCCCCCCTGCCGATCACCCCCTGCTGGGCCTGCCCAACGTCATCCTCACCCCGCACATCGGCTCGCGCACGCATGAGAGTGTGCAGCGTCAGGCCACGTGCGCGGTTGAGAACCTTCGCTTGTTCTTCGCGGGCAAGACGCCCATCGCCCAGGCCAATCAGATCTAACCTTTCTCCCCTTCCCCATGCCCGACACGTTCCACGTCGTATCCGAGTCCCAGCACAACGCCCTCATCCAAGCCGCTTACCAACATCGCGGCTTCCAGGCGGATGAGTCGGCCGAGGGCGCGCGTTTCTGCGCCGAAGCCTCGCGTCACGGAATCCGCACCCACAACGGGATCAAGGCCCTCCACCTCGACCACCTGTTCGGCTCCGGTTCGAAGGGCTGCGTTCCGGGGGCCCAG
>CAYZCV010000001.1:23749-69759 GCA_964476965.1 uncultured Opitutus sp. | reverse complement strand
TGCGATTGTTGCCGGGGACAACGGTCGACATGACCAGCGAGGCGGAGCCCGCGGTGCCAATGTTGTCACCGATCGTCACATTGCCCTGGATACCCTTGTTCAGGTAGGAGCCGAGGTAGCTTGGCGTGGCGAGGATGACCTGACCGTCGTTGAACTGGTAGGTGCCGTTGAAGGAGTTGTCCCCGCCGGAGAGCGTCAGGGTGCCGGTGCCGTTCTTGGTGATCGTGCCGGGCGAGCTCCCGGTGATGCTTGAGCGGATATCGAGATTGCCGCCGCTCGTGTCGATCGTCAGGGCGTTGGCCCCCACGCTGAAGGTATCGATGCCGGAAAGGGCGCTGCCGCCGATATTGAGCGTACCGCCGGCGGAGACGATCGTGGTCGTGCCGTCGAGGGTAATATTGCCATTCCAGGTGTTGGTGTCGGCGACGTTGCGCAGTGCGCCGGCGCTGCTGGCGCCCGTGCCCGTGATGGTCAGGGTCTCGTCGACGACGGTGATCCCCCCCTGCAGGGCGAGCGTTGCGCCGCTCGAGACGGTGGTGCCGGAGGAGCTGGTACCGAGCGCGGTGGCATTTTGGATGTTGAGCGTGCCCTGCGACACCGTGGTCAGGCCAAGGTAACTGTTGGCGTTGCCGAGTGTCAGGGTGCCCGTGCCCTGCTTGGTCAGCGCTCCGCTGCCGGAAATGCCGCCGTTGAAGAGGGTGGACGTATTGTCGGCGCCGGCCGCCAGGGTGCCGGACCCGAGGGTAATGTTGCCGCCGCCGGCGATCGAGCCAACCGTTTCGTTGAAGCCGGCCAGGTCGAAGGTCGCGCCGGAGGCGACGTTGAGGGCGCTGGTATCGGCGATGCGTTCGCTCGTGGAGCCGATCCGCAGGGTGCCGTTGCTGACGGTGGTGGCACCGGTGTAGGTATTGGCGCCGGAAAGGGTGAGGACGCCGCTCCCGATCTTTTGGAGGTTACCGCCGGTGCCGCTGATGACCCCGGAGAACGTTGTGCTGCTGTTGTCGGCGTTCGCGCGAAGGGTGCCGGTGCCGAGCGTGATGTTGCCCGCGCCGGTGATGGAGCCAACGGTTTCAGTGAGACCATTCAGATCGAAGGTCGCGCCGCTGGCGACGCTCACATCGCTGCTGTCGCTGATGCGCTCATTGGCGCCGGATAGCCGCAGGGTGCCGGCATTGATCGTGGTGGCGCCGGTGTAGCTGTTGGCTCCGCTCAGGGTGGTGATGCCGGCGCCGGTCGTGGTCAGCCCGCCGGAACCGTAGATTTGATTGGTGAAGGCAAGATTGCCGGCACCGTTGAGGGTGAGCAGGAAGCCCGCATTGTCGACCTGGCCGGAAAGGGTCAGGGTGCCGGCGGTCGAGTTCACGGTGGAGGCACCGGTGAGCACGATCTGGCCGGCCAGACTGTTGGTCCCCGAGAGGTTCCGGATTGCGCCTGCGCTGCTGACGCCGGTGCCGCGGATGCTAAAACCGCCCTCGGACACGTCGATGTTGTTGGAGAGCTCAAGCGTCGCGCCATTGGCGACGACATTACCGAAAGTCGAGGAGCCCATCGCGTTCGAGTGCTGCAGCGCGACGGTGCCGGCATTGACGAGGAGGGAGCCATCAAAGGTGTTGTTGCCCGAGAGCACGAGGCGGCCGTTGCCGGCCTTGGTCAGGTTGGCGTAGTAGTCGTTGTCGACGATGCCGGAGAACGTGGTGGTCGCCGTGTTGCTGATGGTGAGCGTGCGATTGCCGGCCCCGAGGTTGATCGCGCCGCTGGCAGTCAGGCTCTGCGAGCCGCCGATCGTGAAATTGCTCGAGGCGTTGAGCGTGTTGGCGATGGAGCGCGTGGCGTTGGCCGAGAGCGTGGCGGCTCCGGTGATGGCCAGCGCGCCGGTGCCGAGCGCGGCGTTGTTGCCCAGAATGAGGGAACCGCCGCTGATGCTGGTGCCGCCTGAATACGTATTGGCGCCGCTCAGGGTGACCGCACCGTTGCCGGTGAGGGCCAGGGCGCCGGTTCCGCTGATGATGCCGCTGAGCGACATCGAGTTGACGGAATTCGTGTTGGTGAGCGTGAGCGTGTTGGCGTTCAGGTTGACCGTGCTGCTGAACGTCATGTCGCCATTTGTGGCGTTGGTGTTCCGCCAGACCTGGGAAGAGGTGATGGCGAAACGATTGGCGAAGCTGTGCGTGACGGTACCTTGGTTGTCGATACCAACGCCACTGATGCCGGCCAGCGTCAGCGTGTTGGCGGTGGTGAAGGCCTCGGCGTCGGACCCAGTGGTGAACAGCAGCTGCCCGACGGTGTAGTTTCCGTTGATGATGGGATCCTCGGACGTGTTGGCGTTGAACCGGGCTGTGTCGGTCGCCCCGGGTACAACGCCTCCGCCCCACTGCGCGCCGTTATTCCAATTATTCGCGCCAGCCCCATTCTGCCAAGTGATGGTGGCCGCCTCGGTGGTGCCGCCAATGGCGAGAATCCACGCAGCGGCCAAGGCGGACGCGAGGCGTCGCCGGAGTGGCCGGGCTGGTTGGATTGGGCTCATGGGGGAGGATCTAAATGAACTGAGGAGAATACCCTAGGTTAGGGGCGGACAGAGCCGTTGCAAGCGAGTACGGGGAGAATTCGGTGCATAGATGCCCGGGAGGGTATCGACGCAAATCGTGACGACTTGCGCGAAAAACCACGAAAAGGCCCTCAAGGGACCATTTTTCCCTGAATCTGACCTGATTTCAGGTCATTTTGAACTAAGCCCGTCGTCGTCCGGTTTTAGGCGAGGTGGAACACTTCGCGCAATTCCTTGGCGACCGGGCTGTTGTCCGGGTTGGAAGGCATGATGTCCTTCATGAAGGCCCACCACCGCCGGCAGGCCTCCGTCTGGGCGATCGCCGCCCAGCGGGCTTCATCCTCGACTTCGACGTAGGCGAACAGCGCGCGCGTGGCGGGATCGAGGAAGATCGAGTAGTTGTGGGCGCCATGGCTCTTCAGCACGGCCTCGAGATCGGCGAAGATGGGCGAGTGACGCTCCGCGTACTCCTGTTCGCGGCCGGCGTTGACGTGCATGAGAAAGGCTTTGCGGATCATGGGGAGTGGGGGGCGAAAATCGTGCGGGCGGGTGAGACCAATCGCAGCCGGTCAGGGCATCGACCCTGCGGACTTTCGGTCAGTTGGAATGCGGTCGGGCGTCGGCTGACGTAGTCGGGGGCAGCGCGCCATTTTTCAAACCAGAATTCGAAAATTTGCGCCGACAGGCCGAGGCGCGAAAAAGACCTGCGAGATCCGAATGCGTTGCGGGAACTAGGGAGCTCTGGGCCTTTGCCCACCCCCTCCGACGCCGGAGCGTCAGACCGGGGCCTTGAACGGGAAGGGATGGACCGAGCCGCTGCGGACGGTTGCCTTGAGGGCGCGATCGAGGGCCTGCATGAGCTCCTCGGGCGTGAAGGGCTTGGCGAGGAGCTCCACCGTGCCGAGCTCGTCGATGGCGTTGGGGGAGATCTTCGAAAAATAACCCGACATGATCACAATCGGCAGGGATGGCGCGATCCGCCGCAGCGCGCCGGCGAGCTCGGTGCCCTGCATGCCGGGCATGGTCTGATCCGTGACCACGGCGTGGCAGGCGTTCGGATTGTCCTGCAGGCGGCGCAGGCACTCCTCGGCCGAGCCGAAGGAGGTCGACTGGTACCCGCGCGATTCCAATGTGAGCTGGGTGCAGCGCCCGACGATCTCCTCGTCATCAACCACGAAGATGATCTCACCGTGGCCCCGCGGGATGGGGACGCCGTCCGGCTCCGCTGGCTGGCCGTCGCCGACCGGGGCGGCAGGCAGGTAGATATGAAAGGCCGAACCGACGCCCGTCTTGCTCTCGACGTCGATGGCCCCGCTGTGCGCGCGCACGATGCCGTGGACCACGGCAAGACCGAGCCCGGTGCCCTCGCGGGTGTTCTTGGTGGTGAAGAAGGGATCGAACACCCGGCGCAGGGTTGCCTCGTCCATGCCGTGGCCCGTATCGGCCACGGACAGGCGCACGTAGCCGCCGGTCGAGACGCCGCCGAGCGTCGCGCTCTGCTCGGGTCCGATCTCGAGCGGCTGGAGGCTGATGTGCAGCCGCCCGCCCGCGTGCCGCATCGCATGGGCCGCGTTGGAGCCGAGATTGAGGATGACCTGGTGAATCTGGGTCGCGTCGGCCAGCACCTGCGGACAGTCCTTCGCGATCTCGGTCTCGATCGTGACATTCGCGGGCAGGGTCGCGCGCAGGAAGCGGCGGGCCTCGTCGATCACCACCGTGAGATCGACCGGGCTGTGTTCCTCGCTGCTGGACTGGCGGCCAAAGGTCAGGATCTGCTCCACCAGCTCGCGGGCGCGCATCCCGGCGTTGCGGGCCTCGATCAGGCAGGCATGGGCCGGGTTGTCCTCGGGTACGGAGTCGGCGGCGAGCTCGTTGTAGCCGATGATGCCGGTGAGGAGATTATTGAAGTCGTGGGCGATGCCACCGGCGAGGGTGCCGAGCGTTTCCATCTTCTGGGCCTGGAAGAGCTGGGTCTCGAGCTGGCGCCGGGCCTCGTCGCTCTCGTGGCGCGCCGTGGTGTCCTGGATGGCTCCCTGCACGCCGACGATCTGGCCGTTGCGCAGTTCCGGGTCGCCGATCACGCGCACCCAGATGCGGCGTCCGGTCGGCGTGTCGAGGGGCAGCTCGAGGTCGAAGGGCGTGCCCGACAGCATGGTCTTCTCCAGCGCGGACTCGAGGGTGGCCCTCGCCTCGGGCGGGTAGAACGACAGGATCACCGGCAAGGTTGGCGTGGCGTCGTCGGCCAGTCCGTGGATGCGGCGGGCCTCGGAGGACCAGGTGAGGCGGGAGGTCTCCAGGTCCAGTTCCCACCCGCCGATCTGTGCGAGCCGGCTGACCTGGGCCGCGAGCTCCTCGACCTGACGCAGGCGCTGCTCCAGCTGCTTGCGCGAGGTGATGTCGCTGTGGGTGCCGACCATGCGCAGGGCGCGGCCGTCCGGCGCGCGGTTCACGACCTTGCCGCGGTCGAGGATCCACTTCCAGCCACCGTCGATCGACCGCATCCGGTATTCGTGAAGGTAGTACGCCGTGGCCTGGGCGAGGTGCTGCCGGATCGCCTCCTCGCAGGCGGGCAGGTCGTCGGGGTGCACCAGCTTGCGCCAGCCGTCGAGCCCGGGTGCGACCTGTTCGGAGCGGTAGCCCAGCATGCGGGCCCACTGGTCGTCGTGATAGACATCGCCGGTCTCGAGGTTCCAGTCCCAGACCGCATCATTGCTGCCTTCCAGGGCCAGCTGCCAGCGCTGCTCCGCGAGATCGAGCGCAGCCTGCATCCGGCGCTCGGCCGTGATGTCCCGGTTGAGTCCGACCAGCCGGATCGGGGTGCCCTCGGGCGACCGGTGAAGGTAGCCATGCGCCTCGATGTGGCGGGTGGTGCCATCCGGAGTGACGATGCGGAAGGTGGTGTCGTAGCTGGGCAGGGTCTGCGCGATCACCTTGAGCATGACCTCGCGGGCCTCGTCGCGGTCCTCCGGGTGCAGCCGCTCGACCCAGACCTCGCGGTCCCCGGTGAATTTTTCGCGCGGGATACCGTAGATCGAGAACATCCGGTCATCCCAGATCAGCAGATTGGTCACCAGGTCGTATTCCCAGACTCCGTAGTTGGTCGAGCGGAGGGCGAGCTGCAGGCGCTCGTTCAGCAGCGTGAGCTGCTGCGTCGCTTCATGGCGGGCGGTGACGTCCTCCACGGTTCCGGTGATGCGCTCCAGCCGGCCGTGGGGGTCGCGCTGGCGCACGGCGCGCGCCTCGATGTGCCTGGCCTGCGCCTCGCCCGGTGGGAGGATGCGGTAGGCGGTTTCGGTGAGGTAGACCCCCGGCTGATCGTCGGCGAGGGAGAGGAAACCGGCGGCCCGATCCTCGGCGTGGAGGCAGCTGAGCCAGCCCCGGGTCGTACCGTCGAACGCGGCTGGGCTCAGGCCGTGAATGGCGAGGGCGCGCTCGTCGCCCATGATCCGCTGGGTCGCGGCGTCCCATTCCCAGACGCCGAGGGAGGCGGACTGCGTGGCGAGGGCGAGGCGCTGGTTGAGAGCCTGCAGGCGCTGGCGGGCGAGATGCTGCTCCGTGAGGTCGGTCTCAATCGCGATGAAGTTGATGACGTGGGCGTCGCGGTCGCGCACGGGCTCGAGGTTCACGAGCTGCCAGAGGGGCTGGCCCTCCTTGGTCCGGCCGAGCAACTCGACCGTGCAGCGCTCGCCGCGGTGGATTGCCTCGCGGAGCCGGGCCAGATCGGCTGGGTCGCTCTCCGGGCTGGCGAGCAGGTCCGCGGTGTTACGCCCCTGGAGCTCGGCCAGCGGGGCGCCCGTGATCCGCTCATGCGCGGCGTTGACCCACTCGACGCGACCCTGGGCATCGGTGATGATCACGCCATTGGTGGTGTGGCTGGCCACGAGGGCGAGGCGGGAGTTGATCTCCGCTGCGGCGCGCAACCCGGCGTTGGCTTCGCTCAACTCGAGGGTGCGCGCGGCCACCGTTTCCTGCAGATGGGCGGCTTGCTCCTGCAGCCGCAGGTTGAGGCGGTTGAGCGCCTCATCGCTCTCCTCGCGGCGGGCCTCGACCTTGAAGACGGTGCGAGCCGAGAGGAGAACGAGGGCCAGTCCGGAAAGAATGCCCACCATCGCGAACAGGGCGAGGCCCTCGGCCGGCGTGACCCAGGCAAGGTGCAGCAACCCCACCAGGATGAGCGTGAGCAGCGCTGGCTGGACCAGGATGAGGAACAGCAGACGACGGGCGAGAATTCCCGCCGCGGTGTCCGCCTCCAGCACCCGCAGCGCCTGCTGATCGGGCTGACTGCAGAGGATGGCGAGCGCGACCAGGATGAACAGGAAGGCGGAGGCGGGCCCGAAGGCATCGACCGGCGGCGGCCCGTTTTCCGTGAGGGCAAAGGCGGTGGCGAGCAGGCTGCTCCCGGCGGCCCCGATGATCAGGATGGCAAGGCTGCCCGCCATCAGCTGCCCGCTCCGGTTGTCCGCCAGCAGTAATAGCAACCCGACGCCGGCAGCGACCCCGACGAGCGAACCGGGAACGGAGGAGGCGACCGCCAGACCGGTAAGACCATCAAGCAGGGAATCAACGCTCGCCAAAGCCTCAGCCAGACCGAGCAGCGCGAAGGCGAGGGCGCCGCCCGCCGCGGCCTGCGCACCCTTGCGCGATCGATGGCCGGACTGCAGCGCAAGACTGACCCCGGCCAGCAGCAGGGTCATGAGGGGACCCACATGCAGACCAAAGAGGCCCGTGGGCCGGATCAGCACCCGGCTGGTGAGATCGACGATGGCCAACACGCCCACGGCCAGTCCGGCAAGGACCGCATACCGACGGAGTCTGGCTTCGATTGACATGACAGGTGAGAGGGAGCGTGCGGCCGAGGGTGGACAGGGCAAGGGGGAACCTTGCCCACATCGGCGTGATTTCACGGATGATGAATGAGGATAATTCTCTAGTAGATTGGGTGCATTGTTTACTCAAGCCGCTCAACGCCCGTGCCGATGCACCCCGAGCAACCGCAACCAACTATCCATCCCTCGTTCACCATGAAATCATTCCTGAAGTTCGCCTTGTTCCTCGCCTCCGCCATCCTCGTTTCCGCCCAGGCCGCGGTCGAACCGCCGGTCCCGGTCCGCACCGTTGCTCCCGAATTCCCGACGGAAATGCGCGCGCAGCGCGTTTCCGGCCTCGTGACGGTCAGTGTGCAGATCGACGAGAGCGGCAATGTCGTCGACTCGGCGGTCGAGAAATCCAGCAACCCGGCTTTTGATCCCGCTGCCGTCGCCGCCGTACGCAAGTGGAAGTTCAAGCCGGCGAAGAAGGACGGCGCCGCGGTCGCGATCCGCGTCTCGATCCCGGTGAAGTTCGTCTTCGAGGGCTGACGCCATCCCTTCGGGGCTCGCCTCGCGGTTGCACTGCCCGCCGCGCGGCCCCGAATTCCGTCCCGCTCAGCGGGGCCAATCCGGTCGCCGGCGCGCCGCGCCGGCGACCGCTTCGTTTACAATCTGGGCGAAAACAAACGTAAAGAGTCTGTGTAAAAATGACGATAAGTACTCAACCGTTTTTACAACCATGACCCTTGGAAACAAAATCATCGCGGCCGCGCTCAGCGCCGTCGCCGTTACCGTCGCCGCGACGTTGTTGGTCCAGAGAAATCTCATCGAGAAGAGCGGGGTGCAAAGCATCCACAACGCGATGCACGCCATCCTTGTGGAGTCGGAAAGCGTCCGCGACAGCATTTCCCTGCTGGGCAAGGGCGGGGCTTTTGATCGCGAGAAGCTCCTCACCGAGTATAAGCAGAGCGGCGATCTCCGCGGCTCGACGCTTTACGGCACCATTCCGGTGGTCGCGGCCTGGAAGGCAGCGGCCAAGGCGGCTGAGGAGGAGGGGTTCATCTTCCGCGTGCCCAAGAACCAGGCCCGCAATCCCGACAACACGCCGACCGCGGACGAACAGGCGATTCTGGAAAAGCTGAATCCCGGCACGCTCGAGGAGTACTTTGTGGCGGACCGCTCGACCAACACCATCCTGCTCGCCCGCCCGGTCAAGTTGACGCAGGACTGCCTCGCCTGCCACGGTGATCCTGCCAACAGCCCGACGGGCGACGGCAAGGACATCGTCGGCTTCAAGATGGAGAACTGGAAGGCGGGCGAGGTCCACGGCGCCTTCGTGCTGCGCACCGATTTCAGCACCGTGGACGAGACCGTGAAGGCCGGCATGGCCGGCACGCTCGGCTGGATGCTGCCGATCGCGGGTCTGGTGACCCTCGGCTTCTACTTTCTCAACCAACGCATGATCGTGCGTCCGCTCAGCGCCTCCATCGCGACACTCGGCGCCGCCAGCGAGCAAACGACGTCGGCCTCGACCCAGATCGCCGACGCCAGCCAGCGGCTCGCGGCCGGTGCGAGTCAGCAGGCGGCGTCCCTCGAGGAATCCAGCGCCTCCCTCGAGGAAGTCTCGAGCATGACCAAACGCAATGCCGAGAGCTCCGACGAGGCCAAGGCCATCGCTGACCAGACGCGCGCCGCCGTGGAGTCCAGCGCGACCGGCATGCAGGAGATGAGCCGCGCCATGGCGGACATCAAGAGCTCCGGCGACAATATCGCCAAGATCATCAAGACGATCGACGAGATTGCCTTCCAGACCAACATCCTCGCGCTCAACGCCGCCGTCGAGGCCGCCCGCGCAGGCGAGGCGGGCATGGGCTTCGCCGTCGTCGCTGAGGAGGTCCGCGCGCTGGCCCAGCGTTCCGCGCAGGCCGCCAAGGACACCGCGGAAAAGATCGAGGACTCGATCCGCAAGAGCGACCGCGGCGTCGTCCTGTGTGACGGGGTCGAGCGGGGTCTTTCCGAGATCGTGACCAAGGTTCGTCGCATGGAGGAGATTGCCGGTGGCATCGCCACGGCCTCGCGCGAACAGCGCACCGGGGTCGAGCAGGTGGCCGGCGCCGTCTCGCAGATCGACCAGGTCACGCAGTCCAACGCGGCCGCGGCCGAAGAGACCGCGAGCGCGGCGGAGGAACTCAGCGCCCAGGCGCAGGAGCTCAACCATGCCGTGAGCCAGCTCGTCGCGATCGTCGGGGTCGACCGGGCCCCCGCCGCGACGATCGCCGCCCCCGCGTTCACCCCCGCCCCGGCCAAGCCCGCCCCGGTGAAAGCTCCGGCCGCCCGCAAGCCGGCCGCCGCGCCCAAGGGCGCCAAATCACCGGCTCCCGCCGATAACTTCTTCGCCTGATCCGGCCCGTCGCTCTGCTCGGAGCGCGGTCCGGTTTCGTTGCCGACGTCCTGATGCTGAAACCTCCCGCTGCCTCCCCTCCACCCGTGTCGGCCACGACGCGGGCCGCCCCGGCTCTCGCCGGCGGCGGGGGCGGAGCTGCGGACCCACGCCCTGATTTCGCCGCGCTCGTTGCCCAGGAGGAAACGCTGGGACTCGCGGTCTTCGATGCCGGCGGCCTTCGCCTCTGGGCGAATGAGGCCTTTCCCTCTTTGGCCAGTCTCGCTGGCGGGCAGGTCGAGGCGGCGCTGGCCCGTCCGGGCGAATCCGTGATGTTCACGCCGGACGGCCGACGCTGGCTGCAGCTGCAGGCTGACCCGCTGCACGGGGGGGATGCTCCCGGTTGCCGACGCCTCCGGATTGCGCCGGTTCCGACGCCCGCGCCGATCCCGCGCTCGGATCGGCCGGATCTGCTCACGCAGATCCCCCGGGCGTTGATCGCCACGGACCTCGGCGGAGTGATCGAGGTGTTCAATCCGGCGGCGGAAAGGCTATTCGGTCACCGTGCCGCCGACCTCGTCGGCCGGGCGTCCCTGGCCAGTCTTCATCAGGGGCCCGAACTCATTCGTCGGGCCGGTGAACTCACCACCACCTACGGCCGCCCGGTCGAATCCGCGTTCGAAGCCATCGTCATGACCGCCCGTGAATCCGGCCGGCCGGACGACCGCGAATGGACCTGCGTGCGCGCGGATGGCACGGCCCTCCCGGTGGGCTACACGGTCACCGCCGTGCGGGACCCGGCGGGCGTCGTGACCGGCTACGTTGTTGTCGCCACGGACCTCAGCCAGCGCCGCCAGGCCGAGGCCCTGCGGCGCGATCTGGACCTGCGGCTGCGCAAGATCGCGGCCCATGTGCCGGGCATGGTGTTCCAATTCGAGTTGCGGCCCGATGGCGGGATGAGTTTCCCGTACGTCAGCGAGGGCGTGCGCGAGATCTACCGGCTGAGTCCGGTCGAGCTGCTCGAGGATGCCGAGGTGATCTTCACCGTGATCCACCCGGATGACCACGAGCGCGTGCGCGCCAGCATCCAGGAATCCGCGGTGACCCTCGAGCGCTGGACCTGCGAGTACCGCGCGCGCTTCCGGGACGGCACGGTGGAGTGGCTGCAGGGCAGCGCGGTGCCGGAATTGCAGGAGGACGGGACGGTCCGCTGGAGCGGCTTCGTCACGGATATCACCGCGCGCAAGGAGGCGGCCCAGGCCTTGGAGGACAACCGCGCCTTCCTCCAAAGCATCTACACCTCGGTCGAGCTCGGCATCTTCGTGGTCGATGTGATGCCGGACGGTGAGTTCCGCTACTTTGAGGCAAACCCTGCGCACGAGCGGGCCACCGGCTTCTCGTCGGACAGCGTCAAGGGCCTGCGGCCCGAGGACCTGAGGCCCATGCTCTCAGCCGAGACGGTGGCCGCGTTCCGGGCCAACTACCGGCGCTGCGTCGAGGCCGCGGCTCCGATCGAGTACGAGGAATGCGTGGTCGGCGAGCGCGGTTTCCAGTGGTTCCTCACGCGCCTGACCCCGCTCATCGCCTCGAATGGGCGCGTGGTTCGCCTCGTGGGCAGCTCGCTGGACATCACCGCGCGCAAGACGATCGAGCTTCGTCTGCACTCGATTTCCGAACGGCTGCAGCTCGCCACGCAGGCCGGTGGCTTCGGCATCTGGGACTACGATCTGGATGCGCAGCAGGTATCGGGTGACGATCGCATGCATGCGCTCTGCGGTCTCGAGCCGGGCGCGTTTGACGGTACGCGGGCCGGTTTCCTGCAGCTGGTGCACCCCGCGGATCACGCCCGGCTCGCGCAGGAACTCCGCGCGGCGGTGGTGGAGGGGCGGCGGATCGAAACCTCCTTCCGCCTCGTCCGCCCGGATGGCGAAGTGTGTGATTTGCGCACCTGCGCGCTGGCCCAGCCTGCCACGGACGGTAGCGGCGGCCGTCTGGTCGGCGTCTGCTGGGACATCACCCGTGAGCGTCGGGCCCAGGCCGAACTGGTGCGCGCGCGCGACGAGGCGGCGGCGGCGACGGTCGCGAAGTCGGCTTTCCTCGCCAACATGAGTCATGAGATCCGCACGCCGCTCAACGCCGTCATTGGCATGAGCAGCCTGCTGCTGGGAGCCGAGCTGGCCCCGGATCAGCGCGAGCTGGCGGAGACAATCCGGTCGAGCGGGAATGCCCTCCTCGACATTCTCAATGACGTGCTCGACTACTCGAAGATCGAGTCGGGCCGGCTCGAGCTTGAGACCGTGCCCTTTGAACTCCGGGGCTGCGTGGACGCGGCGCTCGATCTGCTGGCGGGGCGCGCCGCGGAGAAGGGCCTCGAACTCTACAGCTGGGTTGATCCCTCCCTTCCGGTTACCGTGCTGGGCGATGTGACGCGTCTGCGCCAGGTCCTGATCAATCTCATCGGCAACGCGGTCAAGTTCACCGGCCAAGGCGAGGTGCTGATCGAAGTCCGCGCCGAGCCCGCCGCCGACGGTCCGCCCCGCCTGAGTTTCGCGGTGCGGGACACCGGCATCGGGATTCCCGAGGCGCGGCGCGACCGTCTCTTCCGCGGCTTCAGCCAGATCGATCCGTCCACGACCCGCCAGTACGGCGGCTCGGGCCTCGGTCTCGCCATCTGCAAGCACCTCGTCGAGATGATGCGTGGACGTATCTGGTACGAGGGCGAGGAAGGGCAGGGGAGCGTGTTTCGTTTCGAAATTGAAGTCGGACGCGCCTCGGTCGAGGGGCCGGCGCCGGCTCATCTCGCGGCCGGAGTGCCCACCTTGGCGGGTCGGCGCCTGCTCGTGGTGGATCGCAACCCGACCGGACGCCGCCTGCTGCAGCAGCAGGCCTCGGTCTGGGGCCTGCAGGTCGAGGCGGCGGCCTCACGCACCGAGGCGCTGGACCGCGTTTCGCAGGGCGCCCGATTTGATGTCGCGCTGATCGACACGGGTACGTGCGGGGACGATTTCCTGCCGGCGCTGCGTTGTCATGCCGCGGCCGAGCGGCTCCCCGTCATCTTGCTCACGCCCCTCGGCGGCCGCGTCCCCATCGGGCCGGGCATCACGGGCGGCGTCGCCAAGCCGGTCAAGACCGCCCAGCTCTTCGCCCTCCTGGTTGAAACCCTGGCCGGCGCGACCAGTCCGTCCGCACCGGTCCCGGCGCCGACCCCGGAGCCGCCCGCGGTGCGCCATCCCCTCTCGATCCTGCTGGTGGAGGACAATCTCGTGAACCAACGGGTCGCGCTGCTCATGCTGCGGCGCCTCGGCTATGATGCCGATGTCGCCGGCAATGGTCGCGAGGCCGTGATCGCCGTGGAACGGGGCCGCTACGATCTCGTCTTCATGGACCTGCAAATGCCCGAGATGGACGGCATGGAGGCCACCCGGGTGCTCTGCGCGCGCTGGCCCGCCGACCAGCGGCCGCGCATCGTGGCCATGACCGCCAATGCCTCGACGTCCGATCGCGACGAGTGCTTCGCGGCGGGCATGGATGATTTTCTCAGTAAACCGGTGCGCTCGCCCGAACTGGCGCGCGTGCTCGCGGAGACGCCGGCGCGACCGTCCGAGGACGCCGCGACCGCCGCCGCGTGAGGATGGGTCCGTCGGTCCGATAGGACTCATAGGACGGATGGGACGGATGGGACTTATGAGCCGGCGGACGGGAAACCTTTCTGCCAGCCGGGCGTCATAGGAGGGCCGGCCCCCTGCGCTCGACAATGTCGCGCGGGGGCGTATCTCCCTAATCATGCGCTTCTCCCCTCTTTCCCGTGGTTCGCGTCGGTCGCGCCGTTCGGCTTTCACCCTGCTCGAAATCCTGGTCGTGCTGGCCATCATGGGCCTCCTCGTCGGTCTGGCGGTCACCAAAGTCGGCGGCATCTTTGGCGGCAAGCAGGAGGACGTCGCGCGTCTTTTTGTCCAGTCGAGCCTGAAGACCCCCCTCACCGCCTACCGCCTCGACCTCGGGGACTACCCGAACACGGCCGAGGGTCTCGGCGCGCTGTTGTCGGCTCCCGCGAGCCGCGCCGATCGTTGGCGCGGTCCCTACATCGAAGCGCCCGGCGGCCGGGCCCCCGTCGATCCTTGGGGCGAGCCCTACGTTTACCGCTACCCGGGCGTGAAGAACAAGGGGAGTTACGACCTTTTCTCGAAAGGCGTCGACCGCAAGGAAGACACCGCCGACGACATTGGAAATTGGTAGGCCCCGGCGCGGAGCGCCGGGGCAATGACCAATGTCCAATGACCAATTCCCAATGGAGCACGGAATCCGAGATCGGCGTTCTGGGTCCGGTCATTGGTCATTCCAGCAGCGTGCCTTCACGCTGCTGGAGATCCTTCTCGTCATCGGTCTGATCGGTCTGCTGGCCGGGGTGCTGGTCGGGGGTTCCGCACGCCTCCTCGCGGACCGACCCGTGACCGTCGAGGCGGTGTTTTGGGAGGCCGTCGCCAATGCGAGGCGCAAGGCGCTGCAGCAGGACCGTGATGTGTCGCTCCGCTACGACGCCCGGGAGCGCGCCTTCATCGCCGATATCGCCGGCAGCGAACTGCGCTTCCCGGTTCCGGCCGGCGAGGTGAAGGTCGATTTTCTTCCCGCTGCAAATCCCACGGGCGCCGGTCTCGTCCTGATCGCCGGCTCCTTGGTCGACACGCGCACGCTGCCGACGGTCACCTTCTATGCGGATGGAACCTGTTCCCCTTTCCGCGTCCAGATCGCCACCGGCGGCCCCGCCCGCACCTTCGCCATCGACCCGTGGACCTGCGCGCCGGCGTTGTCGGCGCAATGACCAATGACCAATGACCAATTACCACTGGTTTGGAGTCGACCGGCACGATCTGGTCCGGGTCGGCATTGGTCATTGTCCATTGGTCATTGGTCATTCGCGCCCCGCGCGTTCACCCTCCTCGAGGTCCTGGTCGCGCTCTCCATCTTCGCCCTTGCGGCGGTGGTGCTTGGATCGGCCTATGTGAATGTGCTCACCAGCTACGCGGCGGTGGCGCGCGCGGGGCGGGTGGACGAGGACCTGCGCTTTGCCCGGGCCGCGCTCGCCGCGGAGGCGGATCGCGAGCGGGTGGAGGAGGGGGGAGACTTTGAGGGCACGGACGGACGGCGCGTCCGCTGGCGGGCGGAGATCGAGCCGGCCGGCGTGGCCGATCTCTTCACGGTCAACTTCACCTGCGAACTCACCGAGGCGGGCACGGGCCGCGTGGAAACCGTTACCGAGACCTTCCGTCTGCTGCGCCCGACCTGGTCCGAGGTGACGGAGCGCGAGACCCTCCGGATTGAGGCGCGAAATCGCATTCTGGAAATTCAGGGCCGCGCCGGAGGGGCCAACCCATGAGCCGCTCCCACCGTGGCTTTACCCTGGTCGAGATGATGCTCGCCCTTGCCCTCGTCGGCCTGGTGATGGTCGGGCTCAACACCTTTGTCTTCTCCATGACGGAGCTCTGGGGGCGCAATCTCGAGCCCCGGCGTTTTGATCAGCATGTCCGCGCCGTCACCCGCTACCTCGAAAGCGAACTCCGCGCCGCCGCCCTGCCGCCGACCGCCGCGCCTGATCGGCCGGGCATCACCGCCGCGGAAGTACGGACGGAATCCGGCGTGACCGAGGAACTGCTTACATTTGAACTGCCGGCCGGCAGCCGCCTGCTCACCTGGCCCGAGCGGCCGCTGCCGGATGTGGTCTGCGCCCTCGCGGTGCGCCGCGAAGTCGGCCTGGTGCTGCTCTGGCATTCGCGGCTGGAACGGGACTTCGAGTCCGACGCGCCGCGGGAAACGGTCCTGACGCCCCTGGCGACTGCGATCGCCTACGAGTATTACGACCCGGCTTTCCGCAAATGGGAGACCGTCCCCGCGCTGCGCAAGACGGCCACCGGCGAACTCGAGCGTCCGGGCCGGCTGCGCCTGAGCTTCACCCACGGCGCGCTCAAGCGCGACAGCGTGATCACACTCCCGACCGCCACCGAGGGCCTGCCCGTCTACTGACCGCCCGCGCATGCCCCCCCCGCTATCCACCTCCCAACCACGCGCTCCGGTCCGCGGCCGCGCTGCCGTGTCCTGTCAACGATTCGTTGACCTGACGCCGCACGGCGACCGCGGGTCGGTGCTGGTGATTGTGCTGGTGACGATTGTCTTCGCGACGATGGCGCTGCTCGCGTTCGTCGAGCGGGCGGGGGACGATCTCTTGGTGGAGGCGCGGGTGGCGGATGCGGCGCGGCTGCGATCCGAGGCGTACTCGGCGCTCGAGACGACGCTGGCGGTGCTGGAGGATTTTCGTCTGACCGGCGGCGCGCTGCGCAGTCCGGCCGAAGGCTGGGGCGATCCGCTGGGGTGGATCGGCTACGTGCCGGCGGTCGACGATCGCACCGTGGAAGTGAGCTTTGCCGACGAATCCGGGAAGCTGCCGCTGCCGAATACGGAATTCCTGACGCTGGTGGCGCTCCTCACGCATGAGGGGCTGGCGCTGAACGACGCGGAACGGCTCGCCGACGCGCTGCTCGGCTGGATCCGGGCGGACTATGTGCCGGTCACCCCGGGCGCGCCCCGGGTCGACGATTATGAGCGGGCGCCGCTGCCATTTGCGCCACCGGGACGTTCGTTGCGCTCCTTCCGGGAGCTCGCGTCGATCGATGTCGCCCGCGAGTTCTTCTTTGACGAGGCCGGCAATCCCAACGCCCTCGCGGCCCGGTTCGCCGAGGCGGTTTCGCTCTACACCTACCCGCGCCCGAATGTGAACGGGGCGCCCGACGCGGTGCTGGTGGCCCTCGCGGCCTACTCCGAGACGCAGCGGTCGCAGCTGCGGGACTACTTTGCTGGCACCGGGGCCTATCTGGCGCAGGGCCCGGGGTATTTCCGGGCCCCGGAGGATGCCGGACTCGTGCTGGGCGCCCAGGCGGTGGCGCCCGGTTTCGCCGCGCAGATCCGGGCGCTGCGAATCACGGTAACCGTGCGGCAGGGACGTTCGTCGTTTCAGTTGAGCGCCGTGGTGGCGCCGCCGAACGGGGCCCGTCCGGTCACGTCGCGCACCGCGGCCGGTGCAACCGCCGCGGCCTCCACGGGTCAAACGGCGGGTGCTGCGCCGGCGGCCGGCGTCGCGGGCATCGGCTCGACGGCTCCGGACGATCTCAATTACCCGTTTACACTCTTGGAAATCACCGAAAATGCTGCGATGTCCGTGCTGCCGCCGGCGCCAGCCGACGAAACGCTCTGAGCATGTCGTCCCTTTCTCCATCAACGCTTCCGGGCGCGCGGGTGATCACCCTGCTGCCGGATGATCGTTTCTTCACGACGGCCGTCGCCCTGGCCGACGGTGAGGAAGCGGGGCCGGTCGCGGCCCAGGTGGAATTGGCGCTGGAGGCGGGATCGCCGTTTCCGGTCGCGCAGCTCTACCACGGCCATTTCACCCGGCCGGGTGCGAAGCGGGCGCTCGCCTTTGCCGCGTACCGGAAGCGCTTTACCGCCGAGGAGACGGCGCTTTGGACGGCGGCGGAGCTAGTGACCCCGGCCTTTGCCGTGCTGCTTGCCGGCCCGGCCCCGGCGGGGGCGACGACCTGGGTGATCAGCCGGGAAGACGGGCTGACCGCGCTCTACTTTGATGATGACTCCGGCGTGCCTGCGGCGGCGCGCGTGGGCAGCTGGGTGGCCGAGGCCACCGCCGAGGAACGCGCGGCGGTGCGTGACGCGCTACTGCGCGAATTCCCCGGTAGCCGCACCGTGGTGGAGCTGACCGCGCCGGCGGCGGTTCCTGCCGCGGGGGAGAGTTTTGCCTTTCAGTCCGGCGACGTGCGCGCCGAGTTTGCGGAGTCCGCAGCGGCGGCTTTGGATGTCCGGGATAAGGCGGAACTGACCGCGCTTGCGCTTGCGCGGACCCGCGACCGCTGGCTCTGGCGCAGCTTGGTCGGGCTTGCGGCGGTGATCGGGCTCTGTGCCTTCACCGAGATTGCCCTGCTGGGTGGCCGGGCCTTTCTGGCGACGCGAGTCGCGGAGCGCGACGCGCAGGCTCCGGCGGTGGCCGAGATCATGACCAAGCAATCGTTGGCGACGCGCATTGAGGAACTGGCGTCGAAACGTCTGCTGCCGATGGAGATGATCTCGGTGGTGAGCGCCTCGCGTCCGCCCTCTATCCAATTCACGAGCACGACGACGAGTGGCCTTTATACGCTGGAGATCCAGGCCCAGACGGCGGCGCAGGGTGACATTGACGCCTTCGAGTCGGCGCTGCGCCAGCAGGAGGCGTGTGAGCGCGTGGAGGTGCAGGACCTCGTCTCGCGGCCCGGGGTGACGACCTTCAAACTGTTGGTGACCTTCAAACCCGACGCGGTGCGGCCGGCCGCGGCGCCCTCGAATTGAGCTGAGCGGAACGGAACCACTCGGACCATGAAGGCCTTTTTTCAAACCCGTCTGCTCCGCGAGAAGCTGCTGCTGCTCGCCTTTGTCGGGCTGGTGGCCGTGGTGTGGGCCTCGGCGGCGGGCGGCCGGGCTGCGCTGTTTGCGCGGGAGTACGCGCTGGTTTCGAACGACCTCGACGAACAGCGGCTCTGGCTGGAGCGCCGCGAGGCTATCGCGGCCACTGCCGCCTCGGCGATCGCCAATCTCGACCCGAGCCGCAGCTTCAACGCCGTCCGCCTCTCCGCGGAACTTGGCGCGGTCGCCGCGGCGACGGGCTTGGCGGGCAGCACCTCAAGCGAGGCGCTGCCGCTGGAGCGCACGCCGCAATTCGCGGTGAATTCTGTCCGCTACCGCATCACGCGCAGCGACTGGGACACGATCAAGCGCTTCTACCTCGAGCTCTCCAAGCGTGCGCCGTACATCACGATCGAGCAGTTCACCCTCTCCGCCGAGCGATCGAATCCTGCGCAGCTCAATGCGCTGCTCAAGGTGACGGCGGTGGAAGTGGCGGCGGGGGCCGCGCCGTAAGGAGTCCGGCCGAGAGTCAAGACCTGACGTTGTTTGACTGCTTGGGAAATGAGTTCTGTATCACATCCTAGTTTCATTCACGGCTGACGATATGGATATCTTCATGGGGATGATTGCGGTGGGTATTGGCCTGTTTTCTCTGTTAGCTCTTTATCGGAGAACGAACGAAAGGAAATGGGCTGTCGCTGGAATCGTCATGATCATACTTGGGGTCATGATCGCCTCATGGGATTTCTTCTTTTTGCATGCACTCAGGAACCCCTGAGGTAATCATGCGTGGGAGCATGCGCTGACTACCGTCTGTCGCCTTTGCGCGAGGTTCGCGGGTAGCTCTACCCTGGCAAAATCATGTGCCAAGCCGGTCCAACCAGTAACTCGGCGGTTGCTTGAAGTGCATCACGCCGAGGATCCAAATTGAGTCGGCCGTGACGGTGTAGATCACGGCGTACGGAAATGGACGCCGGAAATGACGCCGCACCTGGGGTGGGCGATAAACGCGAAAGAGCGTGGGGTTGGCCTCAATTTCAGCGATGAGCTCGCCAATGTGGTCGTAAAATCCTTGGCCAAGCGCGGGACGGACAGCCGTATAGCGAGCGGCGGCAGCCTTGAATTCGGAGCCCGCTTCGGGATGGAAGCGGGCGCGCATCACAAGCCGACTATCTTGCGCACATCGGCCATAACCTGATCGCCTGGGATGGGTTGGACCTTCCCGCTTTCCAGCTCGGCGATGCGGCGGTCGATTTCACGATCCCATGCCTCCTGCACCGCTGTGTCGGGTTCGCTGAACGTGTCGATCAACAGCAGGTCCATCAGCTCAGCCGCTTGCTCGCGCGGCAATTGGCGAGTCTCGGCGTAGAGTTCCTTCAAAGTCATGGCCATGGACGCAGCATAGGTGTGGCGGAAGGCAGTTCAACTCTCGCGTTCGCTATTTGGCGAGTTGGCGGTGCTTTCGAACCAGTGTTGGGGCAGCACGCGCTGCCGAAAAAACTCCGGCCTCAGCGACGCCAGTTACACCCGGGCACATCGTCGCACGGGCGATTCCTTTAGGATTTAGCCGCTTAGGATCTGGGATTTCCGCGGCCGGCGGGCGCGGTCAGAGATTGAAGCTCGAGCTGAGCTGGAAGACGGCGCTGACGATCGCGTAGGCGATGAAGCCGACGAAGACGAAGACACTGAGCAGGACGCCGCTGGCGATGACGCGGGTGAACAGGGCCAGCTGTTGCGAGAGGGTCTGCTGGTAGGTCGCCGCGATCTTGCGGAGCGCGGGGACGATGTTGCCCGTGTTCTCGCCGACGGAGAGCTGGTCGAGCACGAGATCCGGAAAACAGCCCGTGCGGGCGAGGGCGATCGAAAGGGTCTCGCCCTCCAGTACGCGGTCCGTCGCTCGGTCGAAGGCGGCGCGGTGGACGCGGTTTTGGATCTGGCGCTCGGTCATGCGCAGCGCCTCCGCTGTGGTGATGCCGTTGGCGAGCAGGACGGACAGGGTCTGACTGAAGGCCAGCACGGTCTGCGCCGTTGAGAACGGCCCGAGCAGCGGTAGCTTCAGCATGGCCGCATCCGTCGCGGCGCGGCCGGGTTCGGAGAGGCGCCAGCGCCAGAAGGCGGCGACGGCGAAGCCGACGCCGACGGCGATAAAGAGGCCGTAGTTGATCGTGAAGGTCGACAGGCCGATCAGCAGGCGGGTCGAGGTCGGGAGCTCGCCGCCGAGCGAAGCGAGCAGGGACTGCAGGCGGGGCAGCAGAAAAAACAGGAAGAACAGGATGACGCCGCCGGCGACGGTCATCATGAAAATCGGGTAGGCGAGCGCACTGAGAATCTGGCGGCGCAGCTCTTTTTGCTCCGTCAGATGGGTGATCAGACGTGCGAGGGTGTCGTTGAGGCTGCCCGTGACCTCGCCGGCCGCGATCAGATTGAGGGTGGCGTCATCGAAAACCTCCGGACTCGCCGCCATTGCGCGGGAGAGCGGAGCGCCCTCGCTGATGTGCTCCCAGATGCTCGCGCAGAGTCCGCGTAGCGCCGGGTCCTTGATGCGCTGGGCGAGCAGGCGGACGGCCTCACCGGCCGAAAGGCCGCTCGTGGTGAGGTCGTGCAAGGACTGCAAGAAGGGCAGGCGCAGCGAGCGACCGGGCTTGGTGGCTGGGCGAAGCAGCAACGCGCGCGCGGCGCCAGGCCCCGACTTGGCGCCGGCGCCTTCCTCGGTCACACGCAGCGGCTGGAGCCCGCGCGAGGCGATCACCCGCAGCGCGTCCTTGCGCGACGGCGCCTCGACCGTTGCCGAGACCGGCTGGCCGGCGCGGTCACGAGCAGTGTAGGCGAAGCGGGGCATGAAAGGAGAAGAAGTCAGGATTCAGAAGTCAGGAGTCAGAATGAACCCCGTCATCTATCCCTCGGTTACCTGCGGTGAGAACCTTGGGCGGTCATTTCTCGGTGACGGTGATCACGCGGAGGACCTCGTCGAGGGTGGTCTGGCCGGCTTTGATCTTTTCCCAGCCCGACTGCTGCAGGGTGCGCATGCCGTGTTTGCGGGCGCATTGCGTGAGCGTGCGCGTGCTCTCGCGCTTGAGGACCAGTTCGTGGAGCTCGTCGTTGAGCTTGAAGATCTCGAAGATGCCGATGCGGCCGCGGTAACCCGTGCCACGGCAGCGGTCACAGCCGACGGGGGCGTTGAGCGACTCGATGAGGTCGGCCTCGGCCTGGTCGAGTCCGAGGATCGCGAGTGAGTCCCGCAGCTTCAGCTTGGTCACCGGCGCCGGCCGCGCGCATTCCGGGCAGAGGCGGCGCACGAGGCGTTGCGCAATGACGAGCTCAATCGCCGACGCGACGAGGAAGGGCTCGATGCCCATGTCGACCAGACGCGTGATCGCGCCGGGCGCGTCATTGGTGTGGAGGGTCGAAAAGACGAGGTGACCGGTAAGCGAGGCGCGGATGGCGATGTCGGCGGTTTCGCGGTCGCGGATTTCGCCGACCATGATCACGTCGGGATCCTGACGCAGCACATGGCGGAGGGCATCGGCAAAGGTGAGACCGATGTCGGGCCGGACCTGCATCTGGTTGACGCCCGGCACCTCGTACTCGATCGGATCTTCGATCGTGACGATGCGGAGGTCGGTCGAGTTGATCTTGCGGAGAAAGGCGTTGAGCGACGTCGACTTGCCGGAGCCCGTCGGACCGGTGACCAGGATGATCCCGTGCGGGTAGTCGAGCACGTGGGAGATCTGGCCCTGTTCCTCGGCGCTCATGCCGAGGCGCTCCATCGTGAATGCCTGCTTCTTCTGGTTGAGCAGACGAAGCGAGATCGATTCGGCGTAGATTGTGGGGATGGTCGAAACGCGGATGTCGAGATTGACGCCGCCGGCTTTGAAATTGATGCGGCCGTCCTGCGGCAGGCGGCGCTCGGAGATGTTGAGCCGCGCCATGATCTTGAGGCGCGAGATGATGGCGTCCTGGAAGCGCAGCAGATTCTCCGGCACGGGGACGGCGACGAGCAGGCCGTCGACGCGGTAGCGGATGCGGAGCTGGCCCTCCTGCGGTTCAAAGTGGATGTCGGTCGCCTCGTCGGCGATGGCTTGGGCGATCACCTCGGTGACGAAGCGGACAACCGCGGCCTCCTCGTCGACCACCTCGGCATCGGCGGGTACCGCCTCGGGGGCCAGGTAGCCATCGTCGCCGCCGTCTTCCAGTGAACCGGAGCCGACGCCGAAGTGTTCGATGATGAGCTGGTGAACCCGCTCGGCGACGGCGAGGTGCCAGACGACCGGGCGCGGAGTGAAGGTACGGATCCACGCGGCCATGGCGGCATCGGGCAGCCAGGCGGAGGCGAGGTGCAGGGGTGTGGTGGCCACGGGGGGCGGTGGCTCGTCGCTGTCCGCCGGGGCGGGTCCGATCCGGATCGGCACGATCTGGTATTCGTGCACGAGCCGGGCGGGGAGGAGGCGGAGGGAGGCGCGGTCGGCCTGAAGGTCGCTGGCCGGATCGAGCCCGGCCTCCCGGGCGAGGGCCTCCAGCACCTCGGTTTCCGGGCGGCCCAGAAAACCCGCGAGCAGGCGCACCCGCTGGCCGCGTTCGGCGGCGAGCAAGGCGGATTGCTGGTCCTCCGCGAGCGGTCCGGCGAGGGAGGGGAGCGGGTCTGCGGCGAGCAGGGACATGCGGACGGCGGGCGGGAGGCGGACGCTCAGCGGGTCCGCGCGGCGTTGATCGGATCGAGCGTCTCGCGGACGGCCGCGGCGTTGGGCAGCGTGTCGATCCGGCGCTGGGCCTCGGCGGTGTCCGCCGGGGTGTTGGTCAGCACGATCGGGCGGAGAAAAAAGACGAGATCGGTGCGGCTGTTGGCCTTGGTGCGGGAGCCAAAGAGATCGCCGAGGAAGGGGATCGGGCCGAGGCGGGAACGGGAGCGCCGGTCGAAATTCCGCTGAAGGCCGCCGAGCACGATGATGTCGCCGCTCTTGACGGTGACGAAGGACGACGTTTCCCGGCTGCCGACGCGCGGCTGGGCGTTGCCGTCGATCTCGATCTCGCCGAGGATATCCTTCACCTCCTGCTCGATGGTGAGTTGGACCGAGCCGTCGTTGCCGATGAGCGGCGTGGCCCGGAGCGTGATGCCGATCGGGGTCTGGGTAACACTCGTGCGCGTGCCGGTGGTGGTGGATGCGTCGGTCGTGAAGCCGCTGATCGTCGGGCGTTCCTCGCCGACGAAGATGGAACCCTCGGTGTTGTGGGCGGTGAGGATGCTCGGAGCGGAGAGGATATTGGTCTTGTCCTTGATCAGATTGGAGGTGAGCCCGAGGGTGCCGCCGAGGGCGCCCGAGCCGAGGAGGGTGGCGAAGTCGGTGCCGGCGGCCGAGTCGGCCGCAAGGCCGCTGACGGCGAAACCCGGGCCGCTGCCGCTGACCCCGATAAGCTGGCTGTTGCGCACGAGGAGGCCGAGGGCCTCGATGCCGCTGGTGTCATTGTCCTCGAGGGTGACCTCGGCGATGACGACCTCGATGCGGACCTGGGGCAGCACGACGTCGATCTTGTCGACCAGTTCGCGGATGAGGCGGATGTCATCAACAGTGCCGCTGACGATGAGGGCATTGCTGCGTTCATCGGCGAGGATCGTGACGAGGGAGCTGAATTCGCTGCTGCGGGACGAGCCGTCGCCGGTGAAGACCTCGATGGCCGGGGCGGCGATGACGGGGGCCGGGGCGGCGGGGGTGTTCGGAGCTGCGTTGGCGGGAGCGTTGGCGGCGGTGCCGCCCTGGGCGGCGACAATGCCCTGGCCGGGACGAACGGAGGCGGCGGCGGCGCGGGTGGCGGCCTGGGTCTGGCCGGTCACCAGCTGACTCACGACCGGGGCGACCAGCGTGGCGTTGGCGTGACGAAGGGGGATGACCTCGTTGCGGGTGTTGGGGTCGGCCTTGACGTCGAGCTTGCTGACGAGGCTGCTGAACCAGTCGTGGAGACCGGCGTCGGCCACGAGCACGACCTGATTGGTGCGGTCGTCGGCGCTGATCGTGGTGGCGGTGCCGAGCTGGCTCTTGAGGGAGGTGCCGAGGGCGTTGTTGACCTTGGTGACGAGATCGGAGGCCTTGGCGAACTGGAGCGTGTAGAAGCGGGGGGTAAGGCCGGCGATGGCGGGTTTGTCGAGCTGGCGGACGAGGAGCTCGACACGCTGCAGCGTGCTGATGGTGTCGGTGATCAGCGCGGCGTTGGATTTTTCGAAGAGGAGCGGCCCGCCCAGCTGCGGATTCAGCAGGGGCACGATCTCGGGGAGAAACTCACGGACGCGGACGAACTGGAAATTGAAGATCTTGCTGGCGACGCGGCCGCTGGGGGGCAGCTCGAGCGAGGAGCCCTCGATCAGGTCGGGTGACTCGGCGCGGAGGCTGGCGATCGGGACGACCTTGATGAACTTGTCGCCCAGCGGGGCGATGCCGATCTGGTTGAGATTGAGCAGGGTCTCGAGGGCGAGGATGGCCTCGGCCTTCGGGATGGCGGCGCGGGTGACAAAATTGTAGTTCGTGGCGGGCAGGGCGGCCGGGCGCAGCACGGTGCGACCGGAATAAAGCTCGAGCAGCTGCAGCACGGCATCCAGCGGCGCGTCCGGCATGCGGAAGGGCCCGACGAGCTCGCCGTCCACGGCGGCGATCGACGGCGACCCGGACTGCGCGGGGAGGTTCGGGCGGATGGCGGCGAGGGTGAGCGCGACGAGCCCCCAACGGAAAAGGCGCAGGATCAGGCGAGGGGCGTAGTTGCGAGGGGACTGCACGTGGCGGATGAGAGGAGAAAGACCCAGGGATGTAAACGGCGTTATGGTATGACGTCGCAAGCGGCGGGAGGTTGCCGATTTTTGAAACTTGCCGGACGGGAGGGGTGAACCAACGCTCTCGCCCCGTCATGCCCAACAGCTTCGGCCATCTTTTTACCGTCACCACGTGGGGCGAGAGCCATGGGGCCGGCGTCGGCGTGGTGATCGACGGCTGCCCGCCGCGACTGCCGCTGGACGTGGCTGAGATCCAGGCCGAGCTCGACCGCCGCCGTCCGGGGCAGAGCGACATTGTGACCCCGCGCAAGGAGGAGGACCGGGTGGAGATCCTGTCCGGCGTGTTTGAGGGCCGCACGACCGGGACCCCGATTTCGATGGTGGTGCGCAATGGCGACCAGCGGCCGGGGGCGTATGACGAGATGAAGGACAAGTTCCGTCCCTCGCACGCCGACTTCACCTACCAGAGCAAGTTTGGCATCCGGGACCACCGCGGGGGTGGGCGCAGCTCGGCCCGCGAGACGATTGGTCGGGTGGCGGCCGGGGCGATTGCCAAAAAGATCCTCGCGCAGGCGGGCGGGGTGGAGATCCGGGCGTTCGTGACGAGGATCCATGACATCTCGGCGCCGGAGCTCGCGACCTTTCCCACGCTGGCGGAAGTCGAGGCGACGGCGGTGCGCTGCCCGCATCCGGCGACGGCGGCGGCGATGATTGAACGCATCAAGGCCGTCCGTTCGGAGGGCGATTCCGTGGGTGGCCTGATCGAGTGCCGCGTCCGCGGCGTGCCGGCCGGGCTGGGTGAGCCGGTGTTTGACCGCTTGGAGGCCGATCTGGGCAAGGCGATGCTCTCGCTCCCGGCGACGAAGGGTTTTGAGATTGGCAGTGGCTTTGACGGCACGCTCCTGCGTGGCTCGCAGCACAACGACCTGTTTGAGAACCGTGACGGGCAGGTGCGCACCAAGACCAACCGGTCCGGCGGCGTGCAGGGCGGGATCAGCAATGGCGAGGAGATCGTGTTCCGCGTGGCCTTCAAGCCCACGGCGACGATCCTGCAGTCGCAGGCGACGGTGGACGTGACGGGGGCCGAGACGGCGCTGATGGGGCGGGGGCGTCACGACGCCTGCGTGCTCCCGCGGGCGGTACCGATCGTCGAAGCGATGGCGGCCCTGGTCCTGCTCGACCACTGGATGCGCCAATCCGCGCAGAACCGGACGTTTACGTTCTGAAGCGATCCGGAGTTGTTTTACCGGAGGGAACAGAGAAAACGGAGAGTCGATCAGGACTTCCGGTTTGCCTCCGCTCCCTCCGGTTCAAGAATCGATTTCTGCGTCCTTTCGGATTTCGTGAGAGAGTCTCCGCTCGGTTGAGCCGCGTTGAATCCCGGCTCGCCAAGGGGGCGCAGTTGGCGACGATGCGGGGATCATGAGCAGCAGCACGGACAAACCTCTTGTTTATCTTCTCCTCGGCGCGGCCGGTTCCGGCCGGCGTGAGGTGGTGGCCGACTTGATCGAGGGCGGGCTGGCGGAAGCGGACCGCCCGGCGGTGCTGGTCGCGGCTACGGAACCGGCGAGCGAGGCCGACGGCCGGCTCGGGACGGTTACGCGCTGGACATGGGCGGACAAACGGATCGGGGCGGAATTGCCCGCGGGGGCGACGCACGTCTTTTTCCTGACCGATGGCCGGGCCAATCCGGTGGACCAGATCGAGGCGCTCAAGCCCTGGCTGGCGGAGGTCGGGGCGGAGTTGGCGCGGGTGATCTGCGTGGTCAATTGCCGGCTGGCGGAGCAGAATCCGGAACTCTTGGCGTGGTACGATGCCTGCATCCATTTTTCGGATATCGTGCTGCTCAATCACCGCGATGGCGTGGCGAACAAGTGGCTCTCGGAGTTCCGCCGCCGCTATGAGGACCTCTTCATGCCCTGCCTGTTTGAGTTCGTGAAGGCGGGGCGGGTGAAGAATCCAGCCTTGCTGATCGAGCCGCAGGCGCGGCGGATGTCGCTCTACTTCGACGAGGACGGCTCGCTGGCCGTGCTGCCGGACGAGACCGAGTACGAGATCACCGATGAGGACGGCAATCCGGTCGAGGCCGACGAGAAGGAGAATGAGGAGGACGAGGACACGGGGCCCGAGGTCGACCCGTACTTCGCCCTGGACGCGGCCGGCCGCCGCGCGAAGCGGATCCCGGACGTCGCCAAGTTTGTTTCCTGATCGGTTCGATCACCGCCGGAAGTCGCGCCAAGACGGAGAGCCGCAGGGTTTTAAACACAATTCCCTGCGGGGACTTCTCTGCGGCTCTCCGTCTCGGCGCGACTTCGGTGGCTCGTGGGCTGGATTGCTGAAGAAGCGCTCGAAACGCCCACCGAGCTCTTACGCCAAACGCGATAAACCTTACTTCGTCGCGGCGACCGCGGCGACGAAGGCCTTGGCCTTCGCGGTGATCGCGGCCCAGTTCTTCTCCTTGAGCGCCTTGGCCTCGACGAGGGAGCTGCCGGCGGCGGTGGCGTAGGCCCCGGCCTTGATGAACTCGCCGACGTTTTCGGCGGTGACACCCCCGGTCGGGACCATCTCGACGTGGGGCAGGGGGCCCTTGAGGGACTTGATGTAGGCGGGGCCGAAGAATTCGGCGGGGAAAATCTTGGCGGCGTCGGCGCCGGCCTCCCAGGCATTGACGACCTCGGTCGGGGTCAGGGCGCCGCTGAAGATCGGAACGCTGTAGCGCTGGCAGAGGGTGATCACGTCGGGCCGGAGGGCTGGGGTGACGATGAAGCGTGCGCCGGCGAGGATGCCCATGCGGGCGGTCTCGGCGTCGAGCACGGTGCCCAGACCAAAGAGGAAGTCCGGCAGTTCGGCGGTCGCCTTCTCCAGCATGCGGATCGCGCCGGGCGTGGTCATGGTCAGCTCGATGCTGGTGAGGCCACCGTCAGCGAGGGCCTTGGCGCAGTCGAGCAGGCCGTCGGAATTCTCAGCGCGAATCAGCGCGATGACCTTCTCCGTGCGGATCTTGGAAAGGATGGCGTCTTTTTTCATGGGTTCGCCAACTTGTCGGGCGGGCGGGCGTGAGGCGAGTGAAACGTGGCGGACAGTCGGAGGTCGGACCGATGAATTCGCCGTGTCGGCGCGGGCACTGGCGGAGCGATTTCGCTCGGTCCGCCAGAGGGGCAGGGCGATCTGGTCGTCGGGCCCCCTGCGCGGGCCCCGGAACGCGGGGCGGAAAAATGGTGCCCGGGCGCGGACTCGAACCGCGATGCTGTTAGGCACAGGCTTCTGAGACCTGCGTGTCTACCAATTCCACCACCCGGGCACGGGAGGGAATGACGAAAACACGGGGCCGGGACCCCTGAGGCAAGCCCGAATTCTTCGGGAACCGAACCGGCGCCCGAAGTTGGGGCGTCGTCGCGGGCTATTTGCCGAACGCGAAGGCCGCGAGATCGGCGCGGGCAACCTTCATCTCATCGAGAATGCGGTGAGCATGATCGAGGAGCTGGGTACCGGCCGGTGTGAGCTTCACGCTGCGGCCCAAACGGTCGAAAAGACGCAGCTCGAGCTCGTCCTCGAGGGACTTGATCGCGTGGCTGACCGCCGACTGGGTCAAATTCAGTTCCCTCGCGGCCATTGTGAAGCTGCCAACGCGCGCAAGTGTCGTGAAGGCGAGCAGCTTGCGGCTATCCAAAATAGGCGTCATAGGTAGTTCGCTAACTACCCCTGATAAGCAGGTACCAAGCCAGCGCCCACCGGTCGCGCGAAGATAAAAACTTTTCATCCGGCTCGGTGGGCGGATTTGCTAACCACTGCAATCAAGCAGGTTAAGCATAGCGCTCCTCTTTCCACGGATCGGCATCGTTGGAATAGCCCCGGACTTCCCAGAATCCGAGCTTATCGGCGGCGAGGAAAGTGATGGCCTTCACGAATTTGGCGCCCTTCCAGGCGTAGAGCTTGGGGATAATGACCCGGGCGCGTCCCCCGTGCTCGCGCGGAAGGGGACCGCCGTCAAAGCGGGTGGCGACGAGCACGTCGTCATCGAGGCATTTCTCGAGCGGAACATTGGTCGTGTAACCGTCGTAGCTGGTGAAATAGACGAAGCGCGCGTCGGGCTTGGGCTGGGCGAGCTCGTAGAGGGTCGTGAAGGCGACGCCACCCCAGCGGCAGTCGTACTTGCTCCAGGTGGTCACGCAGTGGAAGTCGCTGGTGTCATCGACTTGGGGGAGGGCGTTGAAGGCGGCCCACGAGAGCGTCGTCGGTTTCTCAACGAGGCCGTCCAAGGAGAGCGACCACTCGGCCTCGGGGATGTCGGGCTGGACGCCAAGGTCGAGCACGGGAAAGCCGGTGGTCAATTTCTGCCCCGGGGGCAGTCGGCCGGCCGCGGGCATGGCGCGACCACGGACACCGGCCGCGACCTGCTTCTCCGCCCATTTCTGCTTCGCTGAGATGTAGCGCTCTTTCGACATGACGGTAGGTTAGGAAGGCGGCCCGGGTTCGCAAGTGCGGGCGATCGTGCGGGGAGCGCGGACGTTCGCCTGCCTCAGGAGGGCGTTCCCGCGGAACACGCAGCAGGACGCGGAAGCTGATCGGAGAATGGCCACGCACGACACGAAGATGGTCCGCGGTCTGCACGTAGCCGGCACAAGCGTTTGAGGAAGTATCGCAAGCCGTCGGCAGGCGCCCTCGGTTTCTGTGTTTCTTGCGGCGAACCACCAATACCGATCCGAACTCTGCCCCGAGCACGCCGTCGCGCTCCCGCCGGGGTACCCTCAGCTCGTCGTCTCGTCCTCAACCAGCTCACCTTCGAGCGCGATGCGCACTGGCTCGCGGCGGCGGTGGTAGTAGAGCGCCATGCCGCCCTGGTAGGTGGTCGCGACCGCGCCGACGACGATGTAGACGAAGCGGTAGAAACCTTCGACGACCGGCATGATGTCCGGCTCGGCCAGGCCGGCGTTGCGGAAGGATTCCACCAAGTCGGGCGTGATCAGTGCCCGCATCTGCACCGGATCAAAGGTCGCGATCCGGGCGAGGACATAGAGAAGGATCACCGCGAGGAGGATGAGCTGGCTGCGCACGAGCCAGCGGATGGCCTCAGGATCGCCGATCTTCAGCCGGCCAACGCCGTGGAGCTCGACGATCGCCGCCGCCGTCGCGAGACAGCCTGCGATCGCGCCGATGGCATCGCCGGTGACCGCGGACAAGGCGGCAAACAGGCCGCCCAGAATCATCAGCATCCGGCCGTCCACGGACGCCAGGCGCAATACTCGGGCGAGCACTTCGGCCGGGAGGGGCGGAGGAGAGGGACGGAATCCGAACATGGAACCGGTAAGCTGAGCCGATCCTGCGGCGGACCGCGAGCGCGTTGTTGGTCGGGCAGGCGGAAGCCCGCGTCGCGGGCTTCCCTTTCGAGGAGGGGTCGGGGTAACCCTGATCGGCCCGGAGCCGGCGACTCTCGCCAGAACAACCGTCACTGTGTCACCGCGTGTCACTCGGGTGGGCGCGGCGGGCGTTTTGGCGCGGTTTTCCGACCGTCTTTTTGGCTTCTCCCTCGGAGCGCACCTTGGCGCATCCCATGCAGGGAGGCTCGCATGGATCTCAACACGCTCACCCAGATGTCGCGGCAGGCCGTCACCGACGCCCAGGCGGAGGCGCGTCGTCGTTCCCATCATGAAGTCGATACCTGGCACCTGCTGCATGCGCTGCTGGCGCAGGCCGATGGCATTGTGCCGGCCCTGGCGGACAAGCTGGGGTTGACCGCGGCCGCGCTGCAGCTGGCCGCGGACCGCGAGCTTGATCGTCTGCCCAAGGTCTCCGGCAGCGTCGACACCTCCAAGGTGTATGTGACCCAGGCCGTCAACGAGGTCCTCACGCGCGCCGAGGCCGAGGCCAAGCAGCTCAAGGATGAATTCATTTCGGTTGAGCATCTCTTTCTCGCGCTGATCGAAGTCGCGAAGCCCGACTCACTCGCCAAGTACTGGAAGTCCTTCGGGCTCGACCGCACCAAGGTGCTCACGGCGCTCAAGGCGCTGCGCGGCGCGCAGCGCGTCACGAACGACAACCCGGAGTCGACCTACAACGCGCTCACGAAGTACGGGGTCGACCTCGTGGCGCAGGCTCGGAAGGGGAAGATCGACCCCGTGATCGGGCGCGACGAGGAGATCCGTCGGACCATCCGCATCCTGTCCCGCAAGACGAAGAACAACCCGGTGCTCATCGGCGAGCCCGGCGTGGGCAAGACCGCCATCGTGGAGGGACTCGCGCAGCGCATCGTGCGCGGCGACGTGCCCGAGGGGATCAAGGACAAGACCGTGTTCTCGCTCGACATGGGCGCGCTCGTCGCCGGCGCCAAGTACCGCGGCGAGTTCGAGGAGCGCCTCAAGGCCGTGCTCAACGAGGTCAAGCAGAGCGAGGGCCGCATCATTCTCTTCATCGACGAGCTGCACACCATCGTCGGCGCCGGCAAGACCGAGGGCGCGATGGACGCGGGCAATCTGCTCAAGCCGATGCTCGCGCGCGGCGAACTGCACTGCATCGGCGCGACCACGCTCGATGAGTACCGCAAGTACATCGAGAAGGACGCCGCGCTCGAGCGCCGCTTCCAGCCCGTGCTGGTCGAGCCGCCCTCCGTCGAGGATGCGATTTCCATCCTGCGCGGCATCCGCGAGCGCTTCGAGCTGCACCATGGTGTCCGCATTCAGGACAATGCGCTGGTCAGTGCCGTCACGCTTTCCGACCGCTACATCGCGGATCGCTTCCTGCCGGACAAGGCGATCGACCTGATCGACGAGGCCTGTGCGATGATTCGCACCGAGATGGACTCGGCTCCGCAGGAACTCGACGCGCTGCAGCGCCGCGTGCTGCAGCTCGAGATCGAGGAGGCCGCGCTCAAGCTCGAGAAGGACGATGCCTCCAAGCAGCGCCTTGACACCCTCCGGCGCGAGCTCGCCGACGCGCGCACCCAGGCCACGGCCCTGCGCGCGAAGTGGGACAAGGAGAAGGCCTCGGTTGACCGCGTCCGCAAGGTCCGCGAGGAACTCGACGCCGCCCGGGTGGAGCTGGAGAAGGCCGAGCGGGCCTATGATCTCAACAAGCTGGCGGAGCTGCGCCATGGCCGCATCCCGCAACTGGAGGCCGAGCTGAAGAAGCTCGAGACCGGCGAGGCCAAGACGGAGCTCTTCAAGGAGGAGGTCTCCTCCGAGGAAGTTGCCGAGATCGTCGCGAAGTGGTCGGGCATTCCCGTCACGCGGCTGGTGGAAGGGGAAAAGGAGAAGCTCCTGCGCCTGGGCGAGGTGCTGCATGAGCGCGTCATCGGTCAGGAAGAGGCGGTCCAGCTCACCAGCGAGGCCATCCTCCGCGCCCGGGCGGGCATCAAGGATCCGCGCCGTCCCGTGGGCAGCTTTCTGTTCCTGGGCCCCACCGGGGTGGGCAAGACCGAGCTGGCGAAGACGCTGGCCGAGACCCTGTTTGACAGCGAGGCGGCCATGATCCGCATCGACATGTCCGAGTACATGGAGAAGCACTCCGTCGCGCGGCTGATCGGGGCGCCTCCGGGCTATGTCGGCTACGACGAGGGTGGTCAGCTGAGCGAGGCCGTGCGGCGCAAGCCGTACGCGGTGGTGTTGTTCGACGAGATCGAGAAGGCGCACCCGGACGTGTTCAATGTCCTGCTGCAGGTGCTCGATGACGGCCGCATCACGGACGCGCAGGGCCGCACGGTGGATTTCAAGAACACGATCATCATCATGACCTCGAACCTCGGGAGCCGTTTCCTCCTGGAGGGCGTCACGGGGGATACGATCCCCGAAAGCGTCCGCGAGGGCGTGATGGCGGAACTGCGGCGCGCGTTCCGGCCGGAGTTCCTGAACCGCATCGACGAGACCATCCTCTTCAAGCCGCTCACGCTGGACGAGATCACGCGCATCGTGGACCTGCTGCTGGCCGACCTGAACACGCGCCTCGTTGACCGTCGCGTGACCGTGACCCTGGACAAGAAGGCGAAGGCCTGGGTCGGTGAGAAGGGCTACGATCCGGTGTTCGGGGCCCGTCCACTCAAGCGATTCCTGCAGCGCAACATTGAGACCAGTCTGGCCCGGGCGCTCATCAGCGGTGAGGTCGCGGAGGGCAGCACCGTCAGCTACAAGGTGAAGGACGATGCGCTGGTGATGGGGTGAGGGATCCAGTCAGCCCCAGTCGGGTCGATCTGGCCGGGTCGCCGGGCTGCCCCCGGCTGGGCTGGCTCCCTTGACGGGCACCTCACTTCCGTTTGTCCCGCCCGATCGGGCCGAGGTGGGTCTGCCGGAAGCCCTCCGGCAGCTTGAGTCCGTAGCCGAGGGCGCGGTCGAAGGCGATGTGGGCGCAGTGGATCAGCCCGGTGGCAAAGACCGCCCAGTTTTCCGTAACCAGGCCGACCACGAGGACGGCCACGGCGATAGCGTAGGTATGGGCAACGTTGTAGACCCAGGCCCCAACGCGTGGGCCCGCGAGGTAGGCGAGCAGGGAGAGATCCGGCAGCAGAAAGCACACGAGGAACCAGCGCCAGGGCAGGGCGAAGTACTGATAGGCGAGGAGCGCGGCGACAAAGACGATCACGCCCTCGAAGCGAAGCCAGAGGCTGGCGGGAGCTTGCATGGGGCCGACGCTGGCGCGCCGGCGGGCGGAGACAAGCGCGGTCCGCCGGGAGCCGCGCCGAGCAGCGGGGACGCTGATTTCTGCTTTGCTTCGGGCGGGGACCGGGGGAATCTAGGCCCATGCCGTCCGAGCCCGTTCGTTACTACAATCGCAGGACCCGCACCGTGGAAACGGAGCAGATCTACGGGGAGGGCTGGCTGCGCTTTGCCTACGAGAATCCGGTGGGGCGCTTCTTCACGACGGCGCTCGTGCGCCGCGCGATCCTCTCGCGCTATTATGGCTGGCGCATGAGCCGCCCGTACAGCTCGCACCGGGTGCTGCCCTTCATCGTCGAGTACAATCTGGATACGGACGAATTCGCGAAGTCGCCGTTCGATTTCAAGCACTTCAACGAGTTCTTCAGCCGGGCGCTCAAGAAAAGCGCCCGACCGATCTCGCCGATCGATAGCGTGGCGACGTTTCCGGCCGATGGCCGGCACCTCTGCCTGCAGGACATCAGGGCGGCGGAGGGCTTCTATGTGAAGGGTGCAAAGTTCACGCTGGAGGAACTGCTCGGGGACTTCGACCTCGCCGAGCAGTATGATGGCGGGACGATGATCATCTCGCGGCTGTGTCCGGTCGATTACCACCGCTTTCATTTCGCAACGGCCGGCATCCCCGGCGAGCCCCGGCTGATCAACGGCTGGCTCTACTCGGTCAACCCGATCGCGCTGCGCCGGAACGTCCGCTACCTCGTCGAAAACAAGCGCTACGTGACTGAGATCACGTCCTCCCCCTTCGGCAAGGTGGTGCAGGTTGAAGTCGGCGCTACCATGGTGGGCAGCGTGGTCCACACCTACGTGCCCGGCCGGCGGGTGGAGAAAGGCGAGGAGAAGGGGCTGTTCAAGTTTGGCGGCTCGTGCGTGATCACGCTGTTCCGGCGTGGCTCGATCAAGCTCGACGAGGATCTCGTCGCGCAGACGAACCTCGGTCTTGAAACCTATGCCCGCATGGGCGAACGCATGGGCTGCGCCTTCGGCTAGGCCGAACGGCGCCCGTCCGATAACTTCCTGCCTCTGACGATGACCCTCCGCTGGCGCGCCCTCGGTCTGCTCCTGTCCGTCGCCGCTTGCCTGCCGCTGGTCGCGGGCGCGGCTGAGCCGCCGCCGGTGCCGCCGCCCGCCATGGTCTACCCGGCGTCCGAGTGGATCCGGGCGGACAATGTGGCGGCGCATGGTCTTGAGCCGGCCCGGCTCAAGGCGCTGACGCCGTTTCTGCAGAGCCTCGACACGACCGCCATGATGGTGGTGGTGGATGGCCGCGTGGTGTTCGAGTACGGGGACCTGACGACGGTGAGTTACCTCGCGTCGGGCCGAAAGAGCGTTCTCTCGCTGCTGTATGGCAACGCGGTGGCCTCCGGCAGGGTCCGCCTGGACCAGACCCTGGCCGAGTTGGGGGTGGACGATCTGCAGGGACTGTCGCCAACCGAACGGGAGGCGACGGTCGGGGATCTGCTGGGCTCGCGATCGGGGATCTATCACCCGGCCAGCAACGGCGGTGACGCCACGGCGTCCGCCCCGGCGCGCGGGTCGCAGCGGCACGGTGCGTACTACCTGTACAACAATTGGGATTTCAATGCCGCCGGTACGATCTACGAGCAGGCCACGGGGAAGAATCTCTATGCTGCGCTGGAGCAGGAACTGGTGGTTCCACTCGGCCTGCAGGATTTTGATCCGGCCCGCCAACGGAAATCAGGCAATGCGGAGCGGTCGCGGCACCTGGCATATCCGATCGAGCTGTCGACGCGGGACATGGCCCGGATCGGCCTGCTCGTGCTGGCTAAGGGCGAGTGGGCCGGCCGGCGGGTGATCCCGCGGGATTGGATTGAGCGGACGACGGCGCTGGTGACACCGCCCGAGGCGATCCAGCCGGCCTCGTGGCGGGGCGTGGCCGAGGGCAGCCGGTGGGGCTACGGCCTGCTGTGGTGGGTGTGGGATGATCGCGGGCTGGACGGTCCGTTCCGCGGGGCCCACACGGCGTGGGGCGTCTCGGGTCAGTACATCACGATCCTGCCGGAACTGCGCATGGTGGTGGCGCACAAGACGGTGCCGGGACGGACACCGGAGGGTCGGGTGCGGGGCGTATCCGTCATGCAATACCAGGCGATCCTGATGCATCTGATCGCCGCGCATGAGCGCGGCGCGGTCGAGACCCGTCGCTAGCGGCGGACGACCGGGGCGGGTGCGGCGCGGGGAGCGATTCCGGCGGCGTTCAGGCCGCGAACGTGTCGCGCAGCGTTAGGCTGAGCGCGTCCTGCTTCGCCTGCAGGCCCCGGTAGAGAGCGTGGCGCTTCTTGTCGGGCTCGCAGCGCGTGGACGGATTCACCGCCACGCAGCGGGCCGCAAGGGTGGGTAGGCTGGCGTTGTCCCCGCGTTCGCGGGCATCGCACCAGGCGGCCTGCAGCGCCCCGCCGAGCGCGGCCCCCTCGTCCTCGACCATCGCGACGACCGGCACGCCGAAGATGTCGGCGGCGATCTGGCGCCAGGCTGCCGAACGGGCCCCGCCGCCGGTGAGCCGGATCTCCTTGGGCTTCATCCCGAGCGTGGAGAGCCGGCGCAGGCCGTAGTTGAGACCGAGCGTGACGCCCTCCATTGCCGCGCGGGCGAGGTGGGCGGGGGTGAGGGTGCTTTCGTTCAGGCCGTAAAGCACGCCCGTGCCGCGCGGGACGTTGGGCGTGCGCTCGCCGTTGAAGTAGGGCACGAGGAGCAGACCATCGGCCCCGGCCGGTGCGCGGCTAACCGCTGCGTCCAAGGCGGCATGGTCGAGGGAGAAAAGCTGGCGGATGCTCTCGGTCACGCGCGTGACATTCATCGTGCACAGCAGCGGCAGCCAACCGCCGGTGGAGGAGCAGAACGCGGCGATCTCCCCCGCCGGATCGACGACGGGCTGGCGGCTGAAGGCATAGATCGTGCCGCTGGTGCCGAGGCTGGCGGTGACGACGCCGGGCGAGACATTGCCGGTGCCGATCGCGCCCATCATGTTGTCGCCGCCGCCCATGCTGACGATGACCTCGGCGGATAGGCCGTAAGCGCGGGCGAGGGCGGGGCGGAGCGTGCCGGCGGACTCCTGCGGACCGCGCAGGGGCGGCAGCCAATCGGCGAGGCGGCGGTCGATCGCGTTGATCGCAGCGGTGGACCAGGTGCGCTTGCGGACATCGAGCAGGGCGGTGCCGGAGGCGTCGCCGTGTTCCATCACCGCTTTGCCGGTGAGGTAGAGATTGAGGTAGTCGTGCGGCAGCAGCACGCGGCGCAGGCGCTTGAAGTTGGCGGGCTCATGGCGCTTCAGCCACAGGATCTTCGGGGCGGTGTAGCCGGGAAGAAAGGGCAGGCCGGTCGCGCGCAGGACGGCCTTGGGCCCGCCCAGCTTTTTCGTGAGGAGCTCGCATTCCTTCTCCGTGCTCGTGTCGCACCAGAGCTTCGCGGGCCGGATCACGCGGTCCTGTTCATCGAGGGGCACGAAGCCGTGCTGCTGGCCGGAGACGCCGATGCCGCGGACCTGGGTGCGATCGATCTTGGCGCAGACCTCGGCGATAACGGCGTCGAGGGCGGTGGTCCACCCGTGCGGGTCCTGCTCCATGTGACCGGGCGGGAGACCGGCGATCAGCGCGTGCGGCGCGCGCGCCTCGGCCAGGATCCGACCGGTTTCGAGGTCAAGGGCGACGGCCTTGGTGCTTTGGGTTCCGCTGTCGATGCCGAGATAGATGCTCATGGGGGGTGAGGAAAAGGCGTTGTGAGGGAATCGCCCTCGCGGGGGCCATGCAAACTCTGTTTCAGGCTAGTGTTAGACTGACGAAAGTTTTGCTGAACGTGGGATGCGTATGGTTCGTAGGCGATGTCCGACCTGAGCACCCCTCTGCCCCGCTTCGTGGTCGTTGATCTTTCACCCTGCTGCCTGGCCTCGCGGTCTGCCTCCTTGGACCGCAGCTCCGGGTTCCGTCTGTCTTCAACCTACCCCCAGAAATGAAAACTACGCTGACTATTGCGGTGGCCTCGTGCCTGACCGCGTTCGCCTGCCCGCTTGCGGCGCAGACTGCTCCTGCTCCTTCCCCGGTTCAGGCTCCCGGTTCCTCGGTCACCAGCGACGGCACGGTGGTGCTTTCGCCGTTCGAGGTCACCGCGCAGTCGGAGACCGGTTACCAGGCCACCGAGACATTGGCCGGCACGCGCATCCGGACCGACCTGCGTGATGTCGGTTCGGCCATTCAGGTCATCACCAAGGAGTTCATGAAGGATGTGGGTGCGACGGACAACGCCACGCTCCTCCAGTACACGACCAATGCGGAGGTCGCCGGCACCCGCGGCACGTACGCCGGTCTCGGCAACGGCACCAATGTCGAGGAGATCGGCAGCCTGCGCTCCCCGGGCTCAGCCAATCGCGTGCGCGGCCTCGCCGCGGCCGACAACACCCGTGATTTCTTCGTTACGGACATCCCGTGGGACGGCTTCAATGTCGACCGCATCGACATCCAGCGCGGACCGAATTCCATCCTTTTCGGCCTCGGCAGCCCGGCCGGTATCGTCAACGCCTCGATGCGCAACGCCGAGTTCCGCGACGTGAATTCGACGGAGGTCCGGTTCGGTTCCTACGACAGCCTGCGCGCCAGCCTGGACCTCAACAAGGAGCTCATCGCCGAGACGCTCGCCCTGCGGATCAGCGCGCTGCGCGACCATGAGAAATTCCAGCAGAACCCGGCCTACGAGAACGACGACCGCATTTACGCCACCGTCCGCTTCGATCCGCAGCTTTTCGCGGACCGGAGCTTCCGCACGAGCCTCAAGTTGAAGTTTGAGCACGGTGAGATTGAGGCCAATCGCCCCCGCACCGTTTCTCCTAATGACAGCATCACCCCGTGGTTCCGACCGGTTGACACGACCAGCCTCGAGGGCGGCATGGGCAAATTCTCGGTCAATAACTCCTACGAGCTCGGGGCGGCCCCCGCCGCCGCGAACCCCTGGCTGGCGGGGGCGGCCGACCAGCAGCAGCCGATCTGGTTCATCGACGGGACCACCAACCAGCTCCAGCGCATTTATGCGGGCTACATCAACACCGGCGCACGCAACGCCAATGGCACGCTCCGCGGCGCCGGCGAAAACCTGGTCGGTCAGCGCTACGCCGACCAGTTCTACCGGGTGAACTCGCTCTCGGCCTATGCAACGAATGCGCGCATTGCCAACGCCCAGTACGGGCAGTTCCGCACCGCGTCCCTGCAGGATGCTTCGGTCTTCGACTTCTATAACACGCTGATCGATGGTCCGACCAAGAACGAGTATGAGGAGTGGGATGCCTACAACCTTTCCCTCACGCAGACGGGCTGGGATGACCGCGTGGGAGTCGAGTTGAACTATGATCGCCAGAAGTACCTCCGCGGCGGGCAGTCATTGCTCGGCACGCCGACCCTGACGATCGACATCCTGCGCAATTTTCAGGATCAGACCGCGAATCCCAACTACGGGCGGCCCTACGTCGCCGGTGGCGCGGGCAGCGGCACCTCCTACGAAAGCGATCGTGAGTACACCCGGGCCGCGCTCTTCGGCGAACTCCGGGCCGCTGACTTTGTCGATCGTGACGGGTTCCTGGCCAAGCTGCTCGGCAAGCATCGCTTCAACGGCGCCTACAGCGGCGAGGAGTACCTGACCGAGAACCGCACCTGGCAGATGTACGCGAATCCCCGGGACTGGGATGCCTACTGGAGCCGGACCGACGGCAGCGGCAATGGCATCAACAACCGTGCGCCGGTCGGTGTGATCTACCTCGGTTCCTCCCTCGGCAATGCCGCGTCGGCCGCCGGGGCGGACATCCCCGGCATCGGCGCACCCGTGGACTATCAGAACGGCAACGTGTATCACTTCGCCTCGACCTGGACCAATCCGACGGGCGTGAACTTCACTGACCCGTGGGCCGTGCCGGCCAATCTTGCTCCGCTCTTCAATGTCGCCGCTCTGCCCGCCGGGCAGACCGGGTTCCTCCAGAACTCGAATCCGGCCAACTACGTCGGCTGGAACTCCAATCGCCAGATCAACCTGATGCGCTACAACAATGGCGAGGACCTGAGCCTGCTCACCGGTGCGCAAAAGCAGATGCGTAAGACCACCTCCTATGCCGGCTCCTGGCAGGGTTTCCTGTGGAATGACGCGATCATCCCGACCCTCGGCTGGCGTTACGACGAGGTCAAAGGCAAGGGCGTGATCGCCCAGCCCAACAACGCCAACCGCGCGATCCGCAATCTCGCCCCCGACGTCTACAAGCTGCCTGAGGCCTTCCCGCAGTCGCAGATCTTCAAGGATCACTCGACCAGCGGCGGCGTCGTGGTGCATCTCAACCGCCTGCTGGGCGACGATCCGCTGCCCATCAACGTCAGTCTCTCCTACAACAAGTCGAACAACTTCCAGGTCACTGACACCCGCCGCGACATCTACGGGAATACGATCAGCAACCCGACCGGAAACACCGAGGAATACGGCGTGCTGCTCTCGACCAAGGACAACCGCTTCTCCTTCCGCGCGGTCAAGTATGAGACCAAGATCACGAACGCCTCGACCCAGCTGAGCGTGGACGGTCTGCGCAACACCATTCGCGACGGTATGAACTGGCGCAACATCCTGCTCTACCAGATGAGCGGCTACAACTGGGATTCGCGCAACAGCCCGGCCCAGCGCAATCTGTGGACGCCGGCCTACGTCGATGCAAACGGACGTGCGGTCGCCCGCTTTGACCAGCCGCAGCCCGCCGGCAGCACGCTGCAGACGGAGGCGCAGGCCATCGCCATGCGCGACGAGATCATGAAGGCCTGGAATGACATTCAAAAGTACCTTGAGCCAAAGGGCTTCTTCTCGGCTTGGAACTATGGCGCGGGGCCGACCACCACGGCGGTCATCACCGACCGTTCGAGCTACGAGGCGAACCCCGGTGCCTTCCAGCCCAATCCAGCGTCCGTGTTTGACTACCGCACGGTCTCGAATCTGCAGGGCTTCGCGGTCACGGCGGACACGCAGTCGGAAGGTTACGAGTTTGAATTGACGGCCAACCCGACCCGGAACTGGCGCATCGCGGTCAATGCCGGCAAGGCGACCGCCGTTCGCACCAATGTCGGCGGCCCGCTCCTCGATGAGCTGGTCAGCTACATGGACGGCCAGATCGCCGGCCGCGCGGGTGACCTGCGCCGGTTCAACGCCAGCTATGATGGTCCGGGCAACGAGGTGCGCACGGAATGGGCCAACTGGCGCGGCCAGTACACCCTGCTGAAGCTGCAGGAAGGCGCGGCCGCCTCCGAGCTCCGCAAGTGGCGCTACAATGTGGTCACCAACTACTCGTTCGAGGAGGGTCGTCTCAAGGGCTTCGGCATCGGCGGGAGTTACCGCTGGCAGGACAAGGTGGTCATCGGCTACCCCGTCATCCCCGGCACCGGCGGGCAGGCCAGCTTCAACCTCGACCAGCCGTTCTACGGGCCGTCCGAGGATGCGTTCGATGCCTGGCTGAGCTATGAGCGCAAGCTGACCGACCGCATCGGCTGGAAGATCCAGCTCAACGGCCGCAATCTGTTCGGCAAGGAGGAGCTGATCCCGATCTCGGTCCAGCCGGACGGCAAGACCTGGGCCTCGGCGCGCATCGCGCCCAATCGTGAGTGGTTCGTGACGAACTCCTTCACCTTCTAACCTAACCGGGCTTCCCTCGGGAGCCCAGCGTGAGTTCACCGTGTCGGGCGGTCCAGCTACCAAGCGGGCCGCCCTTCGCGCGTTGAACCCGCCCGATCGACCCCTTATCCGTCTCCTCGCATGAAGTCCCCCGCTCGCCCCTGCGCCGCTCCGCGCACCGGAGCTCTGCTGGCATGGTGGAGCCGGACCCTGCTGGTTCTGTTTGTGGCGGTCACGCCGCGGCTGCCCGCGGCCGACCGTCTGCCTGATTGGGTCGGGACTTGGGCGACTTCGCCGCGCTCGGAGGCTGCGGCGGATGACAAGACGCCGCTCGCGGGCGCCACCTTGCGGCAGGTCGTGCGGACGTCGGTCGGTGGATCCCAGGTGCGGCTCCGGCTGACCAACGTGTTCGGCACCACGCCCCTGGTGTTGGACGGCGTCCATCTCGCGCTGGCCGGACCGGCGGGGACGATCCGGCCGGAGACGGATCAACCCTTGCGGTTCGCCGGAGCCGCGGTGGCGACGGTGCCGCCCGGGGCCACGCTCTTGTCTGATCCGGTGGCCTTCGAACTCCCGCCGCTCGCGGACCTGGCGGTTTCGATCCGCTTTCGCGACGTTCCCTCCGTGCTCACGATGCATCACGGCTCGCGCACCACCTCCTATCTCAGGGCCGGTGATGCATTGGCGGTGCCCGCCTTCACCGACGCGACCACGTTCGTGCGCTGGTACTTCCTCGGAGGAATCGACGTGATCCCCTCGGCACCTTCGGCCGCCATTGTCGTGCTCGGTGACTCGATTACGGACGGATATGGCACGACCACGGATCGCAACAACCGGTGGACGGATGTTTTCGCGCGCCGTCTGCAGGACCGGACGGACACCGCGCAGGTCGCGGTGCTGAACCACGGCATCGGCGGCAACCGCCTGCTGCGGGACGGACTGGGGCCCAACATGCTGGCGCGCTTTGATCGCGATGTGCTCGTGCAGACGGGGGTGCGCTGGGTGATCGTTCAGGCCGGAATCAATGACCTCGGGACACGACTGGAGGCCCGAAAGAAGGGCGAACCTTTCGCGAGCGCCGCGGACTTGATCGGGGCGTTTGAGCAGTTGATTGCCCGGGCCCGGGCGAAAGGCGTGCGGATCATCGGGACGACCATCACGCCGTACACGGGCGCCGATTTTTATTGGAGCGCCGACGGCGAGGCGGACCGGCAGACGGTCAATGCATGGATTCGAACCAGCGGGCACTTCGACGCGGTGGTGGACTTTGATGCCGTGCTGCGCGACCCGGAGAATCCGTCAAGGCTCGCGGCCGCTCTTGATAGCGGCGATCACCTGCATCCGTCCCTGGCCGGCTATGAAGCCATGGCGCGGGCGGTCGACCTGAACCTTTTTGCGCCGCCGGGACGCTGATCGTCGTGAAAACAGGGCAGCGCGTCCGAACCGGTGCCGAAAAATGGAACAGTCCGGCCCGCGGCTGGGCGGGCGCGGGCTGTCGCGGAGGTGCTCGTTCACCCTCCGGAGCTTCCGCCCCTGCTCTAAACTCACCCCCGTCCCCATGAAATTCTCCTGCGTCTGGCTTTGCTTGATCTTGTCCTGCCACTCCGCCGTGGCGGCCGAACGGCCTTTCCTGCGCAAGCAGGGCACCGCGACCCAACTCATCGTCGACGGCCAGCCGCTCCTCATCCGGGGCGGCGAGATCAGCAATTCGAGCGGTGAGCCCGACTACCTGCGGTCGTCATGGCCGAAGTTGCAGGCCATGAACCTCAACACGGTGCTCGTTCCGGTCTACTGGGATGTGGTCGAGCCGGAGGAGGGACGCTTCGACTTTTCGACGGTCGACGGGCTGTTGCGCGATGCGCGGGCGCATGGCCAGAGGCTCGTGCTGCTGTGGTTCGGGTCCTGGAAAAACAGCATGTCGTGCTATGCGCCGGCGTGGGTGAAGCTCGACCAGACCCGCTTTCCCCGCGCGCAGGATTCCGCTGGACGCGGCCTGGAGATTCTTTCGCCTTTCCATGCGGCGAACCGGGACGCGGATGCGCGGGCCTTTGCGGCGCTGATGCGGCACCTGCGCGAGACGGATCCAACGCACACGGTGGTGATGGTGCAGGTGGAGAATGAGATTGGGATCATTCCCGAGGCGCGTGACCGCAGCCCGGAGGCGGAAAAGCAGTTCGCGGCCGCGGTGCCGGCCCCATTAATGGACTACCTGGTGGCGAACCGTGCACGGCTCGCGCCGGAACTCACCGACACCTGGCGGGCGGCGGGAGGGCGGGAGAGTGGATCGTGGGCGGAGGTCTTCGGGGCCGGAGCGGCCGGCGAGGAGATCTTCATGGCGTGGCATTTCGCGCTCTTCACCCAGGCGGTGACGGTGGCCGGCAAGGCCGAACTTGCCCTCCCGATGTTTGCGAACGCGGCGTTGATTCGACCGGGCTACCAGCCGGGCCAGTACCCCAGTGCCGGACCGCTGCCGCATCTGATCGATGTGTGGCGGGCGGCGGCGCCGGCGGTGGATTTTATCGCGCCGGACATCTATTTTCCCAATTTCATGCACTGGGCGCGGCTGTACACCCGCAGCGGCAATCCGCTCTTTGTGCCGGAGGCGCTGCGCAGCGCGGACGCGGCGGCCAATGTGCTTTACGCCTTCGGCGCGCACGATGCGATGGGCTTCTGTCCGTTTGCGATCGAGGCCAACAGCGAACCCGCCGCCGGTTACCTCGCGGCAAGCTACGATCTCGTGCGGCAACTGACGCCGCTGCTGGCCGAGAAGCAGGGTCGGGGGCAGACTGCGGGCTTCCTCCAGGAAAGTCCCGACAACCGGCAGCCGCAGCAGGTCCGTCTCGGGTCGTGGATCTTTCAGGCCGCTTTCGAGCGGGCATCCCCGCCCTCCCTGGCGGATGGACTCGCCGTCGTCGTGGGCGTCGACAATTCCGCCCTGGCCGCCGCCGGCCGGGCGGGGGCCGCCCCGGCCGGCGGCTTGGTGATTGCTCTGGGTGAGGATGAGTTCCTGTTCGCCGGGATCGGACTCACAATCACCTTCGCGTCCACCGAGCGGGGACAGCAGGCGGGCATCCTCAGCGTGGCCGAGGGAACATTCGAAAATGGGGTCTGGCGGCATCGGCGCTGGCTCAATGGCGACCAGACGCATCAGGGTCGTCATGTGCGGTTGGAACCAGGGCGATTTGTAATCCAGCGGGTAAAGCTCTATCGTTACCGATGAAGTCCCGTTTCCTCGAGGTGGCCATCGCCGCCGCCGTCCTCGTTCTTGTGCCAGTTTCGCTGAGGGCGCAGTCGCCCAAGCGGGTTGCCCTTATCTTCGACGACGGCCCGCGGCCCGCCGACGCCGGGCCACTCCTGACCGTGTTGGAGAAGGAGCAAATCGCGGTCACCTTTGCGCTGGTCGGTGAGCGGGTCGGCGAGAGTCCTGCGACGGCCCGCGCGATCGCGGCAGCGGGGCATGAGCTGGTCAATCATTCGCAGACGCACGCCCACGTGAAGGACCTCGATGACGTGGCCCTCGATCGCGAAGTCGCCGCCGGACGGGATGCGATCCGGGCCGCGACGGGCACGGTGCCCCGGTGGTACTGGCCCCCTTTTCTCGAGGTGGACGATCGCCTGCGTGCGGCCGTGACGCGCGCGGACCTCGCGCTCTATGAACCCCGGCACCTTGTGATCTCGATGGATTACGATCGATCCGTGCCGGCCGCAGAGATCTACCGCCGGGCGACGACCGACGTGCGTGACGGCTCCGTCATCCTGTTCCATGAGTGGCGGGTGGAGACGCGGGAGCAACTGCCGGCGATTCTCGCGGAGTTGCGCCGGCAGGGCTGCACGTTCATGACCTTCAGCGAACTTCTCTCTTCCCGATGAAACTCGGCCTCGGTCTCTACAAGCACATGCTCACGCCGGAAAACTTCGCCTTCGCGAAGCAGGCCGGAGCGACCCATATTGTGGCGCATCTCGTGGACTATTTCCGCGGAGGCGGTCCGGGCGCCGGGGGTGACCAGCCGCTCGGGACCGACTGGGGTTGGGGTCTGGCCGGGGATCCGGACAGGCTTTGGACGCTCGAGGACCTGCAGACCCTCCGGCGCGAAACCGAGGCCGCGGGCCTGGTCCTGGAGGCGATCGAGAACTTCGATCCGGCGCACTGGGGCGACATCCTGCTTGATGGCCCGAGGCGGTCATTGCACATCGAGAATGTGAAGACGATCCTGCGCCGTCTCGGCGAGGCGGGGATTCCGATCATGGGGTATAATTTCTCCATCGCCGGCGTGGCCGGTCGGACCAAGGGCAACTACGCCCGCGGCGCTGCGCCGGCGGTCGGCATGGAAGGTCCCTACGACCTGCCAATGCCCAACGGGCTGGTCTGGAACATGGTGGTCGATCCCCACGCGACGGCGGGCGAGACGGGTACCGTGCCGCCGGCCACGCACGCGCAGCTCTGGTCGCGATTGGAACGTTTCCTCCATGAGGTGCTCCCGGTGGCGGAGAAGGCGGGGGTGCGGCTCGCACTTCATCCCGACGATCCACCGATGCCCACCATCCGCGGCCAGCCCCGGCTCGTGTACCAGCCGTCGATGTACCAGCGCGTCATCGACCTCAACCCGAGCCCGGCGAACCAACTCGAGTTTTGCGTAGGGTCGCTCGCTGAGATGACGGAGGGTGACATCTACGACGTCGTCGACCACTACTCGCGGCAGAACCGCCTCGGCTACGTCCACCTGCGGAACGTCCGCGACAAGGTCCCGCACTACAAGGAGACCTTCATCGACGATGGTGAGGTCGACGTCCTGCGGGTGCTCGCAATTCT
>CAYZCV010000001.1:0-23649 GCA_964476965.1 uncultured Opitutus sp. | reverse complement strand
TTTTCCCTTCGCGGTCAGACCGCGCTCATTACGGGCGGTGGCACCGGTATCGGCTTTGCGATGGCGCAGGCGATGCATGCGGCCGGAGCCCGGGTCGTGCTGGTGGGACGGCGCGAGAATGAGCTGACGTCTGCCGTGGCCAAGCTGGGTGAGGGTGCCCACGCCATCGCGCATGATATCACGAAGGTGCATGAGGCTCCGGCGCTCGTTGCGCACGCGACCCGGCTGGCAGGGCCGGTCACGTGCCTGGTGAACAATGCCGGCATTCACCTGAAGAAGCCGGCGGTCGACACCACGGAGGAGGAGTTCCTGCGCGTGCTCAACACCCACCTTATCGGGGCTCACGCCCTGACGCGGGCCGTGGTGCCGGGCATGCGCGAGCGAGGCCAGGGATCGATCCTGTTCACCGGCTCAATGGCCTCCCTCTTCGGCATTCCGCTGGTGATCGCCTACACCGCGGCCAAGTCGGCGATGGTCGGGATGGTGAAGGGTTATGCGACCGAGCTATCGCCGCACGGGATTCGCGTGAACTGCATTGCCCCGGGCTGGATCGAGACGGAGATGTCGCGCAAGGCGCTCGAGAGCGACCCGGCGCGCAAGGCGAAGATCTTCGGGCGAACCCCGGCGGGCAGGATGGGTGCGCCCGAGGACATCGGCTGGGCCGCGGTCTACCTGGCGTCCTCTGCCGCGACCTTCGTCACCGGGGTGACGCTGCCCGTCGACGGCGGCGCGAGCATCGGGTTCTGAATTGGGCGGGTCGCCGTGACGATCAATGCTCGCCCGGATGGCCGGGCACGAAGCGCAACCGGATCGCCTGGTAGTGTGCGAGATCGTGCGCGGGTGGCTCCACGCCGGCGGGCAACGGGCTGCGCGAGAAGGTCTGGAAATAGAGGAGGCAGGCGTCGCGCCAGTCGCGGGCATCCTGTTCCTGCCGGGCGAGGCGCTGGCGCACGGCCTCATGGCGCTCGGGGTCGATGTGGCTGGCGAGGCTGGCCCAGTCGCGTTGCAGCGCCCGGGTTTCATCGACGCCCTGCTGGTAGCGAAGGCAAAGTTCATCCCAGAGCGTCCGGCCGGATTTCATCCGGTGGTCCCACGGGACATGATGAAACCAGAGAAGCAGCTCCTCGGGACAGGTCGCGAGATCACCCCAGAGTGCCTGCCAAGCGGGGGCGTACTGTTCGAGGGCGTTGGAGCCGGTGGCGGTGCGCGCGGCGCCGAGTCCGGCGGTGTCGGCCTGATGATAGTAAGGCGAGCTCCAGTCGGCGCGTCGGTTTCTGACCCACGGTCCGGGACCGTAGTGGTGGCCCTCGGCCATGATGTGGTGGAGCCCGAGCGGCATCGAATAGTTCACGACGGTCTCGCGTGAGCCAAGGAGCATGCGGGTGAGGGTTTGGACGACAGGGGGACTCGAGCCGTAGGTGAGCCGGACCCATTCATCGGCGATGGCGGCGGATTCGAGCCCCGGGTTCCAGGCCAGTCGGCCAAATGCGTACCAGTTGGCCTGGGCCAGCGGATGGCCGGTCCAGTTGCGATCCGTGCCGGTATTGGCGACGCCGGCGATAACGCTGAGGGCGTGCCCGCGCAGTGAGCCGTCGATCACCTTGGCGACCGTTGAGCCCGGTCCATCAGCGTAGGTATCGGCATCGAGGACCTCCTTCCACATCGGGGCGAGAAACGCGAGGTGCTGGGATCCGCCGAGGTACTCCTGGGTGATCTGAAACTCGACCGCAAGCGGGGTGCGTGGCATGGCGCCAAAAAGCGGGGAGAATGGTTCGCGCGGCATGAAGTCGAGCGGTCCATTCTTGATCTGCACCACGACATTGGGGTGGAACTGACCATCGAGCGGGGTGAACTCGTGGTAGGCCTGCTTTACCCGGTCCGTGGCGTTGTCGGCTTGGTACACGAAGGCCCGCCACATCACGATGCCGCCATGGGGTGCGAGCGCGTCGGCGAGGAGGTTGGCGCCATCGGCGTGGGTGCGCTGGTAGTCCTGCGGCCCGGGCTGGCCCTCGGAGTTGGCCTTCACCACGAAGCCGCCGAAGTCCGGGATGTAGCGATAGACCTCCGCGATTTTTTCCTTCCACCAGGCCGCCACCGCGGGATCGAGGGGGTCGGCAGTCTTGAGTCCACCGATCTCGATCGGGGCGCTGAAGCGGGCGGTCAGATAGACGCGGATGCCGTAGGGACGGAACTCCTCCGCCAGCGCCGCGGCTTTGGCGAGGTAGGCTGGCGTGAGGATCAGGGCGTTGGCGTTGACATTGGTGATGACCGTGCCGTTGAGGCCGATCGAGGCGAGGGCCCGGGCGTAGTCGCGGTAACGCGGGCTGCGGACGTCCGGCAGTTCGAACCAGCGCCAGAGCGAGAAGCCGGCGTAGCCGCGTTCGACAAAGCCACCGAGGTCGTCCCAGTGGTTGAGGATCCGACGGGAGATGCGGGGCGCGCTCGTGGTCTTGAGGCCCGCCAGCGGTTGTCCGGCCTGCAGGCGACGGAGGAGATCGAAAGCACCGTAGAGCACGCCGACGTCCTGGTTGGCCGAAATCCGGAGCGTGCCGTCATTCAGGGATTCGAGTGCGTAACCCTCGGTGCTTGCCGCCGGGACTTCGCCGGGGGCCGCGGTGAGCGTGAGGGACGGTGTTTGTCCCAGCAGGCCGCCAAGGCCAAGTTCCAGCTCGCGACGGGCGGTCGCGAGAATGGGCGACTCGCGCCCGGTGGGGGTGGTGAGCACCACCGCACGAATCGCGGGCGCGTTTTCGAGGCGGTCGTAGCGCAACCAGAGTCGGTAGCCGTCCTCGGCGTGGGCGAGCGCGGGCAGGAGGGCGAGGACGAGCAGGCGAAGGAGAAGGCTGCGTGGGCGCATGGCGTCAGGGCGTGGTCGGGGTGGGGCGGGCGCGACGATCGGCGAGATCGGCGGCCATGGTCAGCGTGGTCTGACGGTCGAGCTTGCACAAGGCGATCGCGACCGCGCCGCCCGCGAAGAGGAGACCGACCATCACGCTGCTGGAAACGTGGTAGCCGGCGACCGCATTTGCGGCGGAAGGCGCGCGGGTGTCGTAGTCCCACAGGCCTTCCATCAGCCAGAGGAAGGCGGCCGAGCCGAGCGCGAGGCCTGACTTGAGCGAGAAGCCAATGGTGGCAAAGACCATCCCGGTGAAGCGCCGGCCGGTCTGCCACTCCGAGTAGTCGGCGGCGTCCGCGTACATCGCCCAGGCGGCGGCGATCGTGGGAGCGTACACCAGGGAGCCGATCACGGCGAGCGCGAGCATGCCGACCGTGTTGGTCGGGCTCAGCAGGTAGTAGGCGAATGCGTTGATCGCCGCGAGGGTGAAACCTGCAAGGATCACCGTGCGCCGGCCGAATTTTCGCGAGAGACCGGACGAGAGCATGATCACGATCACGGTCGTGCCGAAGCCGGCCATGTTGAGCAGGCTGTTGAAGACATCGGCGACGTTGGAACCCGCCGCGGTTTCGCGGGTGCCGTGCACGATGTAGCCGAGCCACTCGAGCAGTCCACCACCCGGGGCGGCCGCGGGCGTGGTCAGGCCGAGCCGCTCGACGAAATCGAACATGGCGGCCTTGTCGGCGTAGTGGTGGTAGAAATTGTAGTGCGCGCCGCCGCGGTAGGCGAGCATCGCGAAGTTGAAGACGGTGAAGGCGACGAGGGCGATCCACGGCTTGTTCTTCAGCAGATCGAGGAAGTCCTGCTTGGGCGACGCGGTGGCCGTCACGACCGGCTGAACGCGCTCGCGCGTGGTGAAAAAGGTGATCAGGAAGAGGACGAGGCAAAGCCCGGCCCAGAGCGTCATGGTCATTTGCCAGCCGTGCTGACGATCGCCTTCGGGCCCGGCGAACTTGGCGACGAGGGGCAGGGTCAGGCCACCGACGATGAATTGGGCGATGTTCACCGCGACAAACCGGTAGGAATTCAGCTTGGTGCGCTCGTTGAGGTCTGCCGTCATCACCCCGCCGAGGGCGGAGTACGGCATGTTGTTCATCGAGTAGAGTGTCATCAGCAGCGTGTTGGTGATCGCGGCGTAGGCGATGAGCATGCCGGTGCTCCAGCCCCAGCTCTCGTCCGGGGTCGTGTAGGCGAGGATCATGACCACGACCCACGGGCCTGAGGTCCACAGCACCCAGGGACGGAACTTGCCCCAGCGCGTCTGGGTGCGATCGGCCAGCACGCCCATGATCGGGTCGAACACGGCGTCCCACAGGCGTGGCCACAGCAGGATGGCTGCGGCGGCGCCGGCGCTCAGCCCAAAGACGTCGGTGTAGAAGTTGAGCTGAAACAGCACCATCGTCATGAAGACGAAGTTGGCGGCCGCATCGCCGGCGCTGTAGCCGGCTTTTTCCAGAAAGGAGAGTTTATGCGAGGAATCGCTCATCGGTGGGGTGGGGCCTGACCAACGGACGCTGCGCGGTGAAGGCGGCCGGGGCGGAGGGGAAACTCAGTCGAGCGTGAGGAAGGCGGTGGCCGGGATGGGCGCACCGAGCGCCTGAGCGCGTGGCCCTGGGGAGCAGGATCCGACCACGATGCCATAGCGACCGGGGGCGTGGACGGCCCGACCGTCGGCAGCAAATTGACGGAAGGCGGCTGCGGCCAGCCGGAATTCCACGGGGACCGTGGCGCCGGCGGGCACTTCGACCTTCTGGAAGGCGACGAGGGTGGCCGCGGGTGCCTCGGGCCAGTCTCTCGGCGGCTGCAGGTAGCACTGCACCGTTTCGTTGACGGCGTGATGGCCGGCGTTGGTCAGCTGCGTGCGGACCACCACCTCCTGATCGGCCGTGAGGCGCTCGCGGTTCAGGCTGGCCGCGCCGTAGTTTAGTTGGGTGTAGCTCAACCCGAAACCAAAGGGATAGAGCGGCTCCACGGTCGCGAACCGGTAGGTGCGACCGGCCATGGCATAGTTGTCGAACGCGGGCAGATCCTCGGTCCGACGCGGGACCGTGACCGGCATCTTGCCGGCGGGCGATACGTCGCCGAAGAGGACGTCGGCGATCGCATGGCCGCCCTCGGCCCCGGGATACCAGGCGAAGAGCACGGCATCGGCGAGTTCCTGGACCTCGGGCGCGGCGATTGCGCTGCCGCCGGTGAGCACAACGATGAGTTTTTTCGCGTGCTTGCGCAGTTCGATCAGGAAATCGCGTTGGACAGGGGGGAGTTCGATCGACTGGCGGTCGCCGCCGCCGGGCGAGGCGACCGCGTCGCCCTCCTCGCCCTCGAGGGACGGATCGAGTCCCAGAAAGGCGATGGTCACCTCCGAGCTGGCTGAGGTGGGGTAGGTGTAGTTGACGCCGGGCGCCGCCTCGCTGCTCAGCGGGCAGCCCATGCGGTAGACCAGCTGGCAGCCCTCCGCCACGCGTTCCGTGATGCCCTCAAGGAAGGTGACGAGTCTGGGCGAGATTCCGAAGTAGTTGCCCAGCAGGGCGACGATGCTGGCGGCATTGGGACCGGTGATGAGGATGCTCTCGTGATCCGGACGGAGTGGAAGGACGCCGTTGTTCTTAAGGAGGACGATGGACTCGGCGGCGGCCTGCCGGGCCAGCGCGCGATGGGCGGGGCAATCGATGATCGCGGGCGAGGTCCGGGCCCACGGCACCTGGTCGGCGGGGTCGAAGAGCCCGAGCCTGAACTTGGTGGCCAGCAGCCGGCGGACGGAAACATCAAGTTCGGCCTCGGTGATCAGGCCCTGGTGAACGGCGATCAGCAGGTCATTGAAAGTGCAGCCGCAATTGAGGTCGCAGCCGGTGCGAACCGCGAGAGCGGCGGACTCGGCCGCGTCCCTGGTCACCCGGTGATGCAGGTGAAGATCGTCGATCGCGCCGCAGTCGCTGACCACGTGGCCCTTGAATCCCCAGCGGCCGCGGAGGACCTCCTGGAGGAGGTAGGGACTGGCGCAGCAGGGTTCGCCCAAAGTCCGGTTGTACGCGCCCATGACCGCTTCGACGCCGCTGCGGACGAGCTTTTCGAATGCCGGCAGGTAGGTTTCTGCGAGGTCCTTGGCACTCGGACGGGCGTCAAAGCCGTGGCGATCCTGCTCGGGGCCGCTGTGCGCCGCGTAGTGCTTGGCGCAGGCGGCGGTCTTGAGGTAGCGAGGATCGTCGCCCTGCAGGCCCCTGACCATGGCCGATCCCAGTTCGCCGGAGAGTAAAGGATCCTCGCCGAAGGTCTCCTGGCCGCGGCCCCAGCGCGGGTCGCGGAAGATGTTCACGTTGGGCGTCCAGAACGTGAGGCCCTGGTGCTGGCCGCGCCGGCCGGCCGCCGCCGCGGCGTGGTGCTTGGCGCGCGCCTCGTCCGACACGACGTTGGCCACGCGGGTGATCAGGGCCCGGTTCCAGGTGGCGGCAAGGCCGATGACCTGGGGGAACACGGTCGCCCGACCGTTGCGTCCGACCCCATGGCAGGCTTCGTTCCACCAATTGTAGGCGGGGACGCCGATGCGCTCAATCGCGGCGTTGTCATTGACCATCTGCCCGACCTTCTCGGGCAGCGTCAGGCGGGAAAGGAGGTCCTCTATGCGGCGCTCCAAGGGGAGCGTGGGGTCGAGGAATTCGAAATTGGCGGTGGCCGGGTCGACCGGTGCAGGGTCGACCAGGCCGCGAGGAGAGGAGGCGCTCATGGAGTGGAAAGAGGAATCAGCCGACGGGACGGAAGGAACACGGGGGTGGGGACCGTCGGGGTGGTCGCAAGAATTGCCCCCGCTCCCTCCCCGGCAAGCGGCCGTCCGGGCTAACAATAGACTTGAGACGGGGCCCCGGTTTGGGCCAGGGTGGCGGGCAAGGATGAGCGAGCGCCGGGTTACCCTTGCCGATGTCGCGCGTGCGGCGGGTGTGCATGTCACCACCGTCTCGCTGGCCATGCGCAATCACCCGCGGCTGCCGGCCGAAACCCGCGAGCGTCTGCAGTCGCTCGCGCGGAAGCTCGGGTATGCGCCCGATCCGCTGCTGCGTGCATTGGTGGCCTATCGGGGCCGGACGATGGAGCGACGAAACCAGCCGACGCTCGCCTATGTCACGAACTGGGCGACGGCGTGGGGCTGGAAAAAGGTCACCGCACATCCCAACTTCTATGCCGGAGCCCAGGCCAAGGCGCAGGAGCTGGGTTACAAGCTGGAGCATTTCTGGATGCGCGAACCGGGCCTGACGCAGGGGCGGCTGAGCAACATCCTCCGCGCCCGGGGTATTCACGGCATCATCATCGCCTCGCACGGCCGGGAGATGGGGGATGCGCTGCAATTCGACTGGGCCAACTTCAGCGCGGTGAAGATCGACTATTTCCCGCATGAGCCGGCGGTGCACAACGTCACGAATAACCAGTGCGACATTGTCCGGCTGGCCATGCGCAAGGTGATGGCGGCGGGCTATCGGCGCATCGGGCTTGTGATGCACCGCGGTTGGGATCACGCGGTCGATCACCTGTGGACGGCGGGCTACCTGTGCGAGCAGCAGCTGCTGGGCTTTCGCGAGCGGATTCCCGCGCACCTTTTCCCTGAGCCGGAGCCGGTGGAACGCTGGCTGAACGAGAGCAAGTCCCAGGTGGTGGTCGAGCCGGCGGCGTTTGCCGACTGGTTCAAAAAGCACCGGCCGGAGGTGATCCTGAGCAAGGCCTCGTTTGTCCTCCCCCTGCTCGCGGAGATGGGCGTGAAGGTGCCGCGCGATGTGGCGTTTGTGGATCTTTTTTTGGGGAAGCCGGATGGTGTCACGGCGGGCGTGCGCCAGAACCACGAGGAGGTCGGTGGTCTGGCGGTGGAGATCCTCGCGGGCCAGCTCGCGCACAACAAGTACGGCGTGCCGCAGATCCCGACCACGACCTATGTGGAAGGGACCTGGTTCGACGGGACATCCTGCCCGGCGATCAAGGTACCGGTCGGCTCAGCCGGCTAGCGCCCGACGCCGAATCGGCGCTTGCTTCCCAGCCGACCCAAAAGGAACTTGGGATCAAGCAGGACCATCCGCCCGGGTGGTGGAATTGGCAGACACAAGGGTCTTAGAAGCCCTCGCCGTAAGGCATGCAGGTTCGAGTCCTGTCCCGGGCACCAGATCGGGTTGCGCGACGGCTAGCGACCCAGCCATTCCGAGCTCAACCCAGGTCCAAACTCCCGCTCGGAGTTCGAGGCCCCGATCTTGTTTCGCCCGACCACGATTTCATGGGGCCGGCTGGGATAGAACGGGTCGCGTCCCTCCAGGATCACGCGGCCATTCCACTTGATCACGAGTGGCGTGCCTGGCTCGCCGGGCGCGGCCGGCGGGTACGTGATTTCGAGATCGAAGGGTTGGGCCGGGTCGAAGGGAATGGGTTCTCCAATCGTACCACCGCCGCCCCAGTAGTCGTGCCCGACGAGGAAGTGGGTTGCATCGAGATGCCGGATAAAGACGAGGTCGCCCGCCCCGGTCTTGCCGGACGAAACCAGAGGATAGCCCTGGGCGCGCGAGAAGGGCGGGAGCGTGAAGCGCAGCCGAAGGGTGTCCGAGGCCGGGTACGTCCTCAGGGCCTCCCAGTCGATCCATTCGGTCGACCAGAGATCGCCCGAGAATTCGATTTCGGCCGAAATGGATCCGATCTTGTTCCAGCCGATCGCGACGTCGGCCGGTGTCGAGGGGTGAACCGCCCGACTCGATGTCAGGAGGGGCGCGCCGTTGCGCGTGACCATGAGCGGGCCCGGCCCCACCCCCGCCGCAAGGGCGGGATGAAAGATCTCCACATCGATGCGCTCCCCAGCGGGCGAGCGGATCGGCGCGCTCTCGTCGCCACCACCGCCCCAATGGTCGTGTCCGATGGCGAACGTCTGCGCGTCAATCTGGCGGACATAGACGATGTCACCCTGCGTGCGCACCCCGGTTGAGAGCAGGGGAAATGCGCGCGGGCTGCTGAAGGGCGGAAGGGTAAAGGACAGCTGCAGGCGACCCGATACGGCCGGCGTGGGCGGGATCGGGATCGGGTCGACCAGCGTCCATCCGAGGATCTGCCCCGAGAAATCCGCCAGGGACCGCGGTCGATTTGGCCCGGTGGTGCCGACAGAAAACGAGCCGGACGAGTCATAGAACTCCACCTTGCCGGAAAGCACCGTGCGCCCGTCGAGCGTGACGTGCACGTAGTCGGTTCGGGCGGCGATCTCGGCCGCGGACAGATTGGCGTAGACCGGGTGGGCCAGGGGAGGGTGCAGGGAGCCCATCTGAACCACAAGGGTGTAGGTCTGCCCGGGAGTGACGCTGATCGCCTCGCCTCGGAACCCTCCCCGGCTCGCATGCTCGAAGCCAAAGCGAACCTGCTGGTTGCCGAGCTTCTGGACGTAGACGAAATCAGAAAGGAATTCGTGCCCGGTCGCGACCAGGACTTCGGAATTCTGCTTCAGCTCGGCTGGGAAGATGACCTGCAGGCTGACCGGACCGTCGACACGTTGACCCGACTTGGCGATCCACGCGGACAGATGGTTGAACCGAGTGGCGACCCGTTGGTAGAGCTCGGGGTGCTCCTGTTGCAGCAGACGATTGTGCTGAAAGCTGATGAGGATGTTAAAGCCGACTGACCACAGAGCGAGGACCGTGCCCGCGAGTCCGATCAGCCAGCGACCAAGTCCGCGTTTCGCCTGATGGGTCCACCAGGAAATCCCAATCGCCGCGAGCAGGACGATCGCCGGGGTGAAATCCACCTGATACCGGCCGGTCGTGCCGCCAAAGCAAAGAATCAGACCCAAGGTGAGCAGGGCAGCGGTGCCTACCCCGAAGCACCAGTGGCTCAAGGTGTCCCGCCGGCGCAGCGCGAACAGCAAGGTGGCTGCAGCGAAAAGCACCCAGGGCATTCCAGGCAGCATGCCGTACGGATTTTCGATTCCGAACTGCCCGGCCGGGACGGGGGGCGGCGAGATGGTGGTGAGAAAGGGGAAATACCACGAGAGCCCGGGAACGGAGAGCAGGTAGACCTGCAAATTGAACGGCACGTAGCGCAGGCTGAAGTGGTCGAGCTTGCCCTCTTCCGCCCCGGAAAGCTGGTACGTCTGGCCGAACTCGAACGGGGATTCGAAGCGCAGGTAGTTGTAGAGGCAAAGCCCGGCGCCAACCACGGAAATGGGAATGAGCGCGGCCCGCGCGAGACGACGCCAGGAGGCGTCACGCCAGAAACGGAGGCCGAGGCGCTTGGCCGGCTCGAACAGCGGGACGAGTAGGACGACTGCCGCCAGCAGGTAAACCGGGCGCGCCCCAATCGCTAGCCCCATGGTCAGACTGGCCGCTCCCAGCCAGCGGCCGGGCCGCGCCCGGTGGAGCGCCTGCCAGACCAGCCAGAGCGTCAGCATGAACAGGGCGTAGGCACAGGCGATGGTCACCTCCCACATGTGCGGGCGCCGCAGCAAGGGCGGAATCATGGTTCCGAGGCCAAGGCAGGCCAGAGCCAGGAGTTGGATCCACGCCGGGGTGGAGGACAGATAGCGTCGAACCACGTCGCGGAACAGGATCCAGGCCGCCATGAGTCCGACGAAGGCGAACACCGCGACCGCGTAGTTCTCGGCCAGAAAGGTTCCGGTCAGCAGCCTGAACGGCAGAAAAAGAATGAGGACCGGCGTGACACCGAAATAGATGTAGAATTTTCCTTTGTAGTAGGAGGCGTCGTGCATGCCTCGGCCGATCCGGTTGGCCGGGTTGTAAGGGTCGTCCGATGCGGCCAGGACCGGGTCATCGGGCACGTCGAGTGCCAGCTGGCCCTTGAGCAGGCCTGCCGTCAGCAGGTTATAGTAGCTGCTCCGCGCCTGCTCGCCCATGAACGGGGTCCGTGCGGGCGCTGCCGTCCAAAGGTAGAACGAGGCGATGGCGGCGAGCAGGAGCGCGGCGGCTACGGAGAGAAACCAGGGCGAACCGCGGCGGGTCAGGGAAGCATCGGGCATGGCCATGGAGCGACAGAAGTGCGCCGCCTGCGTTGGCGGGGGTCAACCTAATCGTTTGAATGACATCCCGGTGAGCCTCGCCGACGCAGCGAGGCCGTCTGGTGGGACCTCGCGCATCGTTTTTCTTCAGGGGCGGCTCTCGTGTTGTAAATTTCAGCAGGACCCCCAAGGTTGGAGTGCCCCCATCGGAATCGTCTTCCCTGGCGAGAAGTCAGTCCGGTGAAATTTGTCCCCTTTTCCCCATGCCTTTCATCTCTGCGGATCAGATCAAGGAACGTTACGATGTCATTGTGGTCGGTTCCGGCGCGGCCGGCGGTCAGACGGCCTACACCCTCACCATGGAGGGGGTCACCGTTCTCATGCTCGAGGCCGGTCGCCACTACGACCCGGTCAACGAGACTCCGATGTTCCAGACCAACGCCCAGGCCCCGCTGCGGGGCGCGAGCACGCCGGACAAGCCGTTCGGCTTTTACGACTCGACCATCGATGGCGGGTGGCAGGTCCCCGGCGAGCCTTACACCAGCGCGTCGAGCGAGCCGGGCCGCCAGTTCGAATGGTGGCGGGCGCGGATGACCGGCGGCCGGACCAATCACTGGGGCCGGATTTCCCTGCGCAACGGCGAATACGACTTCAAGCCGCGCTCCCGCGATGGGCTGGGCTTTGACTGGCCCTTGTCGTACGCGGATGTGGCGCCGTACTACGACAAGGTCGAGATGCTCATCGGCGTGTTTGGCAGCAATCACGGCTTGGAAAACACCCCGGACTCGCCGGAGGGCTGCCTGCAGCCGCCGCCGCTCGCCCGCGCCGGGGAACAGCTCGCCAAGCAGCGGGCAGCCAAACTCGGCCTCCCGGTCATCCCGATCCACCGCGCCGTCCTCACGCAGCGTCAGGATCCGAATGTCCTCCCGGCCAAGATCCATCCGAACAACCCGCGCGCCCAGCGCATCCTTGCCGCGTCCATGTCGGAGCGCGCCGCGTGCTTCTGGGCGACCCCCTGTGGCCGGGGCTGCGCGATCCGCGCCACTTACCAGTCCACCACGGTCCATCTGCCCCCGGCCCTCGCCACCGGCAATCTCGACATCGTGTCCAATGCGATGGCCCGCGAGGTCCTGATGGACGACGCCGGCAAGGCGACCGGGATCCTCTTCATCGACAAGACCACGGGCCAGGAGCGCCGGGCCTACGCGCGGGTGATCACGCTCGCCGCAAGTTCCGCCGAGTCGGTTCGCATTCTCCTCAACTCCAAATCGACCCGCTATCCCAACGGCCTGGCCAACAGCAGCGGCCTCGTCGGGAAGTACATCCTCGACACCGTCGGCGCGCGGCTCGCCGGCCAGATCCCCCTGCTGGAAAATCTTCCGCCGCACAACGAGGACGGCGCAGGCGGCGGCCATGTCTATGTTCCGTGGTGGCTCTACAAGGAGCAGCACGCAGGCAAACTCGATTTCGCCCGCGGCTACCACATCGAATTCGTCAGCGGCCGCGGCATGCCCTCCGCCACCTCCTTCAACGGCCTCGAGTCGGTCACAGGCGGCAGCTACGGACGCAAGTTCCGCGAGGACGCCCGCCGCTATTACGGCTCCTTCCTTAGCTTCGCCGGGCGCGGTGAGATGATTCCCAACGAGGACTGCTTCTGCGATCTCGATCCGGTGGTGAAGGACAAGTGGGGTATCCCCGTCCTGCGCTTCCATTGGAAGTGGTCCGATCACGAGACCCGCCAGGCGGCGCACATGCAGAAAACCTTTGCCGAGCTCATCGAGGCGATGGGCGGCCGGGTCACCACGCCGCCGGCCGCCAATGGCGCGCTCGCGATCGAGCCGGGCGGCAAGATTATCCACGAGGTCGGCGGGACCATCATGGGCACCAACGCCCGCAATTCCGTCACCAACCAGTGGTGCCAGACTTGGGATATCAAGAATCTCTTCGTCACCGACGGCGGTCCGTTCTGCTCCAACGCCGACAAGAATCCCACCCTCACCATGATGGCGCTGGCCTGGCGTGCGAGCGACTACCTCCTCGAGGAGATGAAGAAAGGAAACATCTGACCATGAGCACCCCTCTTCCTCCCCGCATGGACCGCCGCACCGCCCTCAAGTGGGTGCTCACGGCCGCCGCCTCCACCGCCTTCATTGAACGCGGCCTGCCCTCCTTGCGCGCCGCCACGCCGGCGTCCGCGGGCGCCAACGCCGTCACGCCCGTCACGGCCAATGGCTACGGCACCGACCCGGACCTGGTCAAAGACTACAAGCCCGGCGACGTCTGGCCGCTCACTCTGACGGACGACCAGCGCCGGACGGCCGCTGCACTCTGCGGACTGATTCTCCCTGCGGACGGCGACAACCCGAGTGCCGCGGCTCTGGGTGTGCACGACTTCATTGATGAGTGGATCAGCGCGCCCTATCCCGCCCAGCGCGGCGATCGCGTGGCCATCCTGACCGGGCTGGCCTGGATCGAGGCGGAAGCCCGGAAGCGCTTCGCCAAGGGCTTTGCCGACCTGAGCGAAGCCCAGATGAGCGCGATCGCGGACGAGATCTGCTACGAGCCCCGCGCCCGACCCGAGCACAAGGAGCCCGCTCGCTTCTTCGCGATCTACCGCAATCTCACGGCCGGGGGGTATTTTTCGACCCCGCTGGGGATGGCCCAGGTGGGCTACGTGGGGAACACGCCCCTCGTCACCTTCGACGGCCCGCCACCGGAGGTTCTGCGCAAGCTTGGGCTCGCCTAGGCCGGGGTGGGGGGCTAGATCTTTCAAGGTCTCCCAAATCCTACCCCAAGCCCCCATGAAGTCCCTGCCCCGCTTTGCGCTCGGCGCATTGGTGCTGGCGATCGCGCCCGCCCTCTTCGCCCAGCAAGCCTCGTCCGCCGCCGCTGCGCCCGCTCCCTACGCCCCGAAGCAAACCGACCGGCCGACGCCGGTGGAGGGCGACGAGCCCGGCTTTGTTTCCATCTTCGACGGCACCCTCAATCAGTGGAAGGGCGACCCGGTCTACTGGCGGGTCGAGAACGGTCTGCTGGTCGGAGAAATCACCCCGGAGACGGTCGTGAAGAGCAACACTTTCATCATCTGGCAGGGCGGCCGCCCCAAGGACTTCGAGCTCAAGCTCGAGTACAAGATCACCGAACAGGGCAACAGCGGCATCAATTACCGCAGCGCCGTGATCCCGGATCCGGTCACCCCGACCAACCAGTTCGCCATGCGGGGCTACCAGTTTGACCTCGACGGCCGCAAACGGTATCCGGGCAATAACTACGAGGAAAAGGGCCGCCTCTTCCTCGCCGTGCGCGGGCAGGTGACGCGTGTCGTGGGCGGCCGTCCGCCGGTTGAGCTGTCCCGCATCGGCAACACGGACGAACTCGCCAAGGTCGCGACTGATGGCTGGAACACCGTGCACATCATCGCCCGGGGCAACACCTTGATCCACATGCTCAATGGCCAGATCATGAGCATGGTGATCGATGACGATGTCCCGAACCGCCCCGTTGACGGCCAGATCGGGGTCCAGGTCCACACCGGACCGCCGATGAAGGTCGAGTACCGGAACATCCGGCTGAAGACCTATTGATTGGATCCCACCGGGTCCGGAGCGAACCGGCCGCGGCTGCTGCGCGCCCTCCGCTCCCAGGCCGATTGACCCGTTTCCTTTTTCACTTTCGTTGCCTTTCCCCTCCCTATGCGTGCTGTCCTGAAATCCCTCCTGTGCACCGTCCTCGGGTGCGTTCTGCTGTCCTCTCTCGCCCGCGCCGCGGTCCCGGCGCCCTCGTTTGAACTGCGCGAGGGCGACCGCGTGATCCTGCTCGGTGACGCCTTTGTCGAAGGCGAGCAATACCAGGGCTGGATCGAGGTCATGCTGACCTCGCGCTTCCCGGACCGGAACGTGACCTTCCGCAATCTCGGTTGGAGCGGCGACACCCCGGTGGGTGACTCGCGCTTCGGTCTCAGTCTCCTCCAGGCCGGCCGCGAGCCGGCGGACGAGGGCTGGAAGCAACTCGTCAAGCAACTGACCGAGGCCCGCCCGACCGTTGCCTTCATCGGCTACGGCATGGCGAGCTCCTTCGACGGCGCCGCCGGTCTAGCCAAGTTCCGTGCCGACTACGCCAAGCTGCTCGAGACCCTCGAGTCCGTGGCTCCGGGCGTCCGCCTCGTCCTCGTCGGACCGATCCGTCACGAGAACCTCGGCGCGCCCTGGCGCGATCCGTCCACGCGCAACCAGGAGATCGCGCTCTACTCGAATGCCGTCCGCGACATCGCGGCGGCACGCGGCGTTCCCTTCCTCTCCCTCTTTGATCGCCTCCAAGACCCGCTCCCGGGCGCGGCGCCGCTCACCCAGAATGGCATCCGCCTCAACGCCGAGGGCTACCGTGCGGTCGCGCAGATCTTCGAGGACCAACTCTTTGGTTCGGCCGGCGCGTGGCGCGAAAATCCCCGCGCGGAGAATCTCCGCCAGTCCATCCTGCGCAAGAACGAGTGGTTCTTCCACCGCTCCCGCCCGGCCAACATGGCCTACATTTTCGGTTTCCGGAATCGCGAGCAGGGCCGCAACGCCGCCGAGGTAATCCAGTTCGACAACTATATCGCGCAGGAGGAACAGCGCATCGCGCAGCTCCGCGGCCTGCAGGCCGTGAATGTGCCCGAGATCCCACGCCGCATCGGCAACATCAGCGCGCCGCTCACGCCGCAGGCGCATCCGTCCTTCGTCGTCGCCGACGAACTCGAGGTCACGCTCTGGGCCGAGAACCCGATGCTCGATAAGCCGATCCAGATGAACTGGGATACCCAGGGCCGCCTGCTGGTCTCGACCTCCGCGGTCTATCCGCAGATCGAGCCAGGCCAGGCGCCGACTGACAAGATCGTGATCCTCGAGGACACCGACGCCGACGGGAAGGCCGACAAGTCCACCGTCTTTGCCGACGGCCTACTGATCCCGACCGGTGTCGAGTGGGGCAATGGCGGCGCCTACGTCACGCAGAGCACCGAGCTCCTCCACTTCCGTGACACCGACGGCGACGGCAGGGCCGACGTCCGCGAGGCCATCATGAGTGGCTTCGGCACCGAGGATACCCACCACAATCTGCACAGCCCGCGCTTCGGCCCGGACGGCCGCCTGTACCTCATGCAATCGGTCTACACCCGCACCGATGCCGAGACGCCCTTCGGCGTCGTCCGGCTCAAGGCGGGCGGCATCTTCCGCTTCGATCCGCGCGACCAGCGCATGGAGATTCTCTTCCGCGGCTGGGTTAACGCCTGGGGTCACCAGTTCGACGCCTACGGCCAGTCCTTCGTGACCGACGGTGCCGGCAGCCAGGGCATCAATTGGGGTGTTCCTGGCGCCACCTATTTCACCCTCGCGCCGGCCGCCCGCACGCTGCGCAGCATCAGCCCTGGCGACTATCCGAAGTTCTCGGGCATCGAGGTGATTCGCAGCGCACATTTCCCCGCCGATTGGCAGGGCACGGTGGTCACGAATGACTTCCGCGCCCATCGCGTGGTCCGCTTCAAGCTGACCGACCAGGGAGCCGGCTACGTGACCCAGGCCATGCCGGATCTGATCCGCACCACGGACCCGACTTTCCGCCCGGTGGACATCAAGCTCGGCCCGGACGGCGCGCTCTACATCGCCGACTGGAGCAACCCCATCATTCAGCACGGCGAGGTCGACTTCCGCGATCCGCGGCGCGACAAGGCTCACGGCCGCATCTGGCGCATTTCCGCCAAGGGCCGCGCCCCGCTGCCCAAGGTCAATTTTACCACGCTCTCGACGGGCGCGCTGCTGGATCTCCTCCTCTCGCCCAACACCTACGACCAGGAACGCGCGCGGCGCGTGCTGGTCGAACGTGGCTCGCCGGCAGTGCTCGCCGAGCTGAACGCATGGACCGATCGCAACGCGAGCGACGAGGCCCGCCTGCAGGCCATGTGGATGTACCAGGGCTTCAACCAACCCCGGACCTCCGTGTTCGACCAGCTCTTCGCGTCGCCGAAGCACGAGATTCGTGCGGCCGCGGTGCGGGCGCTGCCTGTGGACGGAGGTTCGCTCCCCTTGCTGGAACGGCTGGTGGGGGATATCCATCCGCGGGTGAAGCTCGAGGCCGTTCGCGCGCTCGGCAAGGTCTCGTCCGCCCGTGCGGCCGAGCTTGCCCTTACGGTCGCCGAGCAGCCGATGGATCCCTTCCTCGATTACGCGCTCTGGTTGACGATCAATGAGCTCGCGGAACCCTGGGTCGCAGCCGTCAAGTCGGGCGCGTGGCGCGTCGACGGTCGCGAGAAGCAGCTCGAGTTTGCCCTCAAGGCGATCGATGCCCGCCGCGCGAATGAACTGCTGGGTCAGCTGCTGGCCGGTCGCACGCTGGCGCGCGATGGCTCGGGTCCGTGGATTGATCTGATCGGGACCGCGGGTGGTCCGGCCGAATTGCGTCTCCTGCTCAATCAGGTGCTCGCCGGCGGCTTCGAGCCGGCGGCCGCCCAGCGCGCGCTGACGTCGCTCAGCGAAGCGGCGCGTCTGCGCAAGGCTCTTCCCGAAGGCGAGCTCGCCACGATTCAACCCTTGCTCACCCATGCAGCGGAGCCGGTCCGGACGGCTGCGTTCACGCTGTCCGGCACGTGGAAACTGGCCGCTTTCGTCCCCGCTCTCGTCGACGCCGCCGGTCAGGCGACCTCCTCGGCGACGGAACGCACCGCGGCCTTGAATGCGCTCCGTGAGATCGGTGGCGCCGACGTGGCGGCCCGACTCAAGTCCCTCGTCACCGCGGCGGGCTCGTCGGAGATTCGCCGTGAGGCGGCCGTTGCCCTGGCCCGGGTCGATCTCGATGGATCGCTGACCGAGATCGTGGGCGTGCTCAAGACGCTGGCCGACGATCCCGAGGCCCCGGCCTTCTGGCGCGCCCTGCTCGGCGTCAGCGGCGCCGGTGACAAGCTGGCTACCGCGTTGTCTGGATCCGGTCTCCCCGTGGCGGTTGCACGCGCGGGCCTGCGTCCGGCCCGTGAGGGCAATGCCAGCCAGCCGCTCGTTCGCGAGCTGCTGTCGATTGCGGGTGTCTCCATTCCGACCGAGCCCCTGTCCGCGGCCGAGCTGCAGGAAATCGCCCGTGTGGCGCTCGCGACCGGCGACGCGGCCCGCGGCGAGAAGCTGTACCGTCAGACCGATCTGGCCTGCATCTCCTGTCACGCCATCGGCGGGGCAGGCGGACGCCTCGGGCCCGACATGACCAGCATCGGGGCCAGCGCGCCGCCGGATTATCTGGTCGAGTCGATCCTCTATCCCAACGCCAAGACCAAGGAAGGTTACCACTCCGTCCTCATCGCGACCAACGACGGCCAGCAGCTGACCGGCATGGTTACCCGCGAAGACGACAATGAGATCGTGCTGCGCACGGTGACGAATGACGTGATCTCCGTGCCGAAGCGCAACGTCGCCACGCGCACGGCCTTCGGCTCCCTCATGCCGGCTGGTCTGATCGACACGCTGCTGCCGGAAGAGCGCAACGATCTGATCAAGTTCCTGTCGCAGCTCGGCAAGCCGGGCGAGTACGACGCCTCGCAGGGCGTTACGGCGCGCCTGTGGCGGACTTATGTGGTGACCAGCCGCAACGAGCCGGTGGGCGTCGACCGTGTGGTCGCGGGCGATTTCTCGCTTCCCGACTGGGTGCCGGCCTACACCCTGGTGAACGGCCAGCTTCCCCGGGAGGCGATTGTGGCGGCCGTGGTGGCGACCATGCCGCCTCCAAATCCAGGCATTCCGATGGCCTTCCGCCAACCGATCAGCACCACGCGCGGACTTTATGTATCCGCGGTGTACGAAGCCCCCCGCGCGGGCACGGTGACCTTCCAGCTCGAGGGCGCGGTGGAGTCGGGCTGGATTGACGGCAGCGTGGTCAAGACCGGGACCAAGTTCACCGCGCCTGTGAAGGCGGGGGCGAACGTCCTCGTCCTCAAGCTGCCCGACATCTCGGTGGTCGAGGGCCTCCGCCTCAAGGCGACCGAGGGCGCGTTCGTAAACCAGTAAAGACCGCCCAATCTGCCTTTATTGCATCGTAATTGCAATAAAGGCTTGACCCGCCAGGGGGCCTCCCGCAGCAAGGAGGTCCCCTATGCAAGGCATTGCCCGAACTCCCGCCGGGTCTGCCGGGCCAGTCAGGCGCGCGGTTGCGACCGCGCTCGGACTGGCTCTTGCCATAGGGCTTTTTTCGAATGCGGTGCTCGCGCAGATCCAGGTTCCGCTTCCCCAGATTCTGGCCGAGGCGGAACAGGCCATCACCGCAAAGCGGCCCGCGGATGCCGCGCCCCTGCTTGACCTGGTCTTGAACCGGGTGGCGGGTGGCGAGGCATTGCCGGGCGGCCTTGCCGTGGATCGCGTGCGCTTGGCTGCGGCGACGGTGCACTTTCAGAGCGCCGACTATGCCCGCGCGCAGGCCGTCGCGACAGAACTGGTCACCGCTGGCGGGGCGGCGAACGTGGTCGGCGAAGGACGAATGATCCAGGGACTGTCGCTCGCGTTGCAGGAGCGATACGCTGAAGCGGTGCCGGTGTTCGGAGCGCTTGAGGATTTCCCCAGCCACCGCGATCGGGCCCGCCTCTATCGGGCGCTGGCGGCTCGGCAGGCGGGACAGACCGAGGTGGCCATCGAAGCGTACGAACGCCTCCTGGCGTCGGCCCCACGCGACGCGGACTGGGCCGACTCGGCCCTCGTTCTGGTCTCTCTGCTCCTCGAAAAGAAAAACCACGAGCAGGCGGCCCGGGGCCTCGCACTCCTCCAAGGCCAGCGCGAACTCGTCGATAACGTCGCGGGCCTGAACACGCTCAGTCTGCAACTGGGCGATGCGCTCCTCAGCGACGGCGATCCGGAGGGCGCGCTTGCGGCCTATCGTCAGGCGGTACCGCGCGCGGAGCTTCAGCGCGACCAAGCCGCGCGCAGCGCTCGCCTCGCAGCGCAGATCGAACGGGCGCGGGTGATCGCGCGCGGTCCGGTGACCGAGTTGGACGCCTACCGACGCTTGGTGGAGCGGCAAACACGGGCACAGGCCGCGCTGAAGGAAATCGACGGGCTGCCGGGCTATGATGCCGCGCTCTACCTCCGCGTGGGCCGCGCGTTTCAGGAGCAAGGCAGCGCCTGGGAGGCGGCGATCGCCTTTGGCGAGGTGCTCGTGGCGCCCGCCGATGCAGGGGAGCGACCCGCGGCCCACGCGGGGCTCGTCCGGGCCTATGCGGACACGGGGCGCTGGGCCAAAGCGGGTGACGCCCTGGATCGCTTCGCGGCGGAAGCGTCGGCAAACCCGCTGGTTGCCGCGGCGCTTCACGGAGCCGCCGTCGCGGCCCAGACCCAAGGGGAGCAGGTGCCGCTGCTCGCGCTGCTGACGCGGGTCGATTCCCTAGCTGCGGGTTCCGATTACCGGGAACCGCTCCTGGTGCTGCACGCTCAGGCTCTGCTCGCCGCGGGACGCCACGAGGAGGCGCGCGTTCGGATGGAGGGGTACCAGAGGGACTACCCGCGTGGACGCTTCGTAGAGGAAGCAATTTATCTGCACGCGATGGCGGGCCTGTTGCTGGGTCACCAGCAGCAGGCCGTGAAGGAGATCGGCGCCTACCTCAAGCAATGGCCGGCCGGCCGTTTTGCCGCCGATGCCGGCTACCGTTTGGCCGCCGCTCACTACGCGATGGAGGACTATGCAATGGCGAACCGCCTCTCCGTCGCTTGGCTCAGCGAAAACGAGATGGACCACCCCCAACGGGGGGAGGTGCTCGCGCTGCAGGGCGACGCCTGGGCGGGCGAGGGCGAGGTCGCGAAAGCGATCGGGAGCTATCAACGTGCTTTGGAGACCGCGTTGCCGGATGAATTGCTCGGCTATGTGCTGGATGAGCTCACCCGTCACCACCAGGCCCGGCGCGAGTTTGCCGAGGCCGCGGCCATGTGGGAGGCCTTTGCGCGCGAACGGCCGGACCATCCGTTCGTGATCAATGCCGCTTACTGGATTGGTCGCATCCGGGTCCGGGAAGGCCGCCCCGAAGAGGGCATCGCACGTGTCGCGGAAATCGCGTCGCGCTACCTCGGCGACCCTGTGAGGGACGGCGTCGAACGACTCTTGTTTGAACTCGCGGGGATGCTGGCGCGCCCTGCGCCGCCCCAAGTACAAGGGACCGATGCGGTTCAGCCTCCCGTCGTTTCGCTTGAGTCGCGGATCGATGCTGTGTTCGGGTCGGCCGTTTCGTCTTCGGCGTCGCTCACGGCGCAAGCCCGCCGGGTGTTCCTCCAGGCGGAGGTGGCGGCCTTGCGGAACGCGACCGACGAGCGGGCGGCCTGCTTGGCGCGCTTGGACAACGAGTTTCCGCGCGAAGCACTGCCGCCCGGGATCCTCGGCCGTTTGGGCGACCACCTCCTGGCCACGGGCCGGCGGGAGGAGGCGAGGGCCTGCTTTGATCGGATTGTGACCACCTACCCACGATCGATCTTCGCCGACTTCGGTTACACCGGCCTGGGCGAAGTTGCTCTGGCCAGCGGGCGAGCGGAGGAGGCTTTGGCGCGCTTTGGTGAAGCCATTGATCGCGCCGGCGCGCGTTTCAAGCTGCGCGAGGCGACGCTCGGCCGTGCGCGATCGCTTCTCGCCCTGGGTCGCCTTGATGCGGCGCAGGAACTCTTCGAGCAGATCGCCGCTAACCGGGAATGGCGTGGGGAGGCGACGGCGGAGAGTGTCTGGTCGCTGGGCGAAATTCTCGTCCGCCGGGGCGGACCCGAGAATCTCGCGCAGGCACAGGCCCATTTCCAGCGGGTCTACCTGAGCTACCGCAGGTTCACCCCTTGGGTGGCCCGGGCCTATCTGCGTAGTGCCGAGACCTTCGCCGAGCTGGGCCGTCAACCCGAGGCCGTCGCGACCCTGCGGGAAATGCTTCGCGATGAGCGCCTCGCCGTGAGCGTCGAAGCCGCCGCGGCTCACCAACGCCTGGCCGAGTGGGATGCCGCCGCGACGGGAGGGCAGAGCGAATGAAGGCGGTCCTTTATTCGGTGATTTTCCTGCTACCGATAGGCACAGTGCGGTCCCAGCAGTATCACCTACGCGATGGCCTTGTCCTGGACGCCATCGACGTGGCGGTGCGTGGGGTCTCTCTGGTTGAGGTTGTCGACGCTGTCGGCACCGAAGCCGTGGTCGAGCGCTCCTATGCGATTTCCGATGTGGTCCGGCTCGACTGGCCTGAACCCGCCGCACTCGAGACCGCCCGGTCGGCGCTGTCGAGTGGGCAAGCCCGGGAGGCCGTTACCACGCTGGAACCGGTCCGGGCGGAGTTCGTCCTCTTCGCCAAGCTCCCGGGGTCATGGTGGACCGCCGCTTCGCTCCTGCGCCTCCGGGGTTTGCTGCTCGCGGGCTCCGCCCAGGAAGCCGAGGCCGCGGCCCGCGAGCTGATTGCGACCGCCGTTGATCCCGAGGCGGTGGGTCTGGCCCGGCTCGCGTTGGCCGAACTCGCGTTGGCGGCCGGCCAGGGGGAGATCGCGGCGGCGATGGTTGAGGCGATTCTGAAAGAGGATGTCCCGCCGGGAGTCCGGGCCCGGTCCTGGCTGCTGCGGGGCGAGCGCTCTCTCCAGCAGGGCGAGGCGGAGGCGGCCCTCGAGGCATTTTTGCGCATCCTCGTTGTTCATCCCGGACGGCAGGAGCTCATGGCTCCTGCTTTGGACGGCAGTCGTCGGGCCTACCAGCTCTGGGGCGACGCGGCTCGCGCCGACCGCGCCGCGGAGGAACTGCGCCGCGTGTTTCCGGAATCGCCCGAGGCAGCTCGGCTGGACCCCAACTTTAACGCTCGTCCCCCGTCGTCATGAACTGCCTCCTTCGCCCCCGCTTGATTCTTCTGGTGTTGCTTGCCGGCCTCGCCGGACCGGCGCTGCTCTCCGCCGCGGAAACGGCCGCGCCCATCGTCGTGCAGCAGACGCTGCTCCAGAAGCTCAACATGCCGACGATCTACATTCTGGTCGTGTGCAGCATGCTGATCGTGTGGCTGGTGACCGATGGCTATGCGCGGACCGCCGCGAAGCAGGTGATGCCGATGGCGACGCTGGAGGCGCTCCGTGCCCTATTTCGTGCCGGAGACTATCAAGGGGCTTTCGACTACTGTCGGGCGAATCCAGGATTGCTGACGAATGGGGTCGGGGCCGGCCTTCGCCATGCCTCCGAAGGCAAGACGGCGACCGAGGATGCGGTCATCACGGCGATCATGGGCGAGAACGCCCGATTTCAGAACAAGATCGCCTACCTTTCGGTGATCGGGGTCATCGCGCCGATGATTGGACTCGTCGGAACCGTCCTGGGAATGATCGAGGCTTTCGCCGCGATGGGCCAGGCCGGCGCGGCGGACCCCTCGAAACTCTCGGGAGCCATCGGCAAGGTTCTCTATGCCACCGCCGGCGGTCTGGTGGTCGCGATCCCGGCCTTCGTCTTCTACTACCTGCTGAGAAACCGAACCGCCCAGGCCATCCATCACCTGCAGGAAGCCGTGGCTGAACTCTTCCGCCGGTTCCCCTACGAGGATCTCGCCGCAGTCGAGTTTGCCGGGGGACAATCCTGCGCCGCGCGCCCGAAATGGCTGCAGCCTGCGGCACCGGAAGGCTCGGCTGCAGCCGGGGTCGCTGACCACGGTGATCGCGTCTCGGTTGCGACCAGCACGGGAGAGACTTCGGCCGCCGCAGCGACAACGATTCCCGTTGCGTCCTAGCGAACCCAACCACGGAGGCGGTCATGGCTGGAAGCGCAGGCGGAGGGGAGGGTGATCCTGAATTTCAGATCGCGCCGTTGATCGATGTGC